>JAKAVO010000008.1 GCA_021817255.1 Thermoplasmata archaeon
CTAGCCTTCGTTCCTCACCGTCGGATCCGTTCTAGTTGAACGCCTTCGCCACCGGTCGTCCTTCCAGGATTACAGGATTTTACCCCTACCCCAGAAGTACATTCAACCTCACCCGGTCCCTAGATTTGCAGTCTCTCCAAAATTTCTTCAGTTAAGCAGAAGTATTTTCCTAGAGATTTACAAATCCGGCTACAAACGCTTTAGGCTCAATAAAAGTGACTACCACTCGAGCCGCGGGTGTTACCGCGGCGGCTGGCACCCGTCTTACCCAGCTCTTATTCCTTGAGCTTTTTAGGATCAAGAAAAGCCTTAACATAGTTAAGGCACTCAGGCTTCCCGTGTCGCGCTTGCGCGCATTGCACAGTTTTCGCGCCTGCTGCGCCCCGTAGGGCCTGGACTAGTGTCTCAGAGTCCATCTCCGGGCTCCCTCTTTCAAGGCCCGTACCCGTCTTAGGCTATGTGGTCCTTTACACCACATACTACCTGATAGGCCGCAGACTCATCCTCACGCGAAATTCTTTCATCGTCAAAGCATTCCAGCAGATGACAACTATGAGGTATTAGCCTCAGTTTCCCGAGGTTATCCCTCACGTGGGGGTAGATTGTCCGCGTGTTACTGAGCAGTACGCCGGTGTCTTACGACCCCTTGACTCGCATGGCTTAGTCGAAACCTGATAGCAGTAGCCGCCGGCAGGATCAACCGGAGTTAATCCAATTGCCGTACAATTATTATTAAATTTGGAAATTGGCGAGCCACAATTTGCACCATTATCTCATCTCGGTTGTGATAGCAATTCACAACTTCATCTTTAACCAATTATGAATCAATGGATCATGTTGAGATTTTTCTCTTTCACCATATACGCCTATATTGGTTTTATTTTCAGGCTTGTGCGTAATTCTGTGTATAGTAATGGAGTATATAACAATTTTGAAAAATGTAAAAAAAAATAGATTTTGGAAAAAAAAAATAGTTTGTTTAGTCGCTCAAGTCTTCTAATGTGCTCAGAGGCACTCCCTGTTCCGCCAGTATAGATTGTACGTCATCTTCAGAGTATCCAGAGTTCACTGCAAGGAAGAAGAATACAACTGCAACAACTATCACTACAAGTGTGTCATATGGGAACATAAGTAGTGGAACATATGGGAATGCTTTGCCAGCAACTGCTATTGGTGAAACGTATGGCCCAAATGCGCCAAGATATGAGAACCCGAATATGAAAAGAACGAAATAGATAAGCCACCAGCCTGATTTGATTTCCTTCTTCTCATCCTCTTTTGCCCAGTGCTGAATGAGGAATGTCAGGAGTACTGTAGAGACTACTATTGTTACATAGACTGCTATGAAATTATAGAATACAGAGTTTGGTGCTGCTTTGCCTGCACCTATGTTTTTGACTGCAGCTATTACGATATCGTAGTAAATTACATAGAACGATGCCGCGATTACTGCCCAATAGGCGAGTCCTGTTACCAGGGTCTTTAATAATGGTATTTCAAGCTTGTATGTTCCATAGTATATCAGATATAGGGGTATTCCTCCAAGAATCATCATCATCAATATTGATAGTGTGATGTATCCTGCCCAGTAAACTATGAGTGTGGCACTTACAAAGGCTACGATAGACAGTATCCTGCTGTATGGAAGCTTGTATGGCCTGTCTACATTCTTAGCCGTGTTCCTCAATACCCTGAGACTGACTCCACCCATTATGTAAGTAAACACAGTTGCGCCTGATATGAATCCTACAAGGATATACCATGACGGGAATGGTGCTATGAATATCATGCCTATGACTGTGGAAAGTATTAATGGTATCATAGGAACACCGGTTTTCTTGTTTACTTTCATTACGCTTGGAGGGTAGTATTTGTCTGTTGCCAATCCATAAATTGTCCTGGTTGATGTTCCAAGGTATATCCATCCAGTTCCGGATGGTGATATGATTGCATCAGCCAGTAACACTGATCCCCATGCTCCAAATCCTGCTATTCCTGCAGACTCGAATACGTGATAGAATGGTGATGAAGCATATGAAGATGTTCCGAGTGATGTCCATGCAAATGGGCTTAACCCAGAAACAGAAACTCTCAATGCACCAATGTAAGCCAACTGCAATAGTTCGTATAATACGATACCGATGATAACAGAAAAGATAAGTGCTCTTGGTATGTCTTTCTGTGGATTTTTAGCCTCGCCCCCGTAATCAAGGGCCTGCCTGAATCCAAGGTATGAGAACACAATTCCTGCTCCTGGTATTGCTGTGAATATAAATGGTGTCCCTACTGCGTTAAACCCTCCTGCAAGTGATGTGAAATTGCTTGCACGGAACATGATAAACAGGAGAATGAATGTAAGTGTTGGGATTACAAGTTTCCAGTAAACAAAATACTCATTCCATCTGCCAAGGAATTTTATTCCAAAATAGTTCAGGAAGAAGAATCCAACCATTAGAGCCAGTGCAATAGCCACACCTGGTGCTGTCAATGCAGTGAATGCACCTAACACTGTGCTTCCAGAATATGTCATAAAGCCCAGCCCCTTAAGTCCGGAGATATACGTAACTGCAGCGACTGCCTCTATGGAAGGCACTGTTACTGCTGACAGCAGATATGCCCAGCCAAGTATATATCCAGTATAGCTCCCGTGTGTCATGTGTGGGTATCTGACTATTCCACCACTTCTTGGGATCATGGCCGCAAGTTCAGAATAGGTTAATGCAATGAAAATAATCATCACACCTCCTACCAGCCATGAAATTGTCACCGCAGGACCAGCAGTTGCCGCTCCCGCGTTTACTCCAAAGAGCCATCCTGATCCAATAATCCCCCCCAACGATAGGAAGAGCAACTGGATGAAAGATAGTTCTTTTTTCAATTTCTTATCCTCACCTACAACGGTGGGATTTCCGCTTTCATTATTTTCCATTAAGTGATATGTTATAACATGGTTATAAATTTTATGCTTATAGTTTAATTGATAACGTCGGAACATATTCTATTTTGTAAGGAGTATTATGTTGCTAGACTACGAGAACAATATGTCTACAGATAGTTGTTAATTAGGTTTTTTTAATCTCATTTCGTCATTCTGTTTAACGAAATGTCAAAAATGCACAATATGCTCATCTTATGCAGGAACTTGAACCCGTTTCAGGAGATATTAAATAGTTTTCTGATAAAATATAAAAGTTTCCATGCTGACATCCTTCAATTCCTTTATCATGTTTTCAGTGAGAATTTTTTTATTAATTGTGATATAATTTTCACCTTCTGAATATTCCGGAGTTTTAATTAATTTGATCAATTCAAATCCTTCAGTGCTGGTTATGTATTCGTTTCCGTTTGAATCCTTGAATTTTTTTAAGTCCGGGATTTCTTTCATTGCTTCATTTTTTTCCCATATTTCCCATTCAAGAAACAAATATTCATTGGCAATATTCAAATTTTTAACTTCTGTTAGATCTGATGGCCCGCATAAAAACGTACCGTAATACTCCTTCTCTACATAGCCAAGTTTACTGAACATTTCCCTTGAAGGCGTGTTATCATCTGTTACCAGTGCACCGTAACTTTTGCACCCCTTTGCCTTCCCCAGTTTCTCGACATGGCGTATCATTTTCTCAGCGATCCCCTGCCTTCTGTAATCCGGGTCCACCCTAATCGCACTTATCCAGCATATATTTCTGAACCTTGCCTGTAAAAAACCTTCGACAATCTTATCCTCATACAGATACATTCCTCCTTTTGCCAGCATTGAATTTACATTTCTGCTTATATAATCCACATAACCTGCCCTTGAGGCGATTTCTTTTATTCTGTCTGAGTCAGAAAAGTTGGCTGCACGAATTTTTTCCACACAAATGAATTTATTGTTGATTAATAGCTTTTATTCTAAAATGAATTTGGCTTAATGCGGAACTGATCGTATTTAAGACAAAAGCTATTATACGGATTCAAATTACCTGATGGCACACTGGTTTATATGAAGCACACAAAATTTGAGAAAGCAAGAATTATAGGTGCCCGATCCCTGCAGATCTCAATGGGGGCCCCGGTTATTATTGACGTGCCAAAGGTTTTGATTGATCCCGTTGACATAGCCATACTGGAATATGACAACAATGTTATACCTATAACCATAAAATAGGATTTTTAACGAATAATAGATTTTTGCTCAACATTTCCATCCACTTCCACGTTTTTATTCCCGGCCATTAGACTGAGCCGGTTTCTGCCGATTATTGCTGTTGGAACTATTTTGCCATCTACCTCATCTGCCCTCATTTCATAGATTTTCAATGTATCCAGATCAATTTTTCTGTCCGTATTGCACTTTATGCCACCAATAGTAACGGGAGTACCCTCTTTTTCATTGGTTGTTAACAGATGCGCACCTTTTGAATCCTGGGCTGCAAGAAGCATGCCCTGTGACTCTATCCCTCTTATTTTTGCGTGTTTCAGGTTCTCCACAACAATTATCCTTTTCCCTTTCAATTCCTCCAGGGTGTAATAATTTCTGATTCCTGCAACAAGATCAATTTCATGGCTGCCAAGATCAATTTTCAGATGCAGCAGGGAATCTGCATTAGGGTGGTATTCCGCGAATGTGATCTTGCCAACTATTAGATTCATCTGGTTTTCCGGCTCGTCCACAATTTCCAGCTTCCTGAATATTATTGCGCTTTCTGAGGGTGTGAATTCACAGGTCTCGGCAAGATGGGAAAAGTTTACATTTTCGATGGAAGAACCATGAATCGACTTCCATGCCCTGTCTGCACCAGAAGGGACAAATGGAAAAATCGCCAATGTCAGGTATTCAACAGCCTTCAGTATGTGCCACAGTTTAGACTCTGTAATTTTTTTATCTGCCTTTATAAGGTCCCATGGTTTCGCGTCATTGAAATAAGAATTTACTGTCTTTACACTGTCCAGCCATAAACTCAGCGCTTTTCTGAATTCTATCTTTCCCATTAATGCGCTGTAATCTTCCCTGAATTTTTCCATCTTAACTATTAGTTCTATATCCGCCTGATCAGATTCCCGTTTAATTGGGAGAACATTTTTATTTCTGGCAAATGTTACAACCCTGTTTAACAGATTCCCGTATTTGCCACTGAGTTCAGAGTTAACTTTTTCCTTCATTTCCTCACTGGAGAAATCTGAATCTGATGTTTCTGGCAGGATTGATGATATATAATACCTGAGAGAATCCTTGTCAACCAGTTGAAGAACATCATTCACTGTGAAGCCAATGCCCCTTGATTTTGAAAACTTCTGCCCCTTGAACCTCAGATATTCGTTTCCAGTAACCCTGTACGGAAGTGGATATTTCCCAGAAGCTTGATGCATGGCGGGAAGAAAGATTGTGTGAAAGAATATATTATCTTTGCCCAGGAAATAATAGGTTTCCCCATCATCATAATATTCCTTCCACAACTCTTTATTTCCACTCTTTTCGGAATATTCCATTGCGTTTGAAAGATACCCCAGCAGAGCTTCAAACCAGACATAAATTCTCTTCCCTTCCATGCCCTTTTCCTTTAGTTTTACTCCCCATTCCATATCCCTTGTAATGGCCAGATCCCTCAAACCCCCCTCAATAATATTTAGAGGGAATGACTTCACATTAGCCCTCCAGTCTTTCTTTGACTCCAGCCATTCTTTCAGAAACCCGGAAAATTCAGAAAACTTGAAAAAAATGTGGATTGTCTCCCTGAATTCCGCTGGTCCGCCACAAAGCGCACATACTGGATTTATCAGATCTTTTGGATCATTGGTCCGCCCGCATTCATCACACTGGTCACCCCTTGCAGATTCATAGCCACAATTTGGGCATTTTCCGTTCACATACCTGTCTGGTAGAAATCGCTTTTCCCTGGGGCAGAAAGCAGATTCCGCCATTCTTCTTTCCAGGTATCCCTTTTTCTCAAGGTCTTCAAAAAAATTCTGGACAAACTGCTCGTGTTTTTTGTCTGTTGTTCTTCCAAAATAATCAAACTTTATATCCATATCTGTAAATGTTTGATTGAATTCCCTGTAATATTTGTCAACTATTTCCTTTGGAGTTTTGCCTTCTTTTTCTGCCTGAAGGGCTATGGGAGTCCCGAATTCATCTGTGCCGCATATAAAAATACTGTCTCTGCCAGAGATCTGGTTGAATCTGTGAAATATATCACCCGGCAGGTACGCACCCGCAAGGTGCCCTATATGGATGGAGTTGTTTGCATATGGCAAAGCGCAATTAATTACAATCTTCCCTGGCATCTCAATCACCACATATTGCCCCAAATCTGGCCAAAATTTTTTCCTTTTGAATTACAGATAGAAAAAATCCAAGCCTCGGGCCTCTGTCATTTCCTATTAGCGCCCTGTAAATTGTTTTAAAACCATCCGACGGTGCCATTCCGGATGCGCCTATGGACTCCCTTGCACATTCATGGATTTTTTCCGGTTCCCAATCTTCAACCGATCTTAAATTGTTATAGAACAGGCATATCATTTTTTTCTCATCTTCACTGAGATCAACAGGATCATCCTTTCCCTTCAGAACGAATTTAGATGACTCGGGGGCATAAGCCCTGACCCATTTCCTGGCCATCCCGATTGTTTCACTTAATATTAACGGATCCGGCTCTTTTCCCTCCTTTTTCATTATATTCCTTATTCTCTCTTCTGAATCGTATATCTGTACAAGGGTGGTCAGGTGCCTGTAATCAGGAACTGTATCATATGATCTGCCTGCGTTTGAAAGTGCAACTATCCAGTGCTGCTCGTCAGTAGTTTTTTTCTCCTGTTCCAGTTTCATCAAACGTTCAAATTCATCCATTATATTGAGAAACCCAAGCGCAGGATCAAATTCTATATGCCTTGTTGTAGGTACCCTCGCCATAATATAACGAACTATTTCAGGAGGAGAGAAGCTGAGAATTTCTTCTGCAGGTATGTTGATGCCTGTTGATGAATGCATGGCACCCTTTCCTTTCAACAGTATTCTTTCATATATGAGGGACAACGGTACCGGGTAATCAAATATTTTCTCAACAATCTCCTTTCCTGTGTCATACGATCCACCAACTGTTCCGTGATCCTTTCCGAATGGTTCTATTGTTACGTTCAGTATTTTCCATTTTGCTGGCCATTCTATTCTCCACGGAAGTTTTCCTTCATCACGGTAAATGTCGCTCTCTCCACCATGCCCACATTTGCAGGTGTACGACACCTTACCATCCATGTAACCTGTTGCAGTGGTGGAATTAATTCTTCCACATGAAGAACATTTTGGATTGTATGGAAACCACGACTCTTCAAGTTCTCTTCCCGATATTGTCTCCAGTATTTTCCTTATTTCATCCTTCTTTTCTATTACTTTTTCAGTAATTTTACCAAATTTTCCATCCCTGTAAAGTTCGCCGGTTTTTATGACGTTTGGTTTCACATCCAGCGACTTCATTGCGTTCATAAAAGGATTGAGATAATAGTCAGAGTAAGTCCCTCTGCCCTGTGGGGCAGGGATGTCCCTGAGTGGTTTTCCAACATGTTCCTTGTAGGATTCCGGAAGGAAAGGATATACTTTTCTGAGCGGGTCCATGTCATCTGCGAGGTAAATAAAATCAGCTTCCTTCCCATCCAGCAAAATGCTTTTGTATATTATATCGCCTGTCAGTATCTCCCTTAGATTGCCCAGGTGAATTGGGCCAGATGGGGATATTCCCGTTGAGACTCTCTGCTTCCCTGTTAATTCATGTATTAATGATTGTCCCCAGTACATTTAAATCATTCTTTACCTATCAATGATGCCCTGAAAAGAGATCTTACCCTCACTCCATCAATTTCATCTTCATGCATTTTAGAGGCGATCACAATGGCCAGTTCTACTTCTCCGCCTTCTTCCCTTATATCTTTAATAGTTCTTCTCAGTGTTTCGCCAGTACTGCACACATCATCTATTATGACGATTTTTTTTCCTTTTACAGATGCAAAATTGCTGCTGAAATAGCCATCCTTTCTTGAAGGGTGAGGCTTGTATATGATCAGTTCCTTGTCTATAAAATATGAAATCATTGTCGCATATGGTATTCCATTTACAGTTATTCCAAGAATTGAATCCAGCTCAAACTCTCCGCCCATGGATTCCTCTTCTATAATATCCAGCATTATCTGGGATAAGTTTGCAATCCTGTTGCCATATACTCCTACACTCCTCCATCCAATCTTCACATCCTGAACATTTTTCTGTTTCGTGAAATCTCTGGCAAGCAACCATGTAACCGTATTTACTGATAGATGCAATTCTGTGGAAATTTCCTTATCTGACATCCCCTTATTTTTTAATTGTAACGCTTTGTTGTATAATTCATCCAAGCTATACATTTTAATTCCCTCTCATCCTATAATGTTATTCTATATTATTAATCTCATTCAATCTCTTTTCTATTCTTTTGCAATTCGTTTCAAGCTCTTCTTCAGTCTGCTTTAACCTGTTCCATCCAATTTCCCTGCCACAGTGCCTTGGTATAATATGCAGGTGATAGTGCATAACCATCTGTTTTGCGCACTCTCCATTATTCTGGCCAATGTTTATTCCATCTGCCTGGAAAACATCTCTCAGGGCAGCCGCAACATTTTTTGCAGCTTCCTGAATTTCTAAATATATTTTATTGTCTATATCAAAAATATTTTCATAGTGTTCCCTTGGAATAATCAGTACGTGCCCTTCTTCTACCGGGAATTTATCCATGAATCCGATTACATAATCGTTTCTGTAGAATATATGGGCTTCTTTCTCCGTGACTACATTCAGGCAAAATACACAATTTTCCAATATACCTACCGGATATGTAATGCAAGACAGCAATTTTAAACTTTACCGATTTATGGGCTTATATTTATTCATTGCGGGAAAAAGTCGCAAGAACCGTAACTGCACCCGGTTTTATGCAGAAGATGCACTGCAAATTATGCAGGTTGAAAGGGGGGCAAAAAAATTTAAGCAACGTAGCCATGCTATAATATGAAATGCCCAATATGCCACAATACTGAAGGAATTAAAGAAAATAAGCAGTGGAGTTTTAATGCTTACAGGGTAACAAGATATACCTGCACAAGATGTGGTGCAAATTTTAATTATTACAGTGGAGAAAGAGGGGATTATACTATACCAAAGCCAAAAGAAATGAAATGAATGATCTCAACTGAACCTGAAAGGAAGGCATCGTCTGTTATGATGATAAGTGTGGGCTATGCAAATTCTCAGCAAAGTTATTGTAAACAGATAAAATTGCAAAAGTTCCAATGCAGAACACTGAATTTGAGAATTCATCCTAGCTTGTTTCAAAGGAAAGTAAAGGAGAAAAAGCCACCAGCTTGAAAGCCATGCTTGCTATTTGCAGAAGAGTTAAACTCCTATTCCCAATGAGGCTTTTTCTTTTCGTATGAAACAAAACAGGTACAGGCGAAACAATATGCTTGAAGACATCAATGAACAGGAATCATTGCATAATTCAGGCGTTGTTTGCGTTTCTTGACATAATTGATCGGCATGGATAATTAAAATAATAGATTTAGATCAGTTGCCTCAATATTGCTGATCCTCTTGCTTTAAGCAGATATTGTGGCGTATCCAGATCGATTGGCAGGCTGTCCATTTCAAGGATGTTTGTGTCAAGATAAAGCTCCCACTTTTTTGTATCGTTCGGAAGTTTGAACATGACATCGTTTTCTGATGCATTGAAAAGCAGCAGAAGATCTCCGCCAGTAATTTTTCTGTAAGAATATTCGACTTCCTGCGTGTATTTTCCATTTATCCAGACCATCAAGGATTTCATAGAACCGTTTTTCCAGTCTTCCTCTTCCATTTCCCTGAGGTTGTTGTCAAGCCACACAACATCTTTCATTCCTGTTCCGTCCACAAGATCTCCCCTGAAGAAGTTTTTTCTTGCAAGCACAGGGTTAGATCGCCTTAGTGATATTGCTTTCTTTACAAACTTGAACAAGTTTTCCTTATCCTGATCGAGATTCCAGTCATACCAGCTTATTTCATTATCCTGGCAATATGCATTGTTGTTCCCTTTCTGTGTTCTTCCAATTTCATCTCCACCGAGGATCATTGGAGTGCCCTGGGATACAAAGAGTGAGAGAAGTAGATTTTTTATGCTTCTATACCTTAATCCTATTATTTTCTGATCGTCAGTAATCCCCTCAACACCATGATTGAAGCTGCAGTTTTCATCCACTCCACCTTCAAATCCGGATGTATTTGCCTCATTGTGCTTCCTGTTGTAGGATACAAGGTCCATAAGTGTGAAGCCATCGTGGCAGGTAACAAAATTTATGCTTGAATGTGGCCGTTTCCCCACGTCATCATAGAGGTCTGGTGAGCCGGAAATCCTCTTCGCGAACTCGCCCTCCATTTCATCGTCTCCTCTCCAGAATTTTCTTAAGGAGTCTCTGTATTTTCCATTCCATTCGCTCCATTTTTGTGGGAAGTTTCCAACCTGGTAACCCCCGGGCCCAATGTCCCAGGGTTCCGCAATCAGCTTCATTCCGGAAAGTACTGGATCCTGATGGATAATGTTCATGAATGGCGATAACATGTTGATGCTGTACAGGTTTCTTGCAAGTGTGGACGCAAGATCAAACCTGAATCCGTCAATCTGCATTTCAATAGCCCAGTACCGCAGGCTGTCCATGATCATTTGCAGCACCTGGGTATTGCTTACATTGAGGCTGTTCCCGGTGCCGGTAAAATCTACATAATTTGCAGGATTTTCAGGTTCAAGGAAGTAATATGTCCTGTTGTCAATCCCCCTGAATGAAAGGGAGGGCCCCATATGGTTCCCTTCTGCAGTGTGGTTATAGACGACATCAAGTATAACTTCAATGCCGTTTGAATGCAGGTTGAACACCATATCTTTGAATTCTTTTACCTGATTGTCCTGCATCGCACAATATCTCAGATCAGGCGCAAAGTAAGCTATTGTATTGTAGCCCCAGTAATTTGACAGCCCCCTGTCCACAAGTACTTTGTCATCCACGTGCTGATGCACTGGCATTAATTCCACTGCAGTAATTCCAAGGTCCTTGAGGTAACTGATTACTTTTGAAGAGCCAAGTGCAGAATATGTTCCCCTGATATTTTGGTCAATGTCTTCCCTTAGCGCAGTTATGCCCTTTACATGTGTTTCATAAATTATTGTATCATTCCACCTTTTTTCAGGCTTCTTTACATTCTGCCAGTCATATGCATCGTTTACCACCCTGGATTTTGGGATAAATTCTGTATCATCTTCATTGTTGATGGTAACTCCATCGTTCATTTCGTAGGGGAATATGCTGTTATTCCACTTTACTTTTGAATTAAGCAGCTTTGAGTATGGATCTATGAGCAATTTGTTTCTGTTAAACCTGAGCCCTTTTGGCGGATCGAATGGGCCACTGGCATAATACCCGTACAGTTGCCCTTCCTTTATGCCGGAAACATTACAGTGCCAGACGTGGGCATCAACTTCCTTCAGGGGAATGATTTCGTTTGGGTTTTTCAGGTCAGAAGCTTTAAAGAGTGCAAGTTCAATAGATTCGGCGTCCTTGGAGTATATTGCAAAATTTGCCCCTTCATCTGTGAGGATTGACCCGAGGGGGTAAGACTTCCCTTCTGATACAATGCCCATGCTCACCACAATTATCATCGGCAATTAATCTTTACTGTGCTGTGCATACTCTTTTTAGAGGATGTATTTTTATAGTGCATTTATAAACTATTTTTGTTCAGTGAATTTTGTAAAAAAACAAATATCATCCTTCCATTCCAAACTATGGCAAGATTAGAAGTGTATAAAGAAATAAAGGACATCGTTAACCCAGGCCACTCAGCGCTTGTTGTATGGGACGTGCAAAATTTGCTTGTTGGCAGAATATTCAACAAAGAAGAATTTCTGGAAAATAACAGGGCATTGATTAAAAAAGCCCATGAACTTAAGATTCCAGTGATATTTACAAAAATTACACCTCTGCCGGAAAAATTTGAATCTTCCCCCAGGCTCGCCAGGGGTGGGTTTCCAAAAGATATGGGCAAGAGCATGCTTGAACTTTCAATTGAGGCGGAGGCAGATGATATAGTTCTGAACAAGAACACTGCAAGCATATTCATAGGAACGAATTTTGAATTGATGATGCGAAATGCGGGCATTGAAACACTCATCTTTACTGGAATTGCAACGGAGATAGGTGTTGAATCCAGTGTCCGGGACAGTTCAAACAGGGGATTTTACAATGTTGTAGTTAAGGATGCAGTATCTTCAGGGAACAGAGATGCACATGAGAGGTCCCTGCAGAACATGGAATTAATGTTTAATGTTATCCCAACCAAAGAACTTCTAACTATCTGGAAAAAGTAAATCCATAATATTGCCCAATTCCCATTTTTTTTAAATAAAGCGTAAGAAAAATGCTTTCCATCGCATAGGATATTGAGTTGATATTGTTTGTTGTTCAGGGAGGAGAAATAAAACCAGTTTGAATGGATTCGGGCTGCTTTTCGCTTCATACAGTCGAAACTTCCCCATTTAACGCCAAATAATGGCAAAGGGTTTAAAGCGGAACATTTGCTGCTCAAAACATAAGCCCCCTATTTTAAGTATTAAGGTTAGACAAACAAATAAGTATATTTTTGAAATATAGAAACATGATTGATGAGAAAGTTACTATAAGCAAAGGGCTTGAAGGCGTATTCATTGCGGATACAACATTATGCAAGATTGATGGCGCCAAAGGAAAATTATGGTACAGGGGCTATCCTATTGAAGTTCTGGCGGAAAAATCTAATTACGAAGAAGTCGCATACCTGTTGCTATATGGGCATTTGCCAAACAGGCACGAGATTGATGTTTTTGATGCTAGGCTAAAGGATGAAAGAGAGGTTTCCCAGGATATTAAAAAAATTATCAGTTTGTTTGCAGGAAAAACCCATCCTAATGATCTGCTAAGGACATGCGTGTCTGCATTGTCGACATATGATGATGACATCACGGACAAAAGCAAAGAAGCAAACCTTGAAAGGGCAATCAAACTCATAGCCAAGCTTCCAACGATTGTTGCAATGATAGGAAGAGCCATGAGGGGAAAGGACTTCATTGGACCGGACAGGTCTCTCTCACATTCATCAAACTTCCTTTTCATGCTTACCGGGAAGAGGCCCAACAAGGAATCAGCGAAACTAATTGACTTAATGTTTATTTTGCACGCAGAGCACGGCAGCAATGCATCCACATTTTCCACACTGGTAACAGGCTCAACCCTGGCTGATGCCTATGCAGCAGTTGTGGCTGGCATTGCAACCCTGAGAGGCCCGCTTCACGGTGGAGCTGATGAAGCTGCACTAAACATGATGAAAGCCATAGGGGAACCTGGCAATACTGAGAATTACATTGAGGATGCCCTTGCAGGAAAACAGAGGATTATGGGGTTCGGCCACAGAGTTTACAAAGCATATGATCCAAGGGCAAAGGTAGTTTACAAATACCTTTTATCTTTCATGAAGACAACCACTGACCCACAGATAGAGAAACTGCTTGAAATTGCAATAAGGGCCGAGAAGCTGATGGAAGAAAAGCTGAGCAAAACAAAAGGAATATGGCCAAATATAGATTTCTTTTCGGGGCCTCTGTACACTGCAATGGATATACCAGCAACCCTTTTCACTCCAATTTTTGCAGCATCGAGAATGGCCGGCTGGACAGCACATCTTTTTGAATACTGGGAAAATAACAGGATATTCAGGCCACTTGACAATTACATCGGAAAACTTGATCTGGAATATGTGCCAATCGAGAAAAGGCAGTAAAAACCTATAACATTTAATTTATTTTTTTTATAAAGTTTTTCAATAAAGGCTATTTTTATTTGCAACATTTTGAAAATAGAAGTTGTTCAGGAGTTCGTAGCGGATATCGCTTGGATCTCCATGCCCCGGGTATATCCTTGTTGATTCCTTCATTTCCGACAGCCTCTTAAGGCTCCTGACCATGTCTTCTTCGTTTCCCCCATAGTCCATTCTCCCTATTGACATCTTGAATAAAGTGTCTCCCGTAAGAATAAAGCCATTTCCTATTATACACGAACTTCCCGGTGTGTGCCCTGGTGTTTCTATTACATTGAACCTGTGATCGCCAACAACAAAGGAAAATCCCTCCCTGAATGTTGCTATTCTGCCAGGAATCTCTGCTTTCAGCCCTTTTATGAAATGATCGGCTGAATATTCCTCATTATAAAGCATTGGCAAATCCAGTTCGTTTATGTAAAATGGAATTTCGTACCTTTTCTGAATATCCTTTGCCGAAAGGAAATGATCAAAATGCCCATGGGTAGCCATTATGAAGACTGGTTCCAGATTGAACTTTTCCAGTTCTTCAATAATTTTGTCCGGGTTTCCCCCTGCATCCACTATCACACATTTTCCTCTATTTGAAAGAATATAACAGTCAGTCATCAATGGCCCAACAGTAATCTTTCTTATTTTCAGCAGCTCCAATGAATCGAAATATTTTCCGCCATAAAAGTTTTTATGATTCATTCAGGAAAATTTTTAAGTTCAGATTGCAGGAACCTTGGAAAGTTGAATCAACCTGGAGGAAGATTTTCACAGATGAAGAATATTGAATAGAAATTAAAATTGCTGTGAGTTGTTCATTCCTTAAAGATAATTGTGTGAAATTTTAGCGGTTTACATTTAGCTTTTTACGAATAGATTTTAATAATTTATCACGATGCATTTAACATGCAATTAATAAATGATGAATATAGGGTTAAGCTGAAAGAGCAGTTCTCCTCCTCAATGCAGGATGAGGTTACAGTTAAAGTTTTTAAAGATGAAGATAAATCCTGCCAGTACTGCAATGATACTGAACAGCTGATTAGGGAGATATCAGAGATAACAGACAAAGTCGTTGTTGAAGTACATGAGCTTGGAGATGATGAATCTAAAAGGCTCAAAATAGAAAAGGCACCTGTGGTTATACTGTTTTCAAAGAGATTCCAGCACGAGAATGTGAGATACTTTGGCATACCCTCAGGATATGAATTCAGGTCAATAATCGAGGATATTGAAGCGTTCTCCAATGGCAAGATAGAATTGAGGGAGAACACAATAGAGAAACTGAAAACCATTGAGAAGCCGGTAAACATTAGGGTATTCATTACACCCACATGCCCTTACTGCCCTGCAGCTGTGAGAATGGCACACAACTTTGCAATGGTCAACCCAAATATTACAGGAGACATGGTAGAGTCCTATGAGTTTGAGGAAGATGCTGAGGCCGCAGCGGTTTCAAGCGTGCCCCATACGGCTATAAGCAATGTTGATGAGCCGATTATAGGCGCCCAGCCTGAAGAAATTTTCCTTGACCAGGTTTTGTTTTCTGCTGCACAGGTCCAATAATTCTTTTTTTTATATAGTCAAATAATATAAATAAAACCAATAAACATATAAAATGTCATATAATTATTACCCATGTCATCGGGCGATGTTCTAAAGCAGATGTTAGAAAAATATGGAAATGATGAGGATGTAAAAAAGGAAGTTGCATCTATGGAGAAGACTTTCCAATTCGCACCCATAGATGGTGATGCGTATTTTGTGAAAGTTTCCAAGGGAGAGGTCACTTTCAATGAAGGGACAGATAATTCACCCACTGCAACAATTAGTGGAAAAGAGGAAACTCTTCTGAATCTCTTCAATGGAACTATAGATCCTGTAATGTCTTATATGACAGGAAAGATAAAGATCTCAGGGGATCTTATGAGTGCAACAAAAATGACAGGGCTTGTCAAAAAACTGAGGAAGTGATTTCAGTGGAAATTAAACAGGTTACAGTGATAGGCTCGGGTTTGATGGGGAGCGGCATAGCTCAGGTTATAGCTACTGCTGGAATCAATGTGAACCTGTTTGACAGTTTTCCAGAAGCTCTGGATAAGGGCAAATCTGGAATTGAAAAAAGCCTTGCAAGGCTTGTGAAAGCTGGGAGGATGAAGAGTGACGATCTCAGCAAAGTGATGGGGCGGATAAAATTTTACAGGGAAATGGAAGAATCACTTGCTGGTTCGGAACTTGTCATTGAAGCTGTGCCTGAAATACCGGAATTGAAGGAAGAGGTTTTTAATTCTGTGGAAAAATTTGCAAACCCAGATGCTATACTCGCTACAAACACTTCAAATATCAGGATCACAGAGATTGCAAGCAAGTTGAAAACTCCAGAGAGGCTGGTTGGAATGCACTTTTTTAACCCGCCTGCAATGATGAAACTGGTTGAGGTCATAAAGGGGGAGAAGTCTTCTGAATCAAACTTTCAGGAGGTTTTTAATTTCTCAAAGAAAATCGGGAAAGAGCCAATAAAGGTTTGCAAGGATACCGCTGGTTTTGTTGTGAACAGGATAAGCGCTCCGGAGTCACTTTATTTTATCCTGTTGCTTGAGAATAAGGTTGATTCCCCAGAGGCAATTGATTCATTTGCAAGGAGCCAGGCTCTGCCCATGGGCCCCTACGAATTGATGGATTATGTTGGAATAGACACAGTGCTCCACTCACTGGAATATTATAACAAAACTCTTTCCAGCGCTTATGGAAAAACAACAATTCCACAGAAGATGGTAAGTGAAAAAAGGCTGGGAATAAAGACAGGGGAAGGTTTTTACAAATGGAAGGAAGGAAAAGCCCAGGTTCCAAGTGCAAGCCCATCAACAAAGGTGGAGCTTCTTGATGTTTTCTGCCTTGAGATTAACGAAGCGACAAAACTCATCGAGGAAGGCGTTGCAAGCCCGGAAGATATTGAGAAAGGGTTTTCCCTTGGAATGAACAGGCCATTTGGGCCTGTATCCGTCGCAAAAGGCCTGTCAAACAAGGAAGTGAAGGATAAGTTAATCCAGCTCCACGAGAAATACGGAGCTGATGTTTTCAAGCCGGCTAAATCCATTGATGAGGGCAGGATGAAAGAGGCAATGGATGGGAGATTGAAGGCAAAAACTGAGGCAAAGGCAATTACGGCTGAAGGTGAACAACTCCTGAATGTCAAAAGAACAGGAAAGGTCGCAAGAATAGAGTTGAATAACGGAAGGAATAATCTTCTTAACATGAAGGTCCTTGATCAATTGAACAATGTTATTGACCAGTTGTGGAATGATAGGGAAGTCTTCGTTGTAGTTATTTCAGGAAACGGAAATTTGTTTTCTGCAGGTGCTGAACTCACACAGTTCATACCGGACTCCATGGAATTCATAGAGTATTCAAGGAAGGGAGAGAGGATATTTAGAAAACTCTCGGAGATTCCAAAAATTGTGATTGCTGAAATGAAGGGCTATGTGCTTGGGGGAGGATTCGAACTTTCCCTGAACTGTGATATCAGAGTATCCCACAGTGAGTGCGTTATTGGTTTTCCTGAGACCACCATAGGATTGCTTCCAGGGTGGAGCGGAAGCCAGAAACTGGCGAAACTGATTGGCATGTCAAGAGCGTCCTATTTAATATTGACAGGAGAGAGGTTCACTGGAGATCTTGCAAAGGAATATGGCATAGTGTCCAGAATATACAGCAAGAATGAACTTCAGGAAAGAACCATGGAATTCGCAACGGAGCTCAGTGAAAAAGTTTCACCTATAGCGGCTGCCCTTTCCAAGAAACTAATATACAAAGGCTCCGAAGTGCCCGCAGACGTTGGGCTGGAAATGGAATCTATTGCTATGGGAACTATCTATGGCACAAAGGATTTCATGGAGGGCATATCTGCCTTTGTGCAGAAAAGAAAACCTGAATACAAGTTCCAATAATTTTGGACATAAACCATTTTTTATCTGGCCGGCAATAAATATTACCGGAATTCTTGAATTAAAATATTGATGGGAATTTTACTCTGTTTGATCCTTTTCCTCTATCAAATTTACAAATGCTTCTTCCAGGGATGATCCGTATTCTGCAAAGCTAATCACATCCCCTGCGGTTTGGACCAGCTTGAGAATTTTTGCCCTTGCTTCCAACTCTCCATTAAAGTATATTATTACGGATTTTTCGGATTGAGGCTCAACACTGCTTGCAAAACCACCCAGTTTCTCTTTCAATTCATCCGGATTTACAGAGGTTAGGAAATCAACCTTTAGGCTCTTCGAGTTAAACTTTGATTCTATGTTTCTGGTTGTATCCTTCAACAACAACTTTCCATTGTTAATGAACAAAACATCTTCACACGTATCAGTAACTTCCTGAAGCAGATGGGAACTCATCACAATCATATGATCCTTTTTCCACTCCAGGATGACTTCTCTTATGATCTTCCTTTCGGCAGGATCCATGCCGTTGGTTGGCTCATCAAGGAATATAATATCAGGATTTCCCAGAAAAGCTGCAACAAATATCACTCTGGCCCTCTGTCCACGGGACAGGGTTCCAACTTTTCTGTCCAGATCGGGAATTTTAACACGGCTTCCGAACGTTTCCAGGTGGTTCAATACGTCTTTTTTCTTTATGCCTTTGAGTTCGCCAGCCAATCCTACTGCTTCCCTTACAGTTAATGCAGCATATGGCTCCGGTGTCTCAATAAGTGCCCCAATTCTCATTAAAGCCCTTGTTCTCTCCTTTTTCACGTCAATTCCTTCGATGAATACTTTGCCGTCGGTTGGGTTGATGAGTCCGGTCATCATCTTAAAAGTCGTAGTCTTTCCCGCACCATTTTGGCCAAGATATGCGATCGCCCCATCACCTTCCAATTCAAAGCTTATATTGTCAACAGCTTTGAAGTTCCGGTATTTTTTTGTAAGGTTGACTACCTTGACAGATTTTGAATTCATCACTGCGGTTTCACCTCCTTTCTTCTGAATATCATGTAACTTAAGCCCAGTGATAATACAAAGTAGATAAGTGTGATATAGTTGGCTTCCCAGACATATGGAGTAAATGCTTTGGATGTAAATGGGCCCCGTTTTAGGGTTGTTACGTGTGTTATTGGCCCAAAGACTGCCGGAATTATGTTTGTGGCATAATAGAGATTGAACCATGGCTCTATATTTTCTATTGAAATGACCTCATCTATTATTGGCATTATTAAGATGAAGGCTAAAATTGAAAATAAAATGCCTATAAGTGGGTTCTTGAAAATAGAGCTGAACAGAAATGCAAGTGCAAGGAATGCCATCAGTATAAAAAGTGATTCACCGAGTGACAGAAGGAAATTTGAATTAATATTTCCAAATATGTACTGGCTCATACCACCTAATGCTACAAATTCAATCAAAAGTGTTCCTGCGGCAAGAATAAACGCCCCAAGATACCGTCCCAGGAGAATGGATGATTTTCTGATAGGCTGGACCATTATAAAATATCCTGAGTTAGTTCCTGTTTCTATGCTGGTAGCGTCTCCTCCATAGAAACCAGCCAATATGGCAATGCTTATGGGCACAAATGAAAGCCCGGCGGACAGGTAAGAAGCTGATGTCAGATATTCAGCTTTTATATTGCTTACACCTACGTGAAGATCTATTCCAACTGTTAAAGCTACTATTAATATAATCAATATCAACATTGTAAGAAATCTTCTTGTTTTTAGATAGAAAAGCATCTGGTACTTCATTAATATAAATGTTGATTTCAGATCCCAGTTAATACCTCCTCGCTCCATTATCAGGCATTCCCAAACCTTATTTAACGGTTTAGAAGGGTAATGAATGTTGTAAGCTAAAAGAATTCATGTATAAAAATGACTAATCTAACCATAAGGAAATAGTTTAAGGCGTTTATTCAACATTGAGCTATAATATCACTTGCACTTTGTTTCAGGCTCACCAATGCATCCATTTTTGTTGAATGGATTGGATTAACTTAGTTGGCTCAGTGCCTTTCCAAGTTCTTCCTTTATGTCTTCCGCGTCTTCAATTCCAACAGACAACCTTACCATGTCGTCTGTAACTTCCATAATTTTCCTGTCTTCCTTGCTTACTGATGAATGGGATGTATCGATTGGCAGAGTCGCAAGAGATTCAACGCCTCCAAGGCTTGGTGCAGCTGAAATGCTTTCCAGCCCCTTCATAAATTTCCTTGCTCCGCTCAGTCCGCCTTTAACCCTGAAAGAAAGCATTCCTCCAAAGCCTCTCATGTTCTTTTCTGCAATTGAATGATACTTATCTCCGCTCAACCCCGGGTAGTTCACGGATATCACATGTGGATTTTCCATTAGAAATTCAGCTATTTGTATGGCACTTTCATTATGTTGCTTCATTCTAAGGCCAAGTGTTTTCATTCCTCTTTGAATCAAGTAGGCCTGAAATGCGTCCATTGTTCCACCAAGATTCATTCTTATGTCAAAGACGTCCGAAAGATCCCTGTTTGAACCCACAAAGCCTGACATTGTGTCCGAATGGCCGTTAAGATATTTCGTACCGCTGTGTACAACATAATCCGCACCAAGAGATACCGGATTCTGATTATAAGGAGAACAGAATGTTGCATCAACAACAAGGGTGATGCCGTTCTTATTGCACAGTTCACCAATTGTTTTCAAATCCAGAACTTTCATTGAGGGATTGGTGATGCTTTCCGCATATATCACATCATATTTCTTCAAATCAAAATCAATAGAATTTAGCTTATCTATGGACACAATGTCTACGCCTATGCCATATTTCGGAAATTTATTCTTGAAAAAACTAAGTGTCTGGCCGTATAGATCTAAAATTGACAGCACTTCCTTCTTCTTTCCAACCATTGACATCATTAGGGAAGTTATTGCAGCCATTCCGGTTGAAAATGAAATTGCATTTTCTGTTCCTTCCAATGAAGCATATTTCTCTTCAAGAGCTGTCAGTGTTGGATTGCCGGATCTGGAATATATGTAGGGCTTGCCCGTTTTTGGGTCTTTAGCAATTTTATCATTATAATTTGGGTAGATAAATGTTGCATTCTGAAATATTGGAGTTACCACATTTCCATATTTTTTATCCTTTATTTCTCCAGAACCCACTGCCCTTGTATTGAAACCGCGGTTAGACATGCTTTTAGCATGGGAAGAAATGTAATTAACCTTTACCCACCTTAATTAAAGGCAGGCTATGAAGAATATAGGAATGCATAAATATTAACATATCTTAAAGGAAAGGTATATTTCATGGGTAAATTTATTGTAATTGAAGGCATAGACAGATCAGGGAAAAGCACTCTTGCGAAAAACATCGGCCTGAATCTCCGGAATAGTGGAAAAAGTGTTCATCTGACCCATGAGCCCACGTCTTTCATTGATTACGGCCTTAATATTATATCAAAATTAAAAAAGGATGATTATTTCATTCTCCTTGCAATGTTCATAAGGGACAGGATTGAGCATAACAAGATGATAAAGAAGAATCTGGAAGAGTACGATTTTGTCCTTTGTGACCGATATTCACTTTCTTCCCTTGCTTATCAGGGTGTTTTCCTGATGGAGTTGTTCGAAAATGTGGAAAATTTCTACCCCTGGATTGAGAACGTTTTATCCATAAGCCACCTAAAACCAGATCTTACAATCTTTATCAATTATGACGGAAAAGCATTCAGGCAGGGAACAGGCGAGAAGAGGGAGCTCGAAATGTTCGAGGAGAATGGGTATCTCCAGGATGTTTATGATGTTTATATGGAAGCTATAAAGAGGGGAATTTTTTTCAGCCCCGGAGCAATTATAGGCGGCAATGGAACCAAGGAAGACATGCTCAAAGACGCAATGAACGAAATAGCTAAAAATTTAAACAGTGATTGACCAACTTCTTCTGAATGTTATAAACCAATTATTACTGGGTTGTGACAATAACCTGATCGCCATCAAAAAGGATTGTGTGTTCTGCCTGGGAAATCATTGCCCCCTTATGTTCCTTTAACACTGCAAAGTGGCTTATCTGTTTCATGTATAAGTTTTTCTTCAAATATTCTTTATAGTCCGGCTTAACCTTCTCCAGCCATCGCTCTGCAAATGGCAAAGTGCTGAAATTCTGTATAACAGGATCCCTTGGGTCCGGTTTTGTTCCGCTGAATATATAGATATTGCCTCCCATTCCATTATGAATAAGGCCTATGCCAGTGGATGCAAATGGTTCAATGGCTATAAGCTGTCCATTCTCGATCCTTCTTCCATTTCCATCATCATAGTTTGGTATGAAAATAGTTGAATGAAGATCGTTTCGTTTGATCCCATGCCCCCCGAGGTTTTTTACAGGCCTGAAGCCGAATGATTCTATCTTAGCCCCTATCGCCTGGCCTATTTTGTATATCTCTATATTAGGCCGCAATACCTTGAGTGCAGCGTTAAGAGCTTCCCTTGTACAATCTATAAGGCTGCTGTACTCACCCTTTCCACCAACCTCCACAGTTGTTGCATTGTCCGATATGTATCCATCCACCTGTGCGCCTATATCTACCTTGACCAAGTCCCCGGTTTTAAAGGTTTTCTTGTCATTGGGCGATGGTGTGTAATGGGCCGCTTCGTTATTTATTGATAAATTAAGTGGAAAAGATGGTTTGCCACCATTTTCGCGGATAAAATTTTCTGTTTTTTCAGCAACATCGAGAAACAATGCCCCTGGTTCTATCAATGATGAGGCAACTTCAAGGGCTTTCTTGCCAAGTTTTCCCGCCTCCAGAATTTTTAGCCTTTCTTCTGAATCCATGGGTTGGTATTTTATCAAAGAATTTATATGATTGCTTACTGTTTTTCACTTAATACGAACTTGCATGCCTTGGAATTTTCTAAAACTGTATTCATGTATATTATGTCCATCCCAAAAATTTCACTTAGAAAATTCTTTTCAAAGGAACACGCTTCCCTGTATTTTTCGGCTATTCTCATCAACGGGCAGTTAAACTCAGATATTTCAATTGTGCCATCTTCCCTTTCTGAAACCTCAGCGAGGTAACCTTCCTTATTCCTCATTTCCTCAAATTTGCCGAGCATGCTTTCCCAGTCTCTATTGATCAATTCTATTCTGTATTGTTCCAGGAGTTTTTCATTTCTTGTTGCCAAAACTTCTTTAATCATGTCACAGCCGAAATTTTTCTCTATATATGAAAGGGCGTCTTCTGCAATGCTTCTATAAGTGTCCTGAAGTTGCTCGTATGAGTCTGTAGTTACGTTTATCTTACAAACCGGCCTCCCCTTTCCTGTCTGGACATATGTTCTGGAAATTGCCCCATCCTTTTCAAGCAAACTTACCTGCTTTAGAATCGCCGTCTTGGACATTTTCATTTCAGTGCTGAGTTGTGAAAGCGTTGGAGATTCAAGCTTTTTTACAGTTTCCAGGACCCTTACCCTGGATGGCTTACCCCTTGCTGATACACTCACAGATCACTATTTTATTATCTTTATTAATCATTTTCATAAGCTTTGATCTTCAATAAATATTTATTGCTTCCAGTAACTCCACAAGCAGAATTTTCTATGCAGGATTGCCCTTGGTCAACCCGTTTCTTTAAATTCTGCGGGCAGCCCTGTTCCTTTTGCGTATTTAACCCTCGACCAGATTTCGGATATCCTAAGATGGCAATGCCCATGGCAGTGCTTGTGAAGTTTGAATTGCATAAATTAATATTATCCGCTATATATGGTTAACAGTGTTAATTCCGGTAAAACAGGGAATTATGAGATGGGAAACACCTGATCCGGAATTTGACTGGATAATGGTGGGGCACCTATTAATTGCCGATGGTCGGGTTGTTATTGTAGATCCGCCTTTCGTCCCCCAGCTCATTGAAGATATAGAAAATGTTGGGGATCCGGCTCTTGTTATCCTTACGACAGCAGATCATACCAGAGGTGCTAAATACCTTTCACAGAAACTGGGTGTCGATTTGTTTATGCCAAGGCAGAAACCTGCAAGATACCTGAACCCGGAGAAAATGCTTGAATGCAAAGATATTTCGAAGTTTAAATATTATGACGAAAACACTTCTATCCCGGCGAATCTGAAGCCTTTGCGATTGTCTTTTAGCGGCAAAGACGGATCCCTTTTATTGGATGAGATGGCGCTGTTAACCCAGAACAACGAAATAATTGTCGGAGATATTGCTTCTGGAAGCCAGGATGGAAAGATCCTTTCTGGTGAAGAATCTTTTACGAAAACCCCGGATAAAGTTTATTCAAAAGCCTGCTTTGACATTATAAATAATGTGATTATTTCCAACAAGGTGGAAAGCCTTATTGCATCACATGGCCAAGATATATTGAATCTTGCTAATTGATTTCTTAATGCAGATAATTAATTACCCATGATTCAAACAACCGGATTTATTACATTTTTCTTCACAGTGCTCTGTTTTCTTCCGTTGGCCTTTATGTTACAGGATCTGCCAATATAAACAACTTTCAATTTATCCAACGCAATCCATCTGGCAAAATATGTAATTTACAAGTTAAATCACAATAGAAATTTATAGTTAAAATAAATAGAACCCTATGACATGGTATAAAGTTGCAAAAGACGGAAACATGAAAGATGGTGACCTTGCTAAGGTAAATGTGGATGGAAATGAAGTTCTCATAATAAAAGATGGAGAAAACTATTACGCAACATCACATCTATGCACTCACGAAGAATATGATCTCTCTGAAGGCTTTATGGATAATCACGAACTGATCTGCCCTAACCATTTTGCCACATTTAACCCAAAGAATGGAGAAGTGGTCAGCCCGCCTGAGGGTTCTGGAGATATTTCTCCCCTGAAATCCTTCAAAACAAAAGTTGAAAATGGGGATATAATGGTAGAGTTGCAATGAACATTCTGGTTCTTGCAAAGCAGGTTCCGGATGTAAGGAAAATAACTTTTAACCCCGAAACTGGGAGAATTATTAGGGAGGGTGTGCCCCTGAATATTAATTCCTTTGATAAAAGGGCAGTGGAAGAGGCTCTGCGAATTAAAGAGAAAACCGGTGCAAATGTTATGGTTGCGTCAATGGGGCCTCCACAGGCGGCTGATATCCTTGACGAATGCCTTCAGATGGGAGTGGATGAAGCTTTTCTCATAACGGACAGAAAATTTGGAGGTGCGGATACATGGGCTACATCAAAAATACTCTCCCACTTTATAAAAATGAAGTCACCAGATCTTGTGCTTGCAGGCAGGTATTCACTTGATGGTGAAACTTCCCAGGTGCCTCCGCAGACATCATATATGGCTGGAATGAATTTTGTGTCTGGTGTCAGTAAAATTGACATAAATGGAAAAGAGATAATGCTTGAGCAGGATTATGAAAAAGGCACCAGAATAATTTCAACTTCTTTCCCTCTGCTTGCATCTGTAAGCGAAAAAATTAACAGGGCAAGAAAAGTTCCTGATGGGACGCCATCAAAGAAGGATATGATTCAGATAATGAACTCAGAAAACATGAATCTTGACATTAATGGAAATGACGCGTCGCTCACTGTTGTCTCCGGAACTGAATATCTTCATAACGAAAGAAAAGTTAAAATGGTCTCGATTGAGGAAGCATTTGAGCTGCTTAAACGTAAGTTGAATGATGGTGAGACCAGGAAGAAACCTGAAAACACTGAATTGAATAAAGATTTTTCAAATGGTACTGTTTTGGGAGTTGCCCTTGATGATCCGGATTCGGCAATGCAGATTGCATCAAAACTCAATGATCTTTCTTCGGAAGTAAAGGCAGAACCTGTAATGATAGGAAATGTCGAACCTGCCGATCTTAAAGGCATTGCAGCCAGCAAATACCTTCACTTTAAATCTGAAGATATTTACTCGATTTCAAGTTTCATTGGGGAATATATTAAAAATGAAAAGCCTATGTTTGTAATCATCCCTTCAAACTCTCTGGGAAAGGATGTTGCAGGCATTGTTTCAGCCACTTTGGATCTTGGGCTTACTGCAGATTGTGTAAACCTGAAAGTCGAGAATGGAAATCTGATTCAATATAAACCGGCCTTTGGTGGTGGTGTTGTGGCACGAATAACCTCAAAGACAAAACCAGAGATTGCCACTGTCAGGCCAGGCATTTTTATTAAAAAAATTTCACTTTCCCACCTTAAGGTTCAGGAAATAAAATTGGAAGATTCTGGAAGGTATAAGATTCTTGAGGAGAAAATGATTGAGTCTAAATATATTCCACTTCAGTCATCAAATATTGTTATTGGCATAGGCAGGGGAGTAAAGGGAAAACAGGCAGTTGATCAAATTGTTGATCTGGGGCAGAAACTAGGAGTAGCAGTCGGAGGGAGCAGGCCTGTTGTTGATATGAGGATGTTGCCAAGGCAGCAACAGATTGGCCTGACGGGAATGTCAATCTCTCCAGCACTGTATATTGCGCTTGGTGTAGCAGGAATGGATTACCACATTGTTGGCTTAAGGTATGCGAAGAGCATTCTTGCCATAAACAATGATCCGGAAGCCCCCATTTTCAAATATGCAGATTATGGATGCATCGAGGATGCTCAAAAATTCATAAGCATGTTAAATGATCATGTCAGTAATCAGACCTGATTCTTTTTCTATTTATTTTGTCCTGATCCGCCTCATATTTCTGCAACACGATTCCAGATATCATCGCTGCTGCGGCAAAAACCTGGGCACTCAAATCCGGCAATCCGATTCCATACAGGGAAATCCATATTGAAAGTGCCCCTGCAAAAGCTGCAACATAGATTACAACCTTGTTGAATCTATAAAACGTTATGACGAATGCAATGAGTGCCGCAATTCCTGCTACAACTATTCCGGCACCGGATACATATTCCAGGCCTATGAAAACCGCAAACCCAATGGATGCGCATATTGCAATCTCTGCAAGAAATTTAAAAGCAACAGCCCCTATTACTGCCCCTATTGCAAATACCAGAATTGTTGGAAGCCCGGTGAAATGAAATCTTACCAGTATATATGCTGTTATAACAAAGCCCCCATAAGCACCAAGAGCCAGCATTATGAGTTTCCAAGATTTTTCGCCCCTAAACGTAAGGCCGATGCCGATTAGCAATAAAATGAGATTTACTGTAAAAGATGAATAACCTAACAGGTTAGATGGCAACAAATGGTGAGAGACAACAACATAATCCATTTTATAATAAGATATGAACTTCTTATATTTTATGATCATGATGACAGCTTTATAAAAATAAAGCGATATTAGTCTTTAATTACTTACAAGGAATATCACTTAATGGAAAGAGCCATAATTTGCAAGGGAGATTCTGTATCGCTGTCCATACTTGCCAGAGAGGATGCTCCTGCGCTTTACAGAATTATTAATGACCCTGAAGTTCACGTGTTTCTTTCATCACCATCCAGAATTTATTCCCTTGTTGATGAATATGAATGGATTGATAACACAGCCAACGTGTTCAACCGTAGTGTTAACTTTGCCATTCTGGAAAATGGCACAAAAGAAGTTGTCGGGGTAATTGGCATCAATCCGATTGAAGAGAATAACAGGGGGCATGTAGGTTACTACATTTCAAAGGATCACTGGGGGAAAGGGTATGGAACCAGTGCACTTGGAATGATTATAAAGTTTGCCTTTGAAACAATGAATTTGAGAAAACTTCATACCTGTGTTTACAAACCTAATGTGGCATCCCAGAGGGTTTTGGAGAAAAATGGATTCACAAGATGCGGGGTAATGAAAGAAAACCACTTTGTTCCTGGATATGGGTATGCGGACGAATTTATTTATGAACTCATGAATGATCGGGTGAAATAAGAGCAGTTAATGATGAAAGCCTTCTTATTTCCATGATTTTTTATAATTCCAGTATGAACTGGCAAGATTAACTGCATCCTGTGGTGATAGAAACTGAAAAGAGCGTTTTCCTACTTCTTTTCTCACTTTATTAGTCTCTTTTCTCATCTTTTTTAGATTTCTGGAATGGCCATACTTGCTTCCTTCTAACAAGTTTTTCCTGGAAGATTTGTTTTCTGATTCAGGAATGGCTGTTTTCTCATATTTCTTTAACCTCCATACGTTTTCAAACGTCATAGGTATATTCAGGTTTACCTCTTGAAGGTCCATGTATCCAACTGGAGGGAAGAAAATAGTATAGTCTTTTGCAGTTCTGTTAAATCCCATAATTAGCACTGCATTTTCAATATCTTCTATTGGTATTGACATCCTTATCTTTTTTTTAATTATTTTTGCTGCGCGTGAACTTGTAATAACATAAATTGTCGATTGATATCTTTTCAATTCTAATGGTGCCATTATGCCAGTAAGAAGTAATATCACCATAACTCCTGCCACAGAAGAAAAAAAGGTGTACGTATTGAAGCCGAAGTTCTGGCTCTGGGATAAAAACTCAAATACGCCAACAATAACTGAGAAGGACAAGGGGAAAATCTGAGCTAGAAATTTTTTCTTAAAATATTCCCTGAGTAGCTTATCGGATGGCCTGGATTCCCCCAGAATCCTTTCACCTGGAAGAATTTCTCCAAGATCCAAACTCTCTCGTTTATTCTTGAGGCGGCTGGAACCGTCATCCATTGATTCCAGATTGTCAAATGCAGAGTGAGTTTGATAATTATCAGAATACCGGAGAGACGATGAATTGATTTCTGTTTCCTTCCTTCTTCTCATAATTTCTCTATTTGACATTTACAAAAAGCTATTAAGTTTTATTTCAGCCATGGAACAAAATTGCGTCTACTTCGCCTTCGCAATTATTCTGACTACATCTGAGTCTTTCAGTTCATAATTCCTTCCAAGAATCATCTTTGTTCTTCCGTTTATTGCCCGGATAAATCCCTCCCCAATGTCGGTATGAACCTCGAATGCAAGATCTTCTGCATTCTGGCCGTTGGCCATTATTAAGGCATCTGGGAGAATATTGCCATCTTTATCACACCATTTTGTTTCGTCATATACCGGATATACAACAATCTTATTCATGTTTTTCTTGATGATATTGGTGAGAACGTCGAATATTCTAAGCATTGATCCTGATTTATAATCCGCTTCCATTCTCAGTATAGCTTCTTTTTGCTTTGGGTTTGCTTTTTCCGTGGCTTTCAGGGATCTAATGCCCTCAATCAACCCAGCATTAAATGCACGCTCAATGGATAGCTCATAATCTGAAGAAATTATTGTAAAACCCTGCTCAACATAGTTATCCCTGTTTTCAATAAGATCCCCTTTATTTAGAACTCTTATGGTTGGCCTTATCTCACTCATCACAATTGCAGAAAATTCTCTTTTTTCTTCATCAGCCCATTTTGTTATATCCTCTGTGAAATGGTGCTTCAGGATTATTTCCCTAATGTCTTTCTGCTTTAGGTTAAAAAAAGCTGCTTTCTGGAGGAGCGCTTCCTCAAGCGTAATATGGGATTGGGATAATTTTCTGGAAAATTTATCCCAGTCGCTGGAAAATCTTGAGGTGAACCAGTTAATAATCTCCCTTTCAGTTGCCTCCGCATCTTTAACCAGTTCTTCAGGGCTGAGAATTTTCTTATCTTCGCTAACTGGATCCAGAAGATTGATTATGGCCGTTGTATCTCTTAAAGCGTCCATAAACATATTCCCCATGCCCTTTCCCTCACTGGAGCCCTCAATTAACCCTGGAACATCTATTATTTCCACTGGGATGAACCTTGTCCCATTTTCACATCTGCCCCTCCTGGGATTGCAAATTTTCCCAAGTTCATTGTGTGGGCAGATAGAATTCATAAATCCTATTCCATCATTTGGCTGCGTGGTTGTGAAAGCATAATTGCCTATAGCAACCATTGTGCCTGTTATGGCAGAAAAAAGTGTGGATTTTCCGGCATTTGGCCTTCCGGCAATGCCTATTTTAATTGTTGACATGGTTTATCCTAATTCTTGCCATTAACGAGTTTGCCTTCAATCATCTTCATATTGTATCCTTTTGGGCAATCCACCTTATGGGCTATTTTCTTTATGTTGAATTTTACCTCATCGCCAAAATACGTCAGGTTGCATTTTTCTATAAATTCACATGTTACATAGTCACATTTTCTGCTCCTGAGAGTGAGCGATGATCCTTCCTGAATCTTGTTTCCATATTCTACAATCAGTTCTTCCTCCATCTCCTCAACTTCTACAGTAGCAACTTTTTCATGATTGAAAACCATACATGGATGCTGCTGTTTCCTGACTTCTTTTATCTTATACCTTTTTCCGTGCTCCAGATTAAAACATACATTTTTTATTTTACACTCGGAACAGGTCTGCAAAGGCTGGACAAACCTAAAAACATGCCCAGCTTCTGCCTGATCCAACCCTATTAAGGATATTTTTGCCACCATTTATTTTCCCTCTTTTTCTTCAAATTATACCAGTTAATTTGAGGGCATTTTCAGCAGCATTGTAACTCAGGTCCATTTCACCCAGGATCGTAAATCTCTCAGGCCTTATTCTGTGAGCAGTTCTGACGGCCTGAACCATTATGGTATCACTTATTCCGTAATCACTTGCTCTTGTCTTTATTCCTATGTCCCTGTATATTTTAGACAGGTTTCTCCAATCCCCGCCGTGCAGAAACATTGTAATTATTGACCCTATTGCAACCTCTTCTCCATGTATGGCTTTTCCAGGTGCCATCATATCCAGTGCATGAGCAATCAAATGCTCGCCTCCACTGGCAGGCCTTGATGACGCCGCAATTGCCATTGAGGTGCCTGATGCAAGAATCTGCTTGGTAACCAGCCAGACAGATTCTTCAACACCGGGCATTATTAAATGAGATTTTTCCATGAGTTCTCTTGCAGCGTATTCTGCTATGGCAGCTGCGCTGCTGCTGTAATCTTCCCCTTTTATCCTGTTAGCCAGCTTCCAGTCCATTATCGCAGTCTCGTTTGAAATTACATCTGCAGCACCTGCAGAAAGGTACCTGAATGGAACTTTTATCATTACTGAAGTATCAGCGATAATTGAGACCGGCATTACGCCTTCCTCTGATACAGACCAGCCATTTCTCTTTATGGAAGCTCTGGGAGATGCTATTCCATCGTGGCTCGGTGTTGTTGGGACGCTTATGAGCGGTGCCCCAAGATAGTACGCGGTCTTCTTGGCCAGATCTATCTTGCTCCCTCCCCCAACGCCTATGATCATGCCTGCCTTATATTCCCTGGCTAGTTCCGTAACTTTATTGAGATTGGCTTCATCTGCGCTTCCAGTTATTATTATCTGGTTATCAATGGAACTGTCTGACAACATATCTGAAATTTCCTTGCCTGCAACCTTAATTGTATTTTCACCAGTAACAATGCAAACTCTTCCATTTCTAAGATTTTTCTCTGTTACTTCGCTAATTCTTTGCAGAACACCGTGTCCCACGTAGATATCCCGTGGAAATTGCATAAACTTAAATTTGTCAAACTCCATACTCACAGACTGCTATTCATGTATTCTTTCAATATAAATTTTCATAAAAAATTGTATATCTATTTAAAATCTTGACTGGAATACGTTGGATGAACATATTTTCAGAACTCGTGGGTGTCAACTGCCATAGATCCGTTTGAAAAGAAACCGTATTCCTTTCTGGAAATTGCTATCACACCGGCTAACTTTTCTCCCATGTTTTCTATTTCTTCCATCAGTATTCTGTTGAGCGGCTCTTCTGTTATTCTTTCATATATCCTGTAGCACAAAAGTTTCTTTGCAATCTCCTCACCATGGCCCGTTGCAACAACTGCCCCTTTCAGCCCGCAATATATTCCAGCTCCAATCAGCGGCACATCACCCACCCTTCCGGGCATCATGGGGGAAGCTCCACCGGTGGAAACTGCTGCTGCGAACTTTCCGTTGATATACGCCACTGCACCTACAGTATCATGGGGTTCTTCCACAATGCCATCACTTATAAGTTTCTTAATTGCCTGGTATCTCTCATCCATATTGGTTGAATCTTTTATTGCTTCTATCATTTTTCTGTAAGCCACTCTTGCTTTCTCCGTTACTGGATCGTATTCTCCATAGCCCAATCTTCTTGCAAATTCTACGGCACCAGGGCCTGATAAAGCTATGTGTGGAGTTTTTTGCATTACATCCTGTGCGACAAGCACAGGGTTTTTTACCCTCTCTATGCTAATAACTGCTCCAAATTCGCCTGGAACAGCAACAGCAGCATCCATCTGAATGGAACCATCTATTCTTATCACAGATCCTGTCCCGGCATTGTATCTTGGATCGTTTTCCATATTTACAACTGCATTCACAGCCGTTTTTAAAGGATCGTCATCTCTGCTCAAAGAAGCAACGCTGTTCATGTCATCAAGTGCCCTGCCCTTCGCTCCAACTCCTCCATGGCAAATTATGATACCACCCATCGTTGCATATCCCGAATCAATATAAAATTGTGATATTCATTTATAGAGTTATAAATCAGGCACGCGGTTTAGATAAAAAAACTAAATATCCATGATCATATTCACAGAAGAGGGCTCGTAGTCTAGCGGTATGATGTCTCCCTGACACGGAGGAGGTCACCGGTTCGAATCCGGTCGGGCCCATTTAGAAATATAAGTAAATCATTTTTTCTAGGGACTGATTAAGGAAGTATGCGAATTTCTGCTTGTTAAGAGTTTGCATATGAGAAAAGAAAATATCGTTAAACATCAAGATTAATTCTGTCTGATTTTCAGGGATTAAAGCCATCATTTCAAGTTAAAAATGTGTTCATTTATCACACCTAGCTGATCTCATAAGAGATCGATTGACCTCGCCCTTCTAATTTCATAGAGAAAAGTGAAAGTCCCAATGCAATTATTACGCTAAATCCAGAAGCTAATGGCAACACCGATAGGGAAAAGTAATGGATTAGGCTTCCCCCCACAACTGCCCCCAAAGCTATGCCTATGTACAAAAATGAGTTGTTAATAGAAAGAGCGATTTGATGGGAATTTTTCGACGCAATATAAACTACTCTTCGCAATTGGGATGGCATGAAACCTTGAATTGCCAAGCTAAACATAAAATATGAAAGCAAAAAGAAGAGCGAGGATTTGCTCAGAAAGAGATAAGATATTATTAGGGCAATTGTTGCTACTGAAATAGAAATCTCAGCCGTTTTCATGTGCCCCCATCTATCGGTTGCATGGCCTCCAAGCATGACCCCAATAAATGATCCTGTTCCAATTAACGCTAAAACATATCCAACATCCACTGGTTGCACGTGTAGGCTTCCTGTTAGGATCAAAGAAATGAAGGGGAATATAGTGAAAATAGCTATTCCCCAAAAAGCATATGCTGAAACAGCAACAACAAATGAGGGACGAAACAACGAAGAAGATCGCTGAATAACCAGTGGGAAATTATTGTTCTCCTTAATTATCTCATTATCCTTCACATTTATCTTCTGTTGCTGAATGCCCCGTTGTGCCTTATTCCTAAAACGAACCTTAAAAGTTAAAACCAAACCCACATCCGTAATAATTCCCATCGCTGCCACAAATAAATATGTAACTCGCCATCCAAATAAAAAGCTTATCCATGTACCTATTGGAACAGCAATTGCCATGGATAGAATTAACCCCCCAGATACTAGAGCGAGCCCCTTTCCTTTCTTTTCCTCTGGTACAAGAGTCACCGCCAAAGCAAAGGCTACAGGCGTAAAAAGGGAAGCACCAAACGCTGAAATCACCCTTGCCACTATCAGCATATAAAAATTAATTGCAAATGCTGATAATACCTCACCAATTATGAAAATGCCAAGTGACATGATCAAAAGTTTAGGTTTATGCCAATGTGTCGTTTTTATAGCTAGAATCGGACCGAAAAGAGCGTATATAATTGCAAAAACAGTGACTAAATACCCAACCGTTTGTACAGTTACCCCAAAACTTTCGGCTATATATGGCAAGATACCAGCAATAACAAACAAGTCGGTCCCGATTGCGACCGTTCCAATGGTTAGTAAAAAAATACCTGATTTCAATTTTAATACCTCGATAGTTTAATAACTATACAACTATATAGTAATGTAGTATTTAAATAATAGTTATCAATAAGAACATGTAAAAGTATGAGATATTTTCCATCTCCAGAAAAAGAATCTATTACTCTAGAAGGGATTCTTTACGCATTAAGTGACTCAATTCGGCTTCAGATAGTTATGAATCTTTCGGACGGAACAGAAAAGGGAGCTTACGAGTTCAAATCACTGTGCAAATCACCAACTCTTGCTTATCATTTTAAAATTTTACGTGAAGCTGGTATAACTAAAACAAGAATAGAGGGGAGATACCACTTTGTATCACTGCGTTGGGTAGATCTTAATGAAAGATTTCCTGGATTAATGGAGATTCTTTTAAGATCAGCACGTCCTACAGAGAAACAGTAGGAACTTAAAACCATGGAATTAAATGCCAGCATAATTCAAGAATTTCAGAAATCCAAGATTGCTCCTTGAAATTAGATGATTGCTGCAATTTATAGTAATTTGATGAATTCCTCTACACTAAGTTCATATTGTCAAATTATTGCTCTCAGTGTACCTTTAGGCAGTTGATCATGATTAGGGATTGAAACTCTCTTTCCATCTGATTCACGTTTCAATATCATGTGACTTCCCATCTGTCTCTTGAATACGAATCCCACCTTAAAAAGAGCTTTCATAGCATCTTTCCCAGAAATAGAAGGAAGTTTTGGCATTCATTTCCGCGTTTCCAATGATATTTATGTCCGGTGGTATGGCATCTCCATCGGACTTCATGTCTTCTATGAACCCCTGAATGGCTTCCTTTATGTTTGCCATGGTCTCTTCTACTGTGTGACCATCGGATATGCATCCAGGTAAAGCTGGAACAGTTACAACACAAATTCCATCTTCATCCTTCTCCATAATCACGGTAAATCTCATAATTATAAGATATATTATTGAGTATAAACCTTTGCACTTCATTAATCTCTCGATTGAATTCATATTCTCAAAAAGGTTGGTAAATCCGATCGGGCCCACTTATACCTATAAGCAAGCCTTATCAAATTAAAATTTCATTTTATGTTGGGATTTTAAAATTTTTTGGCTCTTCACACTTTTGTGTTGGTCATTGGTTTCAGTGATTCCCTCCCGAACACACAATAGAAGAGAAAATAGAAGATTCAGTTTTATGGAACATTACTCATTCCAGACATGTTTCAATAAAGCCTTTCAACACCATCTGGCTAAGCAAAAAAATGAAAAGGTTACCTGCAGGAAGGCGATGACCCATTTTTTTTAGGAACTGGCAAAAGGTCACATTTTAACCGTGTGAAATTGCATATGTACCTTTTTAAATTATCTATATATAATGGAAGGGTTTTTTGGGTTTAACGGTGCCCTGCTACCACTTTCAGTGGGCGTAATTGAGCCCCCTGTTGGTTTATTGCCATGCTTTCCGGCTATTTCGAGCTCGTTGCAATGGGCTTGGCACTTGGCAACATATCCTCAGGAAACAGATATAAATGGATGATCACATTGATATTCCCGGGCACAGTTATAATGGCTTTAGGAAATTTTATTTCGATCGTTAACTGAAGTATTTTTCTTATTTAATTAGATATACTTAAGTATGTTAGTGCTATACTAACAACATGAAAGAACAGTTTAATATCACCCGCAGGGAAAGGGACTGCGTGATCACGATATATGAAAGCGCTTCTCCGGACTTTCCTGTCCGTCTTTCAAAAATTGCCACAATTATGCAACTTAAGCCTCCAACCGTTATCGAGATTCTGAAACGGCTTGAGTCAAAGGGCCTTATTAACAGGGAGAGGGGGATGGTTGTCCTTACAAATGCCGGAAAGGAAAGCTATAATTTCATTATTAATTGCCATAGGATACTTGAAACTCTTTTCGTAGACAGTGGCATCGACCTTGAAGAAGCATGCAGGGAAGTCAGCGCGTTTGATTACATGGTAGATTCTGATTCCGCAATGAAACTCTCGACGTTCGTTGGCACTCCAAAGACTTGCCCACACGGAAAACCAATAATTTACGGGTGAATGAAATGGTCACGATCAACTTGTGGAACCCAACAAACGTTGACCTTCTCTCTGCACTTATAATATCCTATCTGCTGGGAATAGTTCATGGGATTACTCCAGATGAGCACACATGGCCTATTACATTTTCATATTCCGTTGGAAGCTACAGCAGCAGGAAGGGAATGAAGGCGGGACTGATATTCTCTACTGGCTTTACCCTCCAGCGTGCCCTGCTTTCTGAGATCGCTTTTCTCGCACTTGCGGGAATATTCATGACCGCCGCAGCCTTTGGAATTACATACATATTCGTAGGAATAGCAATGGCAGCTGCAGGAATATACATAGCTTCCAGTGGGAAATACCTTCACTGGCATTATCTGGAACATTCACTCGGAAGACTGGCAGGCTTGCACAGGAACAACCCTGAAAAGGAGCATGCTGAACTTGAGCATGTGGCAGATCCGGTGTTCGTCGGTGATAACATGAAGCCTATCCCCCTAAAGCTTGCCCTTGTTCATGGTCTGATAGCCGGTTTTGGATTTGGAGCATTCGCCCTGATTATTTATACAGTCCTTGCACCATCCATGCCATCAGTATACTGGGGATTTGCACCGGGTCTGTTGTTTGGATTGGGGACGATGACCATGCAGATCCTCTTCGGCGCCGGCTTTGGAGCTTGGCTTTCCAGAAGCAAGAACCTGACAAAGAACGGCATAGCTTTCGTTGCCAAGAGTATAAGCAGGTACGTTCTCACCTATGGAGGAATAGCGTTTGTAATAGCTGGTGCAGCCATTTTATTATATCCGCAGCTGCTCGATTACGGAATAGCCACTGGCGTTCATGTACACAACTTGGACAATCTTGGCATAGGTTTCTTCCTAGTGATCTTTGCAGTTGTCATAATTGGCTTCCTTGGTTATTTCTCATCCATAAAAAAAGCCACTGAGCTCGGTTATACGAAAGACAAGGAGTCAACACAACTCGCTGCCAGCGGACAGGAACCTCCAGCGAAATAATTTCTAATTTTCCTTTTAAAAGCTATTGACACCATACAATGCTTTTGCATTTATCCCCAAAATAACCTCGATTTGTAGTTCCTTTTGAAAAAAGAACCTCCTTTATTGCTCTTAAACACTGTCCTATTGTTTTCAGAAGCTTTCCTAACAAACGCTTCGAATCTTTTATCATAATGCAATGGAGAGAATAGTCAAGAGACGAAGTCCCCACCAGTATAAGCGATTCTTCCCTGAATCAGAAGGAAGTCTATGTATTCAGCTTCACGTTTCCAATGATATTTATGTCCGGTGGTATGGCATCTCCATCGGACTTCATGTCTTCTATAAACCCATGGGTTGCTCCCTTTATGTTTGCCATGGCCTCTTCTACTGTGTGACAATCGGAAATGCATCCAGGCAAAGCTGGGACAGTTACACCATAAATTCCATCTTCATCCTACTCCATAATCACTGTAAATCTAATAATTATATGGTATATTATTGAGTATAAACCTTTGCACTTCCTTAAGCAAGTTCGCAAAAGTTTTAACTCGGCTTGATTTTACTAATTTGCAAACATGACGATCATAATAATAGAAGGCCCCCCAAAAGAAATGATACCCGAAAAGTCCATAAGGGCAGATGTTGCGTGGCAGCTATTCCTGCCTGAACACATTGGTGATATCCCGGCCATTGGAAACGAGAGGACTGAACCAATCAGGCACTGGCTCTGGTGGGAACTGTCCAAAAGACAGGGATTCATGAAAGAAGAGAAACTTTCGCCTGCATATATAATCGCACCGCCTCTGACCCGGGAGGGAAAAGAGTTTCTCATTAGGACAAGTTCCCTCTGGGCGAATAAAGTACACCTTGTAGAAGCAAATGGAAAGAATGTTGGCATTAATTCAACTGGAGAAAACCTATGGATTCCTCCTGTTGTAAATGTAAAAGAGAAGCCACTCGCACATTCAGCACTTTCAAGGCTCACAGAACATGGAGAGGGTGAGGAGATGGATACGCATTTTTCCCCGATCCTCGGTGCAGGAAAGTCCTACGTAAGGGCTTACACCATTGAAAAGAACGGTACTTATGCAAGATTCCACAGCCATACGGCAAGGGAAGAGCTTTATCTTGTACTGAACGGGAAAGGCACCATCAGGATCGGAGACCACAATGTGCTGATAAAAGAGGGAGATCTTGTTGCAAAGCCCACTGGTCCGGACATATCAACGCAGTTTCTTGCAAACATGGGTGAAACCATGAGGATACTTGACATCGAGATCTGGCCGGAGGACGAGAAAACATCTAAGGATGCAGTGCTATACCCGGATCACGAGGAACTTGACTTATTCGGACAGGGTTGGCATTACACTGTTCCATCAGTTGCCATAATGGATTTCCTTGATTCCATGTCCCACTATGGCACCGGATACAGGCGAAAGGCAGACGGAAGCTGGGAGCCGAAAGACATTCCAGGCCATAAGAAAAGAGAAAAGTGAACGCCTGAAGTTCAAGGCCACAGGATTTCTGGAATTTCACCGACTTCCAGTTTGTTTGAATCCGGGTTGGCATAATTTGCAAACAGATCTTATAACTTTAATCTTTATAGGATATATTAATACGGAATTTATAATATTAGAATTTGCTTATAGAAAGAAAAAAGGGAGTTTGAAGATTGAATAGGATTGCAATTCTAAAAAATTTTCAACTATTTTTACCCCCCTTTATCAGTAAAATTACTTATTCAACGATGTTATTTCGTGATGCTATGGTTTGGAGATTGTTTTTATACATAAATCCATTTGTGATCAGACCGAGGTGGATAGCTTAAGCTCCAAGGAGGACTCTAAACTGGAACTCCCAAGGCATCTCTCATTCAGGGATGTGTTCTTTCTTTCATTTGGCGGCATGTCACCGCTCCTTAGCCTGCTGACTTATGGTGCCCTTACCCTATCTTACGGAGGGCCGCTTTCTCCCCTTATCATGATAATTGGGACGCTTATTGTTTTGGTAAATGGTTTCGTAGTTATGCAACTATCTAGAAGATTCAGAACTTCTGGTGGCTATTATACCTATGCGTTCCAGGTTCTCTCGGAGAGGGTGGGATTCAGCACGGGCTGGGTCTATCTCTTCTATGCCATGCTTTTTGGCCTCGCGTATGTGGTCGGGGCTGTATATGTAGTAACTACAATATTCGGCTTCCCTGCTTTTCTTACATTATTGCTCATTGTTTTGCCGGCCTCAACTTTCCTGATTATGGGAATTAAGCCCTCGGCAAAATATGCAATTTACACAGGAGTAGCAGAAATTGGAGTGATATTGTCCATTATATCTATATCGTTTTTCCTGACAGGAGGATCTGCCTATGTTCCAAACCCAACAGTATATCATATATCGGGTGGCTCTTTGGCATTGGGAATACTGTTTGCAATGGGAATCCCAACGGGATACGGAGCAATAGCCCCAATATCCGGTGAAGTCAAAAACGCGGAGAAAGTCGTGGGCAGATCAGCTATTTCTGTGATTCTCACAGGAGGCCTGCTTGCGTCATTTTTTGTATATGCCATGTCAAACCTCCTTTTCCAGAAAAATTTGACCGTTTCCCAAATAACATCGGCACTGCCAATTCTGTCTATACTGTCCAACCACTTTTCTAATTACAGTGGCTATATTGTTTTTGCAGTCTCCATTGCCGCAATAAATGATGGAGTCCTGGCTATATTGTCTTTTGGTTCTGCTGCCTCAAGGACAATATTCAGGATGGGTTATGACAGGACATTTCCCGAACTTTTCGCAAAGAAGTTCAGAGGGCAGCCGATTAACGCAAATATGGCTGTTTCTTTGGCCATAATTTTTATACCTATTGCATTGCTGTATTTTCTCCCCGTTTATGCAACATTCATCATTCTTGGAACGATTGCATCCATAGGAGGCCTTTTCATCCATGTGATTGCAGGAATCTCTCTAATGAGAGTTGGTGTCCGCCGTGGAAGAAGGCTTATTCTCAGAAGTTCCAAAAGCCTTTTCAAATTTCTGCTTAATTATAAGGAAGCTCTCCTGGGTGGAATTGCAGCGCTGATCACCTCAATAGAACTGGTGTATTCTGCTTACTCTTCCCTTATAGTATATTCAACTTTTTTCCTTGCCTGGATCGTTGCGGGATACATAATAATGGACATAAGGGATATTGTTACGAGAACTCCATATATAACTAAACTAACTACAGGAGTCAATTCCATATCAGAGAAATTTAAGGACCTCACAAGCCTGAAAGTCAGGAATGCCCTGCCGGATGTTGTGGTAAATGCGGAGGATTCCGTAAAATCAGCAGTTGAAAAGTGTGTTTCCCTGGATTCGCCTGGCGTGGCAGTCATTAACCAGAAGTCAATTCCTATTGGCACCCTTATCCTCAGGGATGTCTTCATGCTCTCAGAAAGCGAAATGTATAACATGAAGGTTAAAGATTTGTGGCTGGAACGCCCTGTCCTTATCCAGCGTGATGATGACATTGGGGACATAATAAAAGCATTCAAGGAAAGCGGGATGCCAATACTATCCATAGTTGATTCACATGGGAGTTTTCTGGGAACAGTGCGGGAAAGAGAAGTCATAATGTCGCTTGGGGGCCATTGGCGCATGCAGGGGCAGGATGAAAGTTAGGCATTTCTGGATAATGAACTGGCTTGGCAAAACTTCGCTTCCACCATATAATTAGTGGAGATCACAGATATTGATGCACCAGAAAAAAGATTTGGATATGATATCCTGAACAAACTGTATCTTTAGCAGGGAGATTTAAAGAATATGGTTTTTTGGCCATTCTATTTTGAGTTTTTATACATCTCTAAAACAACTTTTAGATTCCTGTATGCAAGTTCCGGTGAATATGGCACATCGGTATCTTCCTCAACTGCTTTTAAGAATCCGGATATCTCGGTATCAAAAACATTTTTTTCCTGGATTTCCTGCAATTTTCCATTCAGGACTGGAGGCCCAAATACGGATCCTGTGTGGCTATTTCCTTGTTTGCCTCCAACACCGACCTGCTCATATATGCTTCCTTCTGTTCCTACAACTTCAAATGATGGAATTGCCGGAGGCGAGATATAGTTCCATGAATAAAAGAAAATGCCTGTGGCCCCTGATTTGAACCTGATAAGAGAAGCAGTATTGTCTTCACCTTCAATAGATGATTTTCCTTTATAAACCATGGGCTCTATCCTCTCGTAATCCCCTCCCAGGCTGAGCAGCGCCTCAATGTAATGTATTCCTCCATCAATAAGTGCGCCTCCACCCATTAAATTTTCACTGGTTCTCCATCCCTGTTTGCTGAACTGGTTTTGCCCCCTGACTATTATAGTGTGGACTCTGCCAATTTTTCCGCTTTTTATGTATTCTGCGGTTTGAGCCAGTGATGGATCAAAGTGGTACTGCTCTGCAACCATGAATTTTACGTTATTTTCTTTTGAAACATTAATCATTTCCCTTGCTTCTTCCAGAGTGGTTGCAATAGGCTTTTCTATCAGGACGTGCTTTTTTTCCTTCATCGCCCTTACAGCAAAATCTTTGTGCATATTGTGTGGTATAACCATGTCCATAACATCACATGATGAATTCATTGCATCTTCAATATCGCTGTATGTTTTCTTTACATGAAATTCGTCCCTGTACCTTTTTAATACTTCCTCTTTCCTTGAATATACGGAAAAATCATATCCAAGCCTTTTGTAACTGTCTGCATGAACAAATCCAAATCCATTTCCTCCTAGCAAAAGTATGTTCATAGCCAATAAATTCCTATATCTTATAAAATCTTTTTATTCTCTTATTTTAGCCATATCCAGCGGTGCATAGCCGGCAATGTGTTAAAAACGAGAAATGTTCCTGAAATTGCACTCTAAAAAATATGAAAATTAAATGCAGAAAATAAATTTGGTGTTGGGGTATTATAAATTTTATTTTACTCCTGGGTATTGGCTCCTTCCGGTGCCTTTGGACTGAAGTTTAAAATTCCCTCAGAAGGATCTTCTGATGATTGTTCCAGGCTCAGTCCCTTTGTTTCACGGATTGTCAATAATGTTACAATTGCTCCAATTATTGCCATTCCTCCCAGCAATTCAAACTCACCATTGTTTCCGAGGGCTGTTCCGAGTATCAGGAACAGGAATGTAAATATTCCAGCCCCAAGCTTGGCTATGGATGCTGCAATTCCATGCGCTGTTGATCTGATGGAAGTTGGGAATAGTTCCGTTGGGAGTATGAATGTGGTTGTGTTTGGCCCAATGTTTCCGAAAAGGTACGAAATACCAAATACGATTATGAATAGATCAATGTCTCCTTTCAGGAAAGAGTATCTTATTCCCAGAATAAGATATGCAATTGCCATTACAGCGAAACCAACCCACTGGAGAGTTCTTCTGCCGACCTTGTCTATTAAGCCCACAGCGATCCAGTATCCAGGAAGCGCGAACACTCCAGCAAGAAGTGTGTCGCCAATGGCAACATTGAATATTGTGCCTCTCAGTGTGGCAGCGCTTCCATACCCGATGTTTGACAGGATAAATCCATTATTCAGGGTTGTTCCGTAGAAAGCCATATCAAATATAAACCAGGAGATGGTTGTTCCCAGGACGAAGACTATATAGGTCCTCAAGAGTTTAAGATACTTTCTGTTTGCAACCTTAACATTGGCATCATTCAGTTTCTCAACAGATTGCTGCCCTGTGATTGCGCCAACTGCAGATCTTGCTTTTGATACGTTTCCTTCAACCTGTAGTGAGAATCTTGGTGTTTCCATCAATTTTCTTCTCAGATATACTACATATATAGCAGGTATTGCTCCAAATGCTAACATTAATCTCCATGAATATCCCAGTGGAAGTATGAAGATAGATGCTAAACCCACTAATGCTCCAGAAACCAGTCCGAAGCCCTGCATCGCAAATACCATGCTAACAAGTTTGCCCCTGTGTTTTGTGCTTGAATATTCACTCATGATTGTCGAACTGATTGGATAGTCGCCGCCGACTCCTATTCCTACGATGAATCTTGCTACAATCATCATAACATAATTAACTGAAAGTGCTGAAATAAGAGTGAAAATTATCATTATCGCAAGTTCTAACCCATAAACCTTTTTTCTTCCCCATCTGTCAGATATGTGGCCGAAAATCATTGCTCCTACAAACGCGCCAAATAAGACAGCGGAAGAAACCCCTCCTTCTATGATTTGTACGTTTGATACAGCATATCCAAATAAGGATGTTGTTCCCTTAATCGCAGCTAAATTAAAGCCATAGCTGGATGCCAGTATTGGACTGGCCACCGTTAGCACAAATAAAAGATATGCATCGGTAAAAAAGCCCATTCCGGCTACAAACATAGTTTTAACATGGCCCTTTCTAAACCCTGAATCATCCAGAGTGTTTAGAAGCCCATTCTCTTCATTTGATGTACTCATCAGAACTTTATTGCCTGGACTGCCTTATAAATTATCGATATATAATATATACATATCAATACTCTAAATAGTAATATATATTATGTGAACTGATCTGCTTCAGATGGCATCTCCACCGTTCATAAATCTTCAATGAGACAAATTGCAATAGGAAAATTGCTGCAGTGCCTTTCGCCTTGATTCAGGTTTTGTTCAGATCCTTTGCTGAAATTGCTTTCATTATCCAACTCAAAAACGAAAAATCTTTATCTTTCTATCCAACTTATTAAGGCGAATTGTAAAGTGCCAAAGTTCTTCCTATTAGAGAATGGCAAAACTCCATTTAGCTGAATTTTCATTGTTCATTTCATGGCGTTTATGGAGGGCCACAAACACGCAAACCCTTCTGTGCTAATTTTTTGCTGTGATGTCCAATCCGCTGGATGATAAAGAAAGTGCTACCAGGTGTGCACTATTTCCAACTACATATACCATGTCCAGCACATACAAATATTCACTAGCTGCATTGTACGCGAAAGCCAGTATATTTATGGCCAAAATTACAATTGAAATAATGCCAATAGTTATAATGGCATAAACGCTTTTTTTCATTCTATGACTACTGCATTATCAATAATAAATTTATCATATTGCCCTGCTTATTAGGAATTTTTCAGTAGCCGAGTGAATTCAATCTCAATTTGCTATTGAAATTTTCAACTATTCTATCCACTTCCTGTATCATACGATCCCTTTGGCCCTTATTTATTGCAATGCCACATTCCTGCAATCCCATTATTATGCCGCCGACTGCAACGTGATATCCATTGAAAAAGTTGACCGGGCATTTTACCTGTGAGGATATTCTCTCCCTGATTATCGATCCTGCTTTCATTGTTCCTCCAAGTACTGATACCTCGGGGCAGCTATCAAATTCCCTGAGCATAGTTTTTATGGCGCTTGCATCGTAATCTGCTGCGGCATAGATTATCTTCAAGGCATATTCGTCCCCATTTTTTGCCATTTCCACAACCTTTGGGCATAGCAGGGCAACTTTCCGCTTATTTCTGTCCTTCTCCAACGATCCCACAGCATCCTTAAAATTATCCCCAAAATGATCAGATACCAGCTCGACAAAATTCATTCCTTCATATATTCTGTCCATCTGCTTCTCAGCAGTGCTCAAGGCTTCCTTCCCAATCCACGAGGCGGAACCATCATCGCCTGCAAACCAGCCCCAGCCCCCTAATCTTGCCATTTTCCCATCCTTCTGCATCATTCCTACACTGCCTGTGCCGGGCGCAAATATAACTCCGTCCTGAAACATGTTTGCCATCCTGTATGCCATTAAGCCGTCATTTTCAATTCTCAGGTTATCCCTCTTGAAGATCTCCCTGAGCCTTTTTTTCCAGTTTTCTGTTCCAGTAGAGGAGTCTCCTATTCCAGCCTGGGCCACTATAATGTGTGCTTCTTCCGGTATTGCTTTGCCAGTTTTTTCTTCGATCTGGCTGATTGTGCTTTTAATGTTTTCTGCCGCTATAGCTTCCGAAATTGAAATGAAGTTTGATGGCCCTGCAAGTCCTATTGAAAGTATTTTTCCAGATTCTTCATCAAAAAGAATTGAACACGTCTTGGTAGCCCCACCATCTACTGAAAGGATCATTTCTGGTGATCTCAATGTTCTTTATATTTTTGTGCTTCAAATAATGAACTACTTTGAAAACATAATTGCACATAATTGAATCAAATTTTTTTAAAAATATTCCTCTTTTCTCACATTTATTGCAGATTGAATGCGAAAAAGGGAGTTGATGGAAAAACGGATAAGGGTTATAATGAAATTAATGTATACAGGTAGATGGCTGATGACAATTTTATTGAACCTATAGGTCGGGAAGAAATGCCAGAGGAAGCAAAATTTTCCATTGAAAACATGGATAGAAGCGAAGATCCAATGGCAAATTTCTACAGATTTGCAAATGGAAAGTGGATTGATACCCACCCAATACCGCCAGACAAATCATCATGGGGTGGTTTCATGGAGCTCCTGGACAGGAATACATACATTTTAGGAAAGATACTGGAGGAATGTGCCTTAAAGAAAGGAAAAAAGAGAGGGATCGAAAAGATGGCCGGTGACTTCTATACCTCAATAATGGACCAGAAAACCCTTGAAGAGAAAAAGTTTCAACCAATAGAACACATCATGGAAAAAGTCGAAAAGGTAAGCGAGAAGACCGAACTTGTAAATGCATCACAATATTTGCATTCACTGGGAATTAACAACTTCTTCTCAGTCTTTTCCATGCCAGACGAAAAGAACAGTTCGGTTTACGCCTTTTACATATACCAGGGAGGGCTTTCGCTTCCTAACAGGGATTACTATCTCCAGGACTCCTTCCAGAAAACAAGGGAGGATTTCGTAAGCCATGTGGAGAAGATGTTCAGAATGTATGGCTATCCCCATAAGGACTCCGCAGTTTATGCCAGCAAAGTGATGAAAATTGAAAGTTCCATTGCAAAGGCAAACCGTCCGCAGGCAGACCTCAGGGATTCTGAAAAGAATTACAACAGAATTCCATATGATCAACTTGATGGAAAGTACAGAAGATTGAATCTTGTTAAATATCTTGAACTCTCCGAGGCCCCAGCAGCAGAATATATTGTTGTCGGGCAGCCTGAAGTTATTGAGTCGGTTGATAAAATGCTCGGGGAATATCCTCTTGAAGAATTGAAACTTTACCTGAAATGGAATGTGATCAACTTTGCATCTCCGTATCTCCATAAGGAGGCAGAAATGGAACATTTTGATTTTTTCAACAGAAAATTGCTTGGGCAGGAAGTTCCGGAAAAGAGATGGAAAAAGGCAGTTCGCATTGTTGACAGGTCAATAGGCGAAGCACTTGGAGAATTGTATGTGGAGAAGGAATTCGGAAAGGAGGCAAGGGAAAGGATGGAGACCATGGTCAATGACATAAGGTCAGTGTTTGAAGAAAAACTGAAAGGCCTGCCATGGATGAGCGAAGAAACCAAGGAGAAAGCCCTTGAAAAATTCAAAAAATTCAGGGCTAAAATTGGGTACCCTTCAAAGTTCCTTGATTATTCTTCAATAGAGATTAAAGAGGGCGACCTTCCTGGAAACATTATGAGATCAGAAACTTTTGAGTTCCTGAGGGAATCAAGGAGAATAGGGGAGAAGGTAGACAGGGAACTGTGGCTCATGACACCCCCAACTGTCAACGCTTATTTCTCTCCTACAGAAAATGAGATTGTTTTTCCTGCAGGAATACTTCAACCGCCATTCTTTGATGCATCAATGGATGATGCCGTGAATTATGGTGGAATTGGAGGTGTCATTTCACACGAAATCACCCACGGGTTTGATGACCAGGGCAGAAGATATGACGTAGAAGGAAACCTGAAAGACTGGTGGAGTGAAGAGGATGCCAAAAAATTCACAGAGCGTTCTGATGAAGTGGTGAAACTTTACAACTCCCTGGAAGTTCTGCCTGGTCTGCACGTAAATGGCCAATTGACACTGGGAGAAAACATAGCAGATCTTGGGGGTGTGAGCATTGCATTTGAAGCGCTTCAGAGAAGGCTGAAGAAGAACCCGGAAATGAACAGAAAGATAGATGGCTTTACCCCGGAACAGAGATTCTTCATTTCATGGGCACAGATCTGGAGAGGAAACAACAGGGAACCGGAAATAAGGAGAAGAATATCAATAGACCCCCATTCGCCAAACGTATTTCGCGGGTCAATTCCCGTTATGAACCATGAGAAATTTGATGAATCCTTTGAGGATTTGTCAAAGGCAAAGAAGGGAATGGAAAAGAAGATATTCATCTGGTAATCCCTAATTTTTTTAAAAATAGATTGAAGTTGGGTTTAAAATTTAAACTCCTTCCTGCGGCAATGGTTAAATAATTTCTGGAAAAAGATATTTGCCCGGCTCTCCGGAGTGTCAGAATTTCAGGTACAAAGTGTTTATAAACAGCCAGTGGATATTACGTTATGGAGAGAGTTAAATTTGGCAATACGGATTCAATGGTTACACCCATGGGTGTAGGCACTTATTATGATTTCAGGTGGATAGGCCTTGCAAAGGTGCTAAGGGTCAAACCTGGAAAAGACAGGAGAGTCAGTGCGATAAAAGCAGGGCTTGATTCTGGCATAAATTTCATTGACACTGCAGAGATATATGAAACAGAGCCTTTCGTCAGGGAAGCCATAAAGGGAAGAAACAGGGAAGATGTGTTCATCGCTACCAAAGTCTTTCCACTTCACTATTCCTTTGATGGCGTGGTGAAATCCTGCGAAAGAAGCCTCAGGAAACTGGGGACTGGTTATATTGATCTGTATCAGCTGCATATGCACTCAAGCCCGGAAAAGGTGAAAGATGCCCTCAGAGGGCTTGAAAAACTGAAGGATGATGGTAAGATAAAACATATAGGAATAAGCAATTTCAACCTGAAGCAGACAGAAGAGGCGGTGTCATTCATGAAGAAGCATGAGATTAAATCAACCCAGATGAATTTCAATGTGGCACATAGAAATATTGAGAAGGACCTTGTTCCATACTGCAAGGAAAATGGCATTGCCATACTTGCGTACTATCCGCTTGCCCATGGTGTTCTAACATCTCAATCATCGATCGGAAAGGAAGTGTTGGATGAGATAGAGAAAAACCATGGCAAAAAGACAATCCCGCAAATAGTTCTCAACTGGTTCTACAGTAAATATGACTCTGTGTACCCAATACCAAGGGCCTCCAACCCTGATCATGTCAAGGAAAATGCGGGTTCTGTTGGCTGGAAGATGGCACCTGAGGAAATAACGATGCTCGAAGATGCAGCAAGCAAAATCCAGGGCCCATCATGGAGTGGGGACAATACTGCGTGATTTTAGATGGTGCAATTTTTTGCCAGGTATTTCTAAATTGGTGACCATGTTTATTTTAATCAGTGATGCCTTTATCCATTATGGATGAAATAGAAATAATTTCAAGGCAAACAGAGATTCTTGGAGAAGGGCCAACGTGGGACAGCAGAAATGGGAAGGTTTACTGGGTTGATATTAAGGGGCAACTTTTCAGGTCTTATGATTTTGCAAATAAAAACATAAAAACAATTAAAACAGATGGGATGGTGTCATCACTTGTCCCATCAAAATCAGGAAAAATGTATGCAACAATCGGGCATAGGTTTTCGTCCATTGATCCCGAAAATGGAAACGAAACTATCCTAGCGGAGACAGAGGTTTCAGTAATCACCAACAGGTTCAATGATGGAAAAGTGGATCCCTATGGGAATTACTGGGCTGGAACCATGGATATGAATGAAAAGGAACCGGTAGCTTCCCTATATGTGTTTAAAAAAACAGGGGAGTTAAAAAAGGTTCTCAGTGGACAAACAATTTCAAACGGGCTTGCCTGGGACACAGAAAACAGAATTTTTTATCATATTGATACACCTACAAGAAAGGTGAGATCATTCACTTACAATGAAAATTGTGAGTTGAGCCACGAAAAAGTTGCGGTTGATTTCAGAACTGAGATGGGATTTCCAGACGGGATGAACATAGATAAAGAGGGGATGATTTGGGTGGCACACTGGGGAGGGCACAGAGTATCGAGATGGAATCCCTCAACGGGAAAAAAATTAAGTGAAATAATATTTCCAGCTACAAACGTTACTTCCTGTGTATTTGGCGGAAAGAACCTGACTGAATTATTTGTCAGTTCTGCAAAACTGGTTGAAAATCAGGCCAAGAACCCAGGAGACCAGGGTGGGTCCATATTCAGGGCCGAAACCGGGATTAAGGGTGTAGAAACTTTTCATTTTGATGACTCAGCAATTAAATAGATGGATGATTGAAATCCTGAAAGAGGCAATCCTGGTTAATGAGAGGAAAAATTTGGATTGATTGAAGTGCGTAAATGCGGGCATTTCCTTTGGTGATTATCCCATTGCCTGCAAAATAGAACTCAGATAATCTCCCGGTTAGTGCTTTTTAGTGAATTTATTCTCCTATCAATAAATAAGGAGATAACCTTTAAATAAACAATAGTTATTATTATTTAATAATAAATTGTCATAATAAAACAGATGAACATATCCTTCAATAGCAACATTAATGAATTGAAAAAATATTGTTCAAAGAGGTGAAATGAAATGTCCGAAAATAAATGTCCAGTAAATCATGGAATGGAGAGTTATACAACAATAAAGGAATGGTGGCCGGAAAGGTTGGATCTTGGAATATTAAGGCAGAATTCACCAAAATCAGATCCAATGGAAGAAGATTTTGATTATAGAAAAGAATTCAATGAAATTGATTATTTTGCTTTGAAAAAAGATATAGAAAAAGTGCTGACAGACTCAAAAGAATGGTGGCCCGCGGATTTTGGAAATTATGGCCCGTTCTTCATCAGAATGGCATGGCACAGTGCAGGCACATACAGGATCGGAGATGGAAGGGGTGGCGCAGGATCGGCCCAGCAGAGATTTGCACCAGTAAACAGCTGGCCGGACAATGTTAACCTGGATAAGGCAAGGAGGCTGTTGTGGCCAGTGAAACAGAAATATGGAAGAAAAATTTCCTGGGGTGACCTGATAATACTTTCAGGCAACGTCGCACTTGAAACGATGGGATTTAAGACATTTGGTTTCAGTGGAGGAAGGAAGGATGTGTATGAGCCAGATCTTTCTGTATACTGGGGACCAGAAAATAAATGGCTTGACGACAGGAGATATTCTGGTGACAGGGATTTGCAAAACCCCCTTGGCGCAGTTCAAATGGGATTGATTTACGTCAATCCAGAGGGGCCGAATGGAAAACCTGATCCAGTTGCCGCTGCAAGGGATATAAGGGAAACTTTTTCAAGAATGGCTATGAATGACAGGGAAACAGTGGCGTTAATAGCAGGAGGGCACACATTTGGAAAAACTCACGGCGCAGGCCCTGCATCTTCTGTTGGCCCGGAACCGGAGGCAGCCCCTATTGAAAACCAGGGGCTGGGATGGAAAAGTTCCTTCAAATCCGGGAAAGGCCCTGATACAATAGGTGGTGGGCCAGAGGTGACATGGACTGAAACGCCAACAAAATGGAGCAATAACTTTCTTGAAAATCTTTTCAAATATGAATGGGAACTTACAAAGAGCCCTGCAGGTGCTTACCAGTGGAAAGCCAAGGGAGATGCAAAGACAATACCTGATGCCTATTATAAAAACACTTACCATTTGCCTACAATGCTTACAACAGATCTTGCCCTAAGGTTTGATCCAGTTTATGAGAAGATTGCCAGGGAATTTTATGAAAATCCGGATAAATTTTCAAACGAATTTTCCAGGGCCTGGTTCAAACTTACCCACAGGGATATGGGGCCGGGGACTAGATATATAGGGCCTGAGGCACCAAAAGAGGCACTCCTTTGGCAGGATCCTGTGCCTTCAGTAGATTTCAGGATAGTGGAGGAAAAAGATATTGCAACGTTAAAAAGGAATGTGTTGAATTCAGGCATTGATCTAAGTGATCTCATCTATGTTGCCTGGTCAGCCGCTTCGACTTTTCGGGGATCAGACAAAAGAGGTGGGATAAATGGTGCCAGAATAGGGCTTCTTCCACAGAAGAACTGGAAAGCAAATGAACCTGAACGCCTTGAGAAAGTGCTCTCAAAATTGAGGAAAATTAAGGAAGAGTTTGATCATACAAATAAGGAAGGAAAGAAAATATCACTTTCAGATTTGATTGTAATTTCCGGATCTGCTGCAATAGAGAAAGCAGCAGAAAACGCAGGGGCAAAAATCTCAGTTCCACTGGCACTGGGAAGGACAGATGCAACCCAGGAAATGACAGATATAGCCTCGTTTGATGCTTTGCAGCCGAGAGCGGACGCCTTCAGAAATTATGAGGGTGAAGTTGCTGGGCTGAGGCCGGAGACACTGATGGTTGACCGTGCACAGTTGCTTACACTGGCTATTCCTGAAATGGCTGTGCTCCTTGGCGGGCTGAGAGTACTGAACGCAAATTATGGGAGAACCGGAAATGGCGTATTCACTGAAAAGCCAGGAACTCTAACAAACGATTTCTTTGTCAACCTTCTGGATGACAATACAGAATGGAAGCCAAAAGAGAAGAATGAAGGCCTGTTTGAAGGAAGGAATAGAAAGACTGGTGATCTGAAATGGACTGGTACCCGTGTTGATCTCATATTCGGCTCCCATTCTGAACTGAGGGCGGTCAGTGAAGTTTATGGAAGTTCTGATGGCAGGAAAAAATTCCTGAAGGATTTTGTTTCAGCATGGGCAAAAGTGATGAATCTGGATCTTTACTATGCTAACCATTAAACTCCCCACTTTATAAAAAAAATATTCAATTTCGAAATGATCCAAGAAATGTTTAACTACTAAAAATCTATATATTTTAATGGGTTCTAACAGCTTTTACCAGGGACCTCAAAAGGCTCCAAACCGTTCTTTTATGAAAGCCATGGGTTTATCGGATTATGATTTGTCAAAACCACTGGTTGGAGTTGGTGTTGCCTGGAATGAGATGGGTCCATGCAATATCCACGCACTTGGCCTTGGAAATAAGATAAAAGAAGGAATACGTTCTGTTGATGCGACTCCAAGAATGTTCGCAACTCCGGTTTTGATCGATGGCATAGCTATGGGAAACGAAGGGATGAGGTATTCTCTTCCAAGCAGGGAGATTATAGCGAATACAGTTGAGCTGACCATCAAGGGGCATGGATATGATGCTTTTGTAGGAGTGTCTGGATGTGATAAAACAAGCCCCGGCATCATGATGGCTATGGCAAGGCTGAACCTGCCATCCATAATAATGTACGGCGGTTCTACCCTTCCGGGAATGTATAATGCTGAAAAAATAGCAATTGGCGATGTGTTTGAAGCTGTAGGGAATTATGAGGCAGGAAATATGTCGCTGCAGGAATTGAAGATGATGGAGGATGTGGCAATTCCAACCGCAGGTTCCTGTGGTGGTTTGTACACAGCCAATACTATGGCTTTCCTGACAGAAGCGCTGGGCCTGGCGCTTCCTGGAAGTGCCGCCCCTCCAGCTGTTGATGGGGGCAAAGCAATGTTCGCTTTCAAAACTGGAAAGCAAATTTCCAGGTTGATTGAAAATGACTTGAAACCAAGAGATATACTGACGTTTGAAGCATTCGAAAATGCAATTACTGTGCTTATGTCATCAGGCGGTTCTACAAATGGAGTGCTTCATCTAATGGCGATAGCACATGAAGCCAATATCAACATTACCCTGGACGATTTTGAAAGAATAGGCAACAAGACTCCGGAAATAGTGAACATGAAACCGGGAGGGAAGTACACAATGGCTGAATTGTACGAAGTTGGGGGCGTGCCGCTTGTCATGAAAAAACTTCTGGAGCACGGGCTGTTGCACCAGGACATCATTACAGTTACAGGAAAGAGCGTTAAGGAAAACTTAAACAAGATTATCATGCCTAAAATTCAAAACGATATAGTGTATAACACCGAGGCTCCTATATCAACTACCGGAGGCCTGAAGATCCTGAGGGGGAATCTTTCTCCAGAAGGCTCCGTTTTCAAAATATCAGCAACAAAGGTTAAAAAACACACAGGCAGAGCAAGAGTATTCGATAGTGAAGAGGAAGCTTTCGAAGCTGTTTCCGGAATGAAAATAAATAAGGGCGATGTGGTTGTTATAAGATATGAGGGCCCAAAAGGTGGGCCAGGAATGAGGGAGATGCTTGCAGTAACTTCTGCTTTGGTAGGGCAGGGATTAGACAGTGATGTTGCCCTAATAACCGATGGGAGGTTCTCTGGTGCAACGAGAGGAATAATGGTTGGGCATGTTTCTCCAGAAGCTTGTGCCGGTGGCCCAATAGCTATAGTAAGAGAGGGTGATAAAATTACTGTAGATGGCGAGAAAGGAACCCTTGATATTGGCTTAAGTGCAGATGAAATTCAGGAAAGGCTGCAGAAATGGAAGCCTCCGAGCGATAAATATGTGTCCGGATACTTGGCCCAGTATGCAAGGCTTGTGGGAAGCGCAGCTCAAGGAGCAGTATTGATGTAATAGTGACATCCTCCCCGCCCTATCGGACGGGGCTTCCTGCTTCTGCGATCTGAGTTGCCCTTGCGGGTAGTGCCCTGATCTCCACAGGCTTAAAAATTTTAATTCCATGTTATTGATTAATTCAAAAAATTTTTGAGATATTAATGCTTAATTTTCAAGCAGTTGCCATCCGCTAAACAGCAAGGGGAGTGAAAGAGCTTTCCATCTTATATGGAAATACCCCTGAATTCTAACGTGAGTTCTTCACGAACAGTACCATCACTCCTGCCAGCAGCACAAAGACACCCATAGCATAGACACCGCTTACAAACGAGTTCGTATAACTTTCCAATGCACCCACTAATATTGGGCCAACTATGCCTCCCAGGTTGCCCAGCCCATTAATAAGCCCTATGGAAGATGCTGAACTTTCCCTTGTCAGAGACTCCTGTGGTATATTCCAGAATATAGGCAGGAAACTGAATATTCCAATTGCAGAGATTGTAAAGAATATGAACGATACCACTACGTTTGAGATGAGCAAAGCACTTAAGAAAAGCCCGCCAGCTGCAACAAAAAAGACAAGGGCAGTTAGTGTTTTCCTGTTTCCACTCTTGTCTGAATATCGAAGGATCAAAACCAGGGCAATTGCAGCAACTATAAATGGAACATCTGACAGAAAGCTGGATTGCGCAGCTCCAACGTGCACAAAAGAGCCTATTATGGTTGGGAGCCAGATTGTATAGCCATATAGCCCTGTAACCCCAAAGAAATATACCAGAACAAGGAGCAAAACATCTCTCTGGACAAGAGCCTTCTGCCAAGGCAATTTTATAGGCCTCTCAGATTCCTCCTTTGCCAGTTCGTTTTCAAGGGCGACCCGCTGGTCTTCCTTGAGCCATTTTGCATCTTTTGGAAAGTCTGTTAATACCAACCATAGAAGTACCACTGAAACCAGTGCAAGCACCCCTTCAAATATAAAGAGGTATCTCCATCCGGGATCGTTTCCGTAAACCGTGAACACTTCTCCGGCTATTAAGCCGCCTATTATGCCAGCCACTGGAATAGCGGCATTAAAATATCCGTTTGCCAATCCCCTCTCGTTTTTAGCAAACCATATGCCCAGGAAGAACATGGTTCCCGCGTAAAAAGGAGCTTCAGCAAAACCGAGAATAAATCGCAGCGCGTAAATCTCGGGCACATTTTGGACAAAGGCGGTAAGAATTGTTATTATGCCCCAGGCCGTAAAGGCAGCGGCGAAAATCTTCCTGATGCCTACCCTGTTAATCTGTAAATTTGTGAAAATCTGGGGAATTGCATATGCAACAAAGAAGAGTGCAGATGCGATGCCCGCTATTAGAGAAGCACTACTGGCTGATGCTCCTATATCCTTGAACATTCCAGCGTCGATACCATATGACAAGTTTACTCTGTCGAGAAAATTCACGACATAGAGAAAGAAAAGTATGGGAGCCAATCTTAGGTATCTTCTTTTTCTAGATATTTCCACTAAATTTAGATTAGTTTCCATAAGATGTGAATTATTTTTACTATTTAATTTTTTACGTTCCATATTCCTTGAAAAATATAAATACACAGATAATGATAAACTTCCCTTATTATCACTGTTTTAACCAGTTCAGCAGTTTCCAGATAAGATTTTCCCCACACTTTACATCCCAAATATACAAATGCCTCTAAATTCTCCTAAACAAAATTAAAATTCAGTGCTTAAAATAAAGCACCAGGCCCAGATAAATTGAACTGAATGGGATTTAACGATTTTTCCTATTCCATTCCCTGCAGGTTTTTCCTCAGAGGCTTCTTGTCTATCTTGCCTGTGCTTGTCAGAGTGAATTCTTTTATTATCCTGTATTCATCTGGGAGCCAGAATTTTGCGATTCTTCCCGCCTCAACGTAAGTGTCCATATGCTTCTTTAAATCCTGCTCATTATAACTCTCGCTTACAGTGAGAAAAGCAACAGGCCTTTCGCCCCATTTCTCATCTTTTTTGCCAACCACAGCAACCTGGTTGACACCTGGAGTTGTGCTGATCAGATCCTCCAGAATGAGAGTAGGTATGAATTCTCCCCCTGATTTGACGGCATCCTTCTCCCTGTCCACGATCGAAATATACCCATAGCTGTCCACAACTGCCAGATCTCCGGTATGCATCCACCCGTTTTTCCACAATTTTTCTGTTCCTTCCGGATCCTTTACGTATTCCTTTGTAAGCCAGGGTGCCCGCACTACAATTTCACCAATTGTCTTGGAATCATACGGAACTTCCCGGCCCTCTTTGTCAAAAACCCTCAGATCGACAAGATTTACCGGCACTCCAGTCTTTATTCGAAAATCTGTTTTTTTCTGGTCGTCCATTTCCATCACTTTGTTGGTGAAAGTGGAAAGTGTGAGAATTGGAGCGGTTTCTGACATTCCATAGCCTGCAATAGTTTCTATGCCCATCGATCTTGCTTTTTCAGCCAGCCCTCTTGGGAGTGCCCCACCTCCAACCACTATTCTGAGATGGTTTCCTGAAAGTATCTTTGAAGCTTCCGGGTTGTTTATTATCATATACACAATTGAAGGCACCATTGCACTGACAGTCACTTTTTCCTTTTCCATGATCTTCAGTATAAGTGGAATGTCATATCTTCCCGGAAGGACATACTTCAGCCCTTTCATGATGATAGAATAGGGTATTCCCCATGAATGGACATGAAACATTGGAACCAGAGGCATCATAACATCACCGCTGTTAAGGCCTATTGGCGGATCACTCAGCCCAGATATGGAAGCGAGAGCATGAAGCACAATCTGCCTGTGGGTGAAGGAGACTCCTTTTGGAAGCCCTGTTGTGCCTGATGTGTAAAATGTTGTTGCAACTGTGTCTTCTGAAAGTTCAGGGAGTTCCATTCTTTCACCATTCTTTATAAGATTGTCGTAATTCTCAAAAGGTTCAAGAACTTCTGGAATTTTTCCATTTTCTGAATAGATTATCCATTTCTTGATGAATGAAAACATAGACTTGTTTTTTGCAATGATCGGTACAAATTCATCTCTGATAATCACGTACTTATCCTCAGCATGCTGCATTGAATAAAATATTATTTCAGGTGGATATCTTATATTGACTGTGTGAAGCACTGCACCTATCATAGGGATCGCATAGTATGCCTCAAGGTATCTGTTAGTATCCCAGTCAATCACTGCAACTTTGTCCCCTTTTTTAACTCCCATCCTTAAAAGGGAAGATGCCAGATTTCTTACAACTTCATTGAATTCTCTGTAGGTGATGTTTTCCCTGCCCTGGTAAGAAATGATCTGGTCCGGATTGTTCCTTACTGAGCTTATCAAGATCTTGTCAATTGTTAACTCATATCTGCCATTCATATGTTTTACATGGATGTTCGTATCTTAAAGCTTTCTGATATTCATAAAGCAGATTCTGCATGCAAAGATTCCGAATGAAATCAATGCGCGAGTGAAATGATTAATTATGTGTATTTTTGAAGCGCTGCCCTTATAACAATATCTCCGAGAAAGCGTCCACCACTGCCTGAATGTGATTTCATTTTCATCTTAGAAAAACGTTACCCTCATATGTTAGCGTTGCAATAGAAATAATTTCATGTCATTATATCGATCATGATTTTCACTGAGACCTTAAAGCCTGAAAATGGAAATAAAGTGTTGATGTTGGGAAATGAGGCCATTGCCAGAGGACTTCTGGAGAATGGAAATGGCTTTTCCACAACCTACCCTGGAACTCCATCAAGTGAAATTGGCAATGTGATGGCAAGAGATGGAAAAAAGAATGGCTCATACTTCCAGTACTCAATAAATGAAAAAGTTGCATATGAGACAGCATATGGTGCATCCGTTTCTGGGCTGAGATCCTCTGTTTTTATGAAGCATGTTGGATTGAATGTTGCTTCTGATCCATTTGTAAGTTCTGTATACACAGGAGTTGGAGCTGGAATGATGGTCATGGTTGCAGATGATCCATCCATGTTTTCATCCCAGAATGAACAGGACACAAGGAGATATGCGGATCTTGCGCATGCTCCAATGATTGAACCCTCAGACCCACAGGAATGCAAAGATTTTGTAAGGTATGCCTTTGAGATTTCAGAGAAATATTCAATCCCGGTGATGTACAGGACGTCCACAAGGGTGAGCCATATGAGGGCACCAGTGGAGCTGGGAGAGATAAAGGCGGCAGAAAAGAAAGATATGGGTTTAAAGTCCATAAGAAGCAGGGCCACATCCATTCCTTCCAATGCAAGGATATTGAAAAACGAACTCCTTCATAAAATGGCGCTGCTGGGAGATGATAATTTCTTTTCTTCCCTTAACAGGATTGAAAGATATGGAAATTCAAGAATAGGCATAATCACTTCTGGGTCTTCGTATAACCAGGCAGTGGATGCAATATTCTCCCTTGGCGTTGAGATGAATGTTTTGAAGCTTGGCCTAACAAATCCGATTCCGCAGGAAATTACTGCGCAGTTTCTCAGTGAAAATGACACTGTTCTGATTGTTGAGGAACTGGATCCGTACCTTGAAACCAAAACAAGGACATACAGGGACATACTTGGCACTGGTGCTGTAGTCCATGGAAAACTGGATGAATTTATGCCATGGTCATATGAATTGAATCCGGAAATCGTAGGAAATGGGATAAGAAAAATGTTAGGAATGGAAATAAAAAACAATTCCCTGCCAAAACCTGCTTCCAGGCCGGATTTCTGCCCTGGATGCCCGCACAGGTCTTCTTTTTATGCAATTAAAAGGGCATTGAAACTTGCGGGAAAGTCCGACACAGCAATCACCTCAGATATCGGCTGCTATTCACTTGGATATTATGAGCCATATTCCATGGGCGATTCGATGCTTGATATGGGTGCTTCAATTTCGATTGGGTCGGGCATAAGCCTTGCGACTGGAGAGAGAACTGTTGCCTTTATTGGTGACTCGACATTCTACCACTCTGGAATCACAGCACTGGCAAACGCAGTCAGATCTGGCGCAAATTTACTCGTATTCATACTGGATAACAGCACAACGGCCATGACAGGCCAGGAACCAACACCGGAGAAAGATGCTGTTGTAAATGGCAGTGAATTCACTGGAATACCATTGGAAGATATGATAAGGGCCTGCGGCGTAAAGGATCTGATAAATGCAAGCAGTTACAACCAGAAAGAACTTATGAAAACAACCACGAGTGCATTGAAGTCTACTGGTGTTACTGTTGTGGTTGCAAGAGGTGAGTGTGCACTCATAAACAAAAATGAGAAGGCGCTCAGGGAAAAATATCATATAATTACTGAAAAATGCAGCCTGTGCAGAAACTGCATTGATGACTTCCATTGCCCTGCCATTCAGGAAAATCCGGATGGAACCATATACATTGACTCCTCAGAATGTGACGGATGCGGCATGTGTGCTGAGATATATGTCTGCCCGTTTAAAGCAATAGAGGTGGTAAATTGACAGGGTCGTACAGGATTGCTGGCGTTGGAGGGCAGGGAGTAATATCATTTGCAAAAGCTATTTCAAATATATTGATGAATGAGGGCTTGAACCCTGTAATGTCTGAAATCCATGGCCTTTCCCAGAGAGGGGGGAGTGTCGTTTCAGATATAAAGTTCGACGGTGCGAAATCTCCAATTCTTACGGGAAAAGAAGCGGAAATTCTAGTAGCAATGAAAACTTCTGAAGCCATTTCGAATATTGATATACTGAAAGAAAACGGCATATGTATTGGAAACAGAAGAAATGACAATGGTGAAGAAGTGGCAATTGGTAAGATAGATGGCAGGACCGCCTACTGGGTTGACTGCCAGAAGATTGCAGGAAATGATCAGAACGGAAGCGTCAATATGATTCTCCTGGGGTTCATCAGTTCAATGGATAGAAAAATCCCATTTGATGAAACCCTAAAATATGTTTATGGAGCTTTTGGCAGTAAATATACAGAAAGAAATACATTGATGCTAAAAAAGGGCTACGATGCGGGATTTAAGATCTTCGGAAACCAGAGAGCCTGAAGTATTTTTGGCATGCGATTTGCCATAAATACAGGCAAATTGTTGATATTTCCAAGTTGCACTTCACCGTAAGATGGCATTTGCTTATTTCGTTGAAATGGAATCTCATCACGAAACACTTTAATTGATATATTCCGAGAGGGCTTGAACCGGAGATTTTCATGGGCATGGATATAGAAGTTGATTTCATGGATACTTTATTCCTGAGGTGAATGGTTAAAATATAATTAATGAATATTTAGCACAGGTGAACATTGGTGAATCCAGATTCTATTTATTCATTTACTTTCAGGAAGCCGTTGGCATATCTGTCTTTTAAAACTGGCAGTGCTGTAAAAAAGTACTCTGATGCTTGTTGGAGTTGAATGCATGCCTGATGAATTTGAGAAGCTTTCCACAAGAGAATGTTATGAAAGGCTGGAATCTTCTTCTTCAGGACTCTCAACAACGCAGGTAGAAGAGAGGCTGAAGAAATTCGGAAAGAATGAGGTCACAGAGAAAAAAGAGAATGGCATTATTAAATTCCTGAGAAAATTCTGGGCACCAGTCCCATGGATGCTTGAGATCACTGCGGTAATTACATTCTTCATTGGGAAAGACCTTGACACTTACATAATTCTTGCACTTCTTGTTTTTAACAGTTTTATCAGTTTCTTTCAGGAATCAAGGGCAAGCGATGCAGTGGAAATGCTAAGAAACAGGATTACAGTTAAAACAAGAGTGCTGAGAGATGGAAAATGGGATCAGAGAATATCAAATGAACTTGTTCCTGGTGACGTTATCCATGTAAGGATGGGTGATGTTGTCCCAGCTGATGTGAAGATTGAAAAAGGTGGAGTGGATGTTGATCAATCAGCACTGACAGGTGAATCAAATCCTGTAAGAAGAGTGATGGATGGAGAAATTTTTTCAGGATCAGTTATCAAAAAAGGTGAGATAACCGGAGTTGTAATTGCAACGGGATCAAAAACGCTGTTTGGCCACACTGCAGAGCTTGTAAGTAGTGCAAAGGCTGAATCACACCTTGAAAAACTTATTCTCAGTATTGTAAAATATCTCGCAACGATTGATGTTGTCCTTGTCGCTGGTCTTGTGGCATTTTCAATTATCTACAATGTTCCACTGGTAAATGCCGTTCCATTTTCCCTTGTCGTATTGATTGCATCTATACCTGTTGCACTTCCAGCCACATTCACAATTGCGACCGCTTACGGTGCAATAGACCTTTCCAAAAAAGGTGCCCTTGTTACCAGATTGAATGCTGTTGAAGATGCAGCCTCAATGGATTCCATATGTTTTGATAAAACAGGCACACTTACAAAGAATGAACTTACTGTTCAGGAACCGGTGTTGTTTGGATCTAGTAAAGGCGAACTTATAAAATATGCTATGGCAGCTTCGGACGAATCAAGCATGGATTCAATAGACCTTGCTGTTATCAGTTATGGGAAGTCATATGGAATTAATCTGGATGGATTCACGGTTAAAGAATTCACACCTTTCGATCCTTCAACAAAGAGGGCGGAAGCCAGGATAGAAACACCTGAAGGTGAAATAATTTCAACTAAAGGGGCACCACAGGTTCTTGCATCCATGTGCCCGGATGCGGATGCTGTAGATATAATGGCTAATGCCAGGGACCTGTCAATGAGAGGCTACAGAACAATTGCAGTAGCAATAAATGATGGGAAAGCGTGGAAATTTTGCGGTTTAATACCTATGCATGATCCACCAAGGATTGATTCAAGTGAACTCATTGGAAAACTTAAGGAAATGGGTATTGCTCCAAGGATGATAACCGGAGACTCTGAACCTATTGCGGAGGAGATTGCAAAGGAAGTTGGCATAGGCCAGAACGTGAGGAGGATCGCAGATGTAATTTCCAATAAAATAAAAGTTGACGATTGTGATGCATTTGCAGAGGTTTTCCCGGATGACAAATTTTCAATAGTGAAGATCCTCCAGAAAGAAGGGCACATAACAGGAATGACGGGAGACGGTGTGAATGATGCTCCTGCACTGAAACAGGCTGAAGTTGGAATTGCTGTTGCATCCGCTACAGATGTTGCAAAGGCTTCAGCAAGCATAGTACTGACCCATGAAGGGTTAAAGGACATAGTGAGTGCGGTAGAGGATGGAAGAAAGATTTTTCAGAGAATGCTCACATACACGCTGAACAAAATAATAAAAACTATCCAGGTTGCCATATTCCTCACAACCTCATTCTTCATATTCAGATTCTTTGTAACAACACCCTTTGACGTGATTTTACTGCTATTTGCAAATGATTTCGCAACAATGTCAATTGCAACAGACAATGTCAGATTTTCCAAAAAACCTGAAAAATGGAATGTAAAATCACTTGTTGGTTCTTCAATAAGCCTGGCCATTCTAATAGTTCTGGAATCCTTTGCGATCCTGATAATAGGAATGATGCTGAATCTGGACAATAACCAGATACACACATTTATTTTTGATATGCTTGTATTCTCCGGCCAGTTCACTATTTACATGGTTAGAGAGCGTGGAAGATTCTGGAATTCAAGACCGAGCAGGTGGCTTCTTATTGCTAGCATTGCAGACATACTATTCATCAGCTTTATCTCATTCATGGGAATACTTGTTACCGCTATTCCTGGAATTGATGTGATTCTGGTTCTCGCTTTAACATTCATTTTCATGGCTGTAATAGACCTTGTGAAGAATTTTGTTTTCAGGCATTATGGATTGTGATGCATTATATTTTAGCAATAAGATCGTTACCTGTTTTCTCTCTCATCGATACATGAGATGCCCTTTCTGTGATTAGAATTGTTATGAAGCCAACTACCCTCAGCTAACTCGGGGGCTTGTTGCTGGCATCCCCCATGCCCGCAGGCATGGTTCATTGACCCTCAGCGATTGGCTGGTTGACTTTCTCTATCCCTTTCGGGCACCGTTCCACAGCCTGATCCAGTGGAGAGTTTAGGGCGTGTATCTCCTCCCCTTGCCAGATCAGGAGGCTTTCTCGCTCACGCCGGATAAACTCAGTCATTTTCCTTATCTCTTCAGAAACTCTTCCGACATTTCTAGCAAAGTTGAGCTGAAATCTGTTTGTAGCACTATTTAATATCCATTCTTCCACCATAATCAACTATTTGCCACTTGTGACATCCTCCCCGCCCTATCGGACGGGGCTTCCTGCTTCTGCGATCTGAGTTGCCCTTGCGGGTAGTGCCCTGATCTCCACAGGCGTAACTTCGGGAGTGCCCCTCCCTAATTTCTTTATTCCT
>JAKAVO010000009.1 GCA_021817255.1 Thermoplasmata archaeon
GAGAAGGCTTGCCACTATTGCCGCTGTAAACCTGAATGAAATCTGGAAGCTGTAGTACAGGGACTGCAGGGTAAGTGTATGCTCATATCCAAGAATGCTGAAATAGGAAGGCCATGTCCAGATTGTTGTGAAATGGCTTATAGGAGTGTGCAAAGCCAGTGAAACAATGGAAAATGGCTCATAAGGAGCATATCCCCATACAGTCCCTATAATTATGGACAGAATCAGGAATGATGCAAGGTACAGTTTTCTCCATCCATTTTTCAGCGTGGCATAGCTCCCCATGAAGCCAAATGTTATAATAGCGCCTATCCACCAGATGGAAAAAGTGGCCACAAGAACAATAATGACTGACAGGACTATCTTGACAGCCGCGTTGACCCTGTAATAAAATGTGTGGTAATTCTCGTATGTTGTTATCTCCCTGAAACCAGCTATGCCAATTGCACCCAGTATGAGGTAGAAAGGGACGCTGACTCCAAAGATAAATATCAGCCAGCTTATTACAGTGTCAATAAAGGGATACATCTAGTTCATCACCTCTTCTTCTTCATATCTCAGGACAAAATCTGACGGCGCTATTACCCCATATTCATGGGAAAACCTGAAAATTTCTTCAGGAGTTCCTTCGTGAATAATTGAGCCATTGCTCATTATCCCTATGGTGTCTGAGTATCTGTAGGCGAATCTTGAATCATGTGTCACTATAATAAAAGAAAGGCCCATATTGCACAGTTTGATTATCTCCTCACCCAGAATTTTCTTGTTCATAAAATCCTGCCCGGAAGTTGGTTCGTCCATTAGCATTATGTGTGCAGAAGATGCCAGGGCGGCGGACATGCAAACCCTTCTCCTCTGCCCTGTACTGAGCATCAGGGGATCTGCACCCCTTTTGCCTTCCAGGGAAAACATATCGATCAGTTTGTCTCCGGTAATCTTGAAATCCTTAATTTTCCTGTGCTTTGAAGAGAAATAGATTTCTTCCTCGACAGTTTTGCTGACGAGCATCAGATCAAAGTTTTGTGGAAGATATGCCAGTTTCCTGCCCCTCATTACATAATCTGCCTTCGTCAGATCTTCATTTTCCACGCTGAGGCCACTCTCAGCCAGGAACATTTTTTTATTCAGGAAGTCCATTATAGCTTTTAACAGCGTTGTTTTGCCTGCGCCATTTTTTCCCATTATGCAGTAAACCTGGCCCTTTTTTACAGTAAGCCTTGAATCAACTATCTTCTGTGATTCCACTCCCTTTACTGATACTTTAACATCAGCGGTAAGCATCACCTGACCTTCGTTTTTTCTAACCCTGTGGGATAAAACCAACCCTCTCTCCCTTATCTTTTCCTTCACAATTTCTGGATCAACAGTATCCAGCTGGAGCTTCTTTGAATAAATGTATTCCTCAGGAATCTCAATCCCTGCCTCCAACAGGATATCTGCCTTGTTCATCAGGTGCTCCTTTGACACGTTCAGTATTATCCTGCCGTTGTTTATCACAACCACCCTGTCAACAAAGGGAAGGGCCCTCTCCACTTTATGCTCCACAATAAGCTGGGTCATATGTTTCTTGTTTTCCTGGAGAAATTTGAATATATGCTCGGTACCTTCCGGATCTATGTTTGAAGTTGGCTCATCCAGAATTAAAATGGATGGCTCCAGAGCCAGCACTGAAGCCAGGGCAACCCTCTGAAGCTCTCCGCCGGAAAGCTTTGATGTTTCCCTGCCTATAAAATCCTTGATGCCTACGACATCAACTACCTTATCAATTCGCCTTTGAATTTCATCCCTGGGCAGTTTCAGGTTTTCAGGCCCGAAGGCAATCTCATCCTCAATGCTGTAATTCATTACCTGCCGTTCAGGGTCCTGAAGAAGGGTGCCAACTACCTTGGCTATGTCCGGGAGCCTCATTTTGCTGACCTCTTCACCGTTTAGCTTTACACTTCCTGATATTTCCCCACTTATGACATTTGGGATTATTCCGTTCAGGCAATTTATCAGTGTGCTTTTTCCTGAGCCTGATTTTCCAGTTATGAGTATGCTTTCTCCCTGGACTACATAAAAATCGTCTATTACAAGGGCAGGTTCTTCCTCACCCTGGTAATAAAATTCAAGGTTTTTTATCTCTATTGCCTTCTTCATCCAATAACCCTCGCCACCCTCAGGGCTATCAGCCCTCCGATTGCGCCTAACAGCACATTCCCGGGGATTGCCTCAGCGAAGCTTACAAGGATAGCCTGCCAGTTTACAATTGAACCATAGAGAAATGGGCCAAAGAACCCACTGTAGAAAAACGGATCAGGGAATGCCCACGCAAAACCAATTATGCCGCCAGTTATAGCAGCAAATATTCTCTGATGGGCAGCGCTTTTCACATTCTGCACAGTTTGCCCGGCTTTATTGGCTTTCCTTGTGAAATTGTCAAAGAGATTTCCTCTTTTGATGGAAATAGCGAGATCCAGGAAAAGCCCATATGTAAGGGATTCATATATAACGAACATGGGTTCTCCGCTGAAGCCATAGTGGAATATGTCCCCAAGTATGTCGAAAATTGCCATGCTCATCATGCCCACTCCAGGTTTTCTCACAAGGCCCGCAACAATAAACAGAATCAGTATTCTTCCAAAGAATCCAAAACCTATAAACGCTGTAAGGCCAGGGGGAATAATTTTATCCATAAGCGGCCCAACGAAAAATTCCCATACCACTGTGAAAGCTGCCCCTATGCCAATATACACAAAATCAGCAGTTTTATATCCCTTTAACCCGCCAGTTTTTCTGCTATAGTAAAATACAAAAAATAATGCCAGTGAAAAATATGCAAGCACTATTTCCCATGGTATCATTCCGGCTACATTTAAATTGCCTCCAATGCCATTGAAACCCATATATCTTCAGGTTTCTATGTGGCCAACATAGTTAAGAATTCACTTCATACTATATTTAGCCCTATATTTTCTAACTCTCCAATCATATTGGTATATTGGCGAATATAGCCGTATGTAGAAAGGATTAAACACATTTTTATATCAATGTCCTTATGCCTGAATGGAACCTTAAAGCTATTTGCAGGCAGGGCGAACATTTATGAAGGAACTGAAAACTATACTGCTGGATTTTGACAATACAATATATGATGATCTGAATGCAATGAGGAGAACCTTTGTGGTCCTGAAAAAAGAATACAGGTTCTTTAAATCTGTTCCGCTGGACGAGTTATTATCCCGTTTTTATTTCACGGATTACAGGATGCACGATTTGCTAAAATCAGGCGAACTGACTGCTTCTGAAGTTAACCTCATGAGAACGGGGATGTTTCTTGAGAAGATTGGCCTGCCTTTGAAAGACGAGATGGTGAAGGAGATTCATGATAGAATCAGGGAAGTGCATGTAAGAATGGGGAAGCCTTTTCCAGGCACTTGCAGCCTGCTTGCAAAACTGAAAAAGAGATACAGGATAGTGATTGTAACAAATCATATGGGAGACTACCAGAGGGATAAAATTTCAATGTCAAATCTGGGAAAATATATCGATTTTCTCATACCTGCCTACGATCATAGAGTTTTTAAACCGGATATTGAAATTTTCAAGATAGCACTTGAAAGTGTTGAATGCTATCCTGATGAGACGGTAATGATTGGCGATAACTGGAACGCGGACATCAAGGGTGCAATTAATGCAGGCATTGTTCCAATCTGGGTAAACTTCAGGAACGAACCTCCACCTGAGCCGGATTTTCCCAATATTATAAGGACATTCTACCCACCTTCCGAGACCATAGGGAAGATTGAAGAATTCTTTTCAAATGGCTTAAGCAATATTCCTATTCCCGATCCCCTGCTTTGAAAATTCAGTGTATCCCTGAACTGTGGGATCTGTTCAGGATATTCTCATTCATGACGTAAGAAATATGTGGCATTTTCATTGAAAAACCCTGTTTTTAATCGAATATAGGACAATATATTATAAGTAGATTAAACTAAAATAAGGACTTTTATTAAGCATATATATGAACAGTGGAGAAAATGTATTCCCCGATTATGAAGGCGGAAGCCTGTATAATCTTTCGCAAAGTATTCTGTCCAGCCTGGATTTGCAAACAAGAACCCCGGGCATAAAAGACATACCAATAGATGGAAAGAAAATGAGCATTGTGCTGATAGACGGATTTGGGTATAAAGCAGGGATCAAGGCTGGGTTGATTGAAGAAGGAGACCTCCATATAACCAGTGTTTTTCCATCGATCACAACAACAGCACTCGTTACCCTGATGTCGGGGCAGATGCCAGGGGAACACTCTGTCCTGGGTGGGACAACATTTGTCAGAAGATTTGGGACGGTTGTCGATAATTTTCAATTTTCGCCTGCTTTTTCCAGGGCAAAGGACTCGTTGAAAGAATACGTTTCAATGAAGGACGCCTACAAAGTAGAGAATACCATTGAAAAGGCTGAAACAATTGGAAAAAAATGCGCAATTATATCTCCTGATTTTACAAGGAAATCTGAACTTACTACAATTACCAACAGCCAGGCAGGAGATCACTTCTATTATTTTAGCATATGGGATGCAGTCTATTTTTACAGGAAGGCCCTTGAAAAAGGATACGACTTTGTTTACCTCTATATTCCCTTTGCAGACAAACTTTCCCATATTTATGGGCCATACTCAGAACAGAATCTATCTGCATTGAGAGAGATAGTTCGCAGCGTCAGGAAAGAAATGGAACCATACAGGAAAGATTACAGGTTCATAATCACTGCTGACCATGGGCATGTAAAGGCAGACTCGCCTGTCCAGATGACGGATTTTCCATTAATCCCGGAACATTTTACATTGCCACCCTTTGGCTCTACAAGATCAGTATTTTTCTCAGGAACGAGCAAGCTGCTTGAAGCTATAAACACCTATCTCCCTGGATTGTGGATCTACGATAACAACAAAAGCAACCTGAAGAAACTTCTAGGCTCATCCGATTGCACGAAATATACGACCTTTGACTATATAGGGATACCAATTAACGGGAACTCGTACTTCTATCCCGGTACGCTTGACGAGGGGAACACCACATACTTCAATGGACGGCATGGTGGATTGAATGAAGATGAAATGCTTATTCCATTAATTTTAATCTGAAAACTTTGCTGGCTGTAATTACATTTACCCTATGCATTGCACCATTTTTAGATTTTAATTGTTTTCTCTGCTGGAGTCTTCACGCACACAGAGAATAAAATAAGATATTTTTTTATACAGTATTACCATAACAGCACAATTAACATGGCAACATATCCAAATACCGGAATAAAACCTTTAGAGGCTTTAAGGAGTTCAACAGAAAAAAATGTATTGGTAGATGTTAAGGGAAAAAGAGGTTACTCAGGAACCCTTGAGGGATACGATGTATACATGAATCTTGTACTGAGAAATGCGAATGAGATTATAAACGGGGAAGTGAAGGGGGTGCACAACAGAATACTTGTCAGGGGAGACAATGTAATCTTTGTTTCTCCCTCATCAGGTGATTAAAAATGAGTAATGGAACAGCCGTAATGGGAAAAATGAACAGCAAGAAAGTTCATATCAGATGCAGAAGATGCGGTCAACATGCTTACCATATAAGAGAAAAGAGGTGTGCTCACTGTGGATTTCCAGCTCCAAGATTACGATCCTATAAATGGGCTAAAGCCAAGTGAGAACTGTGCCGTCGTAGGAATATGCGGTAAGGATCCAGTTTTTTTAAAAATTTATACCTCCCTCAGAACCCTGCAGCACAGGGGTCAGGAAGCTTCTGGTGTAGCAATTTATGATAATGGCAAGATAAATGCTATCAAGGTTGACGGACTGGTTCATGAGGGTTTCAAGCCATATATTGAGAAAGGGTTAACGCCAAAGGGTATAGTTGGAATAGGGCACAACAGATACTCAACGGCAGGAATGAAGAATATAACCGGGGCAGGGCCGTTTCTTATCTCCACTGCGATGGGCGACATGGCAATCAGCCATAATGGAGAAATAACAAATTATGAAATTTTAAGGGATGAGCTGAAGGAACTTGGCGTTCCGTTTGTCACAAAGACCGATACGGAAGTTATGTTAAATCTTTTGGCAAGGACTATCCGCCAGAGAGGAATAAAAAACGGAATAAAGAGTTCCATGGAAATACTTCAGGGAGCGTATTCAGTTGCCCTCATGATTGGGGAACGGATGTATGCAATCAGGGATCCAAAAGGTTTCAGGCCCCTTATCCTCGGAAAGTCTGGCAATGACATAATAGTTGCGTCAGAAAGCGCTGCAATTGATGTGGTTGGAGGCAAGGTGATCAGGGATGTGCAGCCTGGCGAGGTCATTGAAATATTCAATGGGGAAATAACCACGCTGTTCACTTTGAGAAGCCAGAGAATTTCGCACTGCATGTTTGAATATGTATATTTTGCAAGGCCTGATAGCATTATCGATGGCACCGAGGTATATAATTCCAGATACCAGCTGGGAACTAACCTTGCCAGAGAGGCACCTGCTGAGGCAGACGTTGTTATACCTGTTCCGGATTCCGGCAGGACCCAGGCCCTCAGTTATGCATCTGAACTTAAAATGGAATACAGTGAAGGCCTCTTCAAAAACAGATACTCCGAAAGAACTTTCATCATGCCTGGCAACATGGAAAGAGACGGTGCAGTCAAGTTAAAATTAAATCCTATAAAATCAGTGGTAAATGGCAAGAGAATTGTCCTCGTTGATGACAGCATTGTTCGTGGAACAACCATGAAAAGGATCGTTTCCCTGCTCAGAAGTTTTGGCGCCAGGGAAATTCATGTAAGAATAGCTTCACCCAAAATAGTCGCCCCATGTTATTTTGGTGTTGACATGAAAACACGGGACCAATTTATCGCACTGAACAAGACAGATCAGCAAATATGTGATGAAGTTGGAGCAGACAGCCTCGCATACCTCTCAATAGAAGGGCTGATTAAAAGCATAGGAATGGACAAGAAATCCCTCTGCATTGGATGCCTGACAGGAGAATATCCTGTAAAGATTTTGGGAGAAAAAGAAGATGTCCAGACTACACTTGAGTTCTGAGTTAATTCTTGCTCTTTATTTTTGAAAGCAGGAGATCAATTTCTTCCTGATCCATAATTCTTCCAACTCCATCTGCTTTCAGGGCCAGTGCAATTTTTGCCGACAGCCGGCGCGATATTTTTCCCCTTTCCCTGGGTTTGCTTCCAGAAACGAGATGGGATTTGAAAATAAATCCATGTTTTGGGTTTGGTATGTGTTTTGACTTGCTTATAAATAAGGATTTTTCTGCACCTGCCATCTGGATCGAAGATGAGGGTGTGTTTACAAGCCTTTCCATGGTTGAGAAATGGCTGAGCAATTCAGCGCAAAGGACGGGATTTATGATTCTGGATGTGTTTGGAAACATCTCCCTGGCTTTAGCATTCAGTGAATTTTCCAGGTCCTTCTTCCGGTTCACCATTTCAATTCCAAGTTCTCCTATAGTTGATATGGCGGTTTCCCCACTTTTCCTCATGCTCTGAAAGAATTTTTCCGGATCTTCGGATTCTCCCACCACCAGGCCAAGTGCCATGGATTTTTCAAATAGAAGGTTGATGATTTCATCCATGGAATTATAGACATTGAATATCTTAACAAGAATCCAGTCCTTTCCCAGAGATTCCTTTAATCTCCATTTCCCAAAATCTATCATCAGGCCTCTTAATTCCGGAATTTTTTCTGCTGGAGATGTATCAAAATCCCTTTTGCCATTCGAGAGTTGATGAAATAACCCAATTGGATCAGTGGAGAGAAGTGTATATGCCCTCAAATGGCCGCCTTCCCTGGAGCCAAACCACTTACCTCTTTCTGTCATTTCTTACCTTCTTTCTGTTCTTGTTTTTCGATCTGCTGTCCCTGAAATTATCCCTTGGGTGTTCTCTCCTTTCAGATCTGTTCCTGTCTTCCCTGTTTCCGCCAAACTTAGGATTTTTGCCCATGTTCCTATCATTATGAACGGGCCTTTCTTTTGAAAATTTTTTATCTTTTGGTGGATTTGCCCCCTGAACATTCAGGTGGACTTCCTTCCCGTTTACTGTGGCTTTGATTTTTGGTTTTTCGGATGGTTCAGGATCAATAAGCACCCTGTCAAGATCCACGATCTTTGTATCGGAAATCTGGTTGTAGGATAATACCATTTTTCCCGTTCCAACAAGCTGGCCTGCTTCAGAGACCAGGGCAACCCTTTCACCTGCCAAAGGCTCCCCAATTATGGCCTTTATCCCCCCGGGATATAGATCAGAACCGTGGGAAATTGTCTTGAGGGATGACATTTTTATAACTATTTTGCTTGTTGCAGAAAGGAGAAAATTTGCCTGGTACGTTGCTGCCTTCAACATGTGATCCTTGCCATTTTTTGCCATCTGCACCCTGTCACTAAGATCCTGCAGTGTTATGGCCATTTCTTCCCTGAATGGGCCGGTTCCAATACGCCTGAGATCTGTCATATTTCCTTTTGTTCCCAGATAGTAGCCTATGTCGACGCACAGTGTCCTTATGTACGTTCCTGACTGGCACTTTACCTTGAAGAGAACGTCCCTGTTTCTTATCTCCATAATTTCCATGCCATAGATTTCCCTGCTCCTGAGTCTCCTTGCAACAGCGCTTTTGATTGGAGGAAGCTGGAAGACTTCTCCCTTGAAATGTTCAAAGGCATTTCTGATAGAAGTTTCATCAGAATCTGCGTGCAGCTTCAATGTTGCGACATATTCCTTTGGATATTCGTGGGCAATATCCACCAGCCTTACACACTTTCCAAGAGCCACTGCAAGCAATCCTGTAGCCTGCGGATCAAGGGTTCCTATATGCCCTACCCTCTCAATTCCTGTAATCTGCCTGACCCAGTAATCAACCTGATGGCTTGTGGGGCCTTTAGGTTTGTCTATACATATAAAACTGCCTTCATCAGGCATTGGAAAAGACCATTCTAAAGATTTTATTTGCGATTTCATCAGCAGTTCCTTTTTCTGTATCAATAACAACATCATATATGCTTTTATCTTCCATGTTAAAATTGAAGTATTCCCTGAATCTAAAATTTTCAGATTCTTCACGCATTACCACTTTCTGTGCCATATCCCGGTTATTTTCCCTTTTGCTAACTCTTCTTGTCCGCTCTTCCCTGGTTGCATCCAGAAAAACCCTGAAGGCAGGTATTCCTGATGAATAGGATATCCACCCGGCCAGCCTTGATTCAACAATAACATTATCATGGCTCCTGAGGAAATCCCTTATCATATTGTTAAGCGAGACGTCTATCCCGTCATCCTTTTCTGCGTTCAGGTTCATTTGTTCCAGGCTTATTCCTGCCTCATCCGACAGTTTTCTAAAAAAATATCCACCTGAATAAACCTCATATGATGTGAGTTCAGATAAAATTTTGGAAACGGTTGTTTTGCCACTTCCGATGTGGCCACTGACCGTGATTCTCATTGTACTGTCATTCCGTCTGAGGGGTTCATCCCTTCATATTTCCTCAACTGGTATGAAAAGTCGATGTACTTTATTACCATGGTAAAGAGATAGCCCACTACCATGTTTGAAATGAATGAGATGACTATCCAGCTCGGGAAGAATCCTATAACTGCGTTGAGATCAACGTTAGTTGCCCATGGGAATGATACATATGGGAATGTCAGGTGGGCGAGGAAAAAGTAAAGCCAGACAAATATAAGCAATGTGAACATTGATAGAACTATCAGAGGTGCAGTGCTGCTCATCTGAACCATCTGCTGATCCATCATGCTTTCCTGCTGCATCTTCCTCAGTTTGTTCATCTTGTCCCTGTCGTTTTCCTTGAAAGCTGTGTTCTGGGCTTTCCTGAATGCCTGTGCCCTGTTCTGGGCTTTGCCAATTTTTAGCCAGTCAGTGAAGAAGTATCTTGGAATTCCACTTACAACACCAGTCAATATGCCTGAAAGTGCAATGGTAAGCACCGGATAGCGGTAATTGAATCCTATGAGCGGCCCCAGTGCAAATTGGAAAACACCACCTATTGCCACTCTTATTGGTGTAATGTAGATGATCACTATGCTGAAGATAAACATCAGGAAGTACATCCCCTGGAATTTAAGCATTTTTTTCTGCATCTCTTTCTGCCTTGCCATTTTTTCCATGTTTGAATCTCTTGCTTCTGTCATTTTAATAACCTCTCTACAATTTTTTCCGCTACTTTATCAGCCATTCCCGGAAGATTGTTTATGAAGGAAATAGTTGCGCCTGTATATACTGAGTATGAAACAGCAAATGATCTGTTTATGGATTGATGTATTTTTATGTCATCCACAGTTTCTTCATCCCTGACTCTGGTTGCATCGTTGTTCCTTCTGTTTCTTATTTCTTCTGGATCCGCTTCCAGGAGAAAGAAAGCACTGACTTTCAAATCCCTGATCACCCATTCAGGCAATCCTGGGAGAAATCCTCTCGGGCCTTTAATAGCCATGTGTGTGTCGATTATAACATCTTCCATTTTTCCGATTGCACTTGCCGCTTTCCTTTGCAGATTGATCTGGGCATCAACGCTCAGCTTTCTTATTTCATCCCTGGTCGCCACAAGCCTGATCTCCTTTGCCATTTCGAACATAAGCGTTCCAAAATTAATAATGTCATAGCTTGTTAATTTTTCTATAGATTTGAGAACGGTTGATTTGCCTACTCCTGCTACTCCGGCAATTACAACCCTCATATCACGCACCCGAGAAGAACTGCCTTATTAGAGGATGCATTTCCATCATCTGCTCTCTTCCCATGGCTTCATAGAATTGGATTACGATACCAACTGCAAGCAGCAACCCCGTTCCTGAAGTCTGCCCCACTGTTCCAATCAGATCAGCGGAAGCAGCTAATAATCCCACGGCAGCACCACTGAATACAGTAATCACTGGAATGTATTTCCTCAATACCCTTTCAAGCACTTTTGGATCCCTCCTGAATCCGGGAATCTGCATGCCTGATGATATTATCTGTTTTGCAACTGAAGAAGGCCCCATGTTGGTGGTCTCTATCCAGAACTTTGCAAAAAGCACGCTTGCCCCTGTCATGAATGCAAGGAATACCACTATGTGGACCACTTCCTCCCATGCCGTATGGTTAAATAGTACTGTAGGCCCATATACCGCAGGCTGTAAAATTGGGAACAGCCAATCCGCCAGACCGTTCGGTGTATAAAGATAAAATGCCAATCCTCCTGTAGGCTGTGATGAAGATACGTTTATGGAACTGGCTGCAGAAGGCGAGAGATAGGATCCAAGCAGTGGATTATGCCCCAGCAGCGGAATATGGGACAACGCCGGGCTGCTCCATAGAAGAAGAGTCCACATGGATACATTGGCCAACAGGGCTGTCGCTAAGATGACCGGTATATTGGATGCATAGAAAAGCTGCAAAGGATATCTTCCCCTGGCACCCCTCACCCTTTCATGCGCTATAGGCAACTCAACTTTACTGCTCTGGAAGAATGCCACAATGAAGAATATCAGCAAAGTTCCTATGAGTGCAATTATTGGATTTGGCGGTGAAAAGAGCAGCCTTGGAATGCCCAGCGAACTCTGGAGGTATGATGCAGAACCGTAAATTGCAGTATATAAGATGTTTGGGATTGTGCCCACAGGCGGGTTATTGAATGTTGCTGTTGTTGATAGACCATAGGGCAGGGAAGGGTTCACAGGTGCCCAGTTAAAAGCACCAGTGAAAAGCTGCTGGGATACTCCAGCCGCAATAAAGAGTGAAATACCCGAACCAATGCCATATTTAGACACAAGTTCATCCATAAGGAAAACCAAATAGGAACCAAAGAACAATTGTGATACTATAATGGATTCTGATAGAAAATAGCCATATCCTGGGGCCATAGTATTGAGGGATGTGATTAACGCAGGGTCTGGAACAAGATATCCAAATGCCTGTGGTATTGCCTCCACAAATATCATAAGTATGACTATTAACTTTTGAACACCCTGGTATATTGCCTTGTCATCTGAATTGGTCAGGTCGATGTTGAATATCTTGGCTCCGGCAAATAATTGCATCACTATGCTTGCTGTAACAATTGGCCCGATTCCAAGATCCATAAGAGAACCTTCTGCACCTGCAAATATAGCCCTGAATGATGCGAACACATCAACTGTCTTGCTCTGGTCAAGCCCGTAAATATATATGTTGGTTAAGACGAAATAGAGTACAACTACCAGAAATGTCCATAATAATTTGTATTTGAACTGGACATGCCCCTTTGCTTTCTTGACTGCCGGCAATTTGGCAGTCAAATTTTCAAGCCCGTAAAGCTTTGACTTTTTTGGGCCATTATAACTTAGTACCAGGTATAGAATAACAAATAACGGAGCCAGAAGCACCGCTGCTATCAATAACTGAAAAATAGGCAGCTTGCTGAAGTACCAGAATCCTGCAACAACAATCGCGTATAGGGCTATTGTTGGGATGCTGGAAGCTTTGTTTCGCTCAATCTTTTTGTTCATCTACCTCTACCGATACCCCTGTAACGATAAGCTTGTTTATGCATCTTTCCGTTGTTTTTGGGACAATTATTTTTGACTTTACCCTGAAATCTCCTGTTGAAAGAAGTTTTGTATAACCAGCCGCCTTTAAATCCACTACTGTCTCACCATTTTGCTCCTTAACGAAACCTTTGGATTTTAATATTTCCATTGATTCAGCCAATTCTTTCAATGTGATAGGTATCTCAAGTTTTCCCTGTTTGTGGCTCTTGAAGCCGTGAACGCCGAAGTGATCCGGATCATATTTAATGACGAGCTGAGTCCTGTGCTTTCCAAGGCCTGCAAGCCCGGATCCGCCTCTTTTTCCCTTTCCCCTTCCGGATTTGAAACCTCTGCCGTATCTTCCTCCTCTCTGTTTTTTAGTCTTAGTTCGTACCATTTACTTTCACCCCTGGAATTAACATTTTCCTTATGAGCAGGTTAACCTCTGAACCCCTGTAGCCCAGTGTGCCATTCTTCTTGTATTGTGATCGTATATATTCGTAGCCACCCTTTGGCGGATGCATCCTGAGAACAGGTATGATTCCAGGAATATCCGAATATTTCAGTTTGCCTTCCATCATCTCCTGTGCAAGATTGCTGAATGATTCAATTCCCATCTTTTCTTTTATGTATTCCTCGGTGAGTGATTTTCTTCCTTCAAGAAGTGCCCTGTTTTTCAGTACCTCTACTAAAGTTTCCTTGTCAATTTCTCCCCATGTAATGTAATCTTTTGCAGTCTGCAGCATTCCCTGGAGCGTTTCAGATTCATTTATCAAAGCCATGTGGTTAACGTGGTGCAATCTCATCAGGGAACAGGACTTTACTGCCTGTGGCCTTATTCCTGATGTTCCTCTTACCCTAATTACTGCTAGCACTTGCAACACTCCCTTTGTATATTGGCGTACTCAAGACTATGCTTGGATTTATCCTCATCTCTATTGTCTGCCTCAGGGCAGCAAATGTGGCTTCTGCATAATTTACAGTTGTTTTCGTATGCCCCTTTGCAAAACCCCATGCATCCTCTATTCCAGCCATCCTCAATATTGTTTTAGCCACATCTCCTGTTGCTCTTCCGACACCCTGGGGTGAAGGCTTGATTCTTACTGTAACAGATCCAACGTGGCCTATGACCTGGAATGGAACTGTATGTGCCCTTCCGCAGCCGCATTCCCATGATCCACAGCCTCTTCGTATTTCCATAATATTCAGTTTTGCGTTATTAATGGCTTTCCTTATTGCTGGAGCCGCTTCCTTTGCTTTTCCTCTTCCCAGCCCCACGAAACCGTCCTCGTTGCCTACAACTGCTGTTATAGAGTAATTCATTCTTCTTCCCGAGTCGGTCATTCTTTGGGCCCTTTCAATATAAACTATTTCATCCTTCAGATCTGGCATCAGGATGTCCACTATCTGGTATTCTCTAAGTGGGAGCTTTAATTTAAGCGCCTCGGACATAGATTTTATTTCTCCCGAAGCGACAAGTTTTCCCAGTTCCGTTTTTGGGGTCCACTGTTCACCTTCCATTTTAATTCACCTTTTCATCTATCTTCTTCATTGCTTCATCCAGTTTGACAGGATGCTTGACGTGCTTGCCATTCAACCTTTCTTTGGAAGGGAATATTTCATCAGAGCATGGCACTTCGACGCCGGAGTCTGTAAATCCCTTCAGGACAGCGGCGATTCTGCCTCCTTTTACCAGATCAAATCTTCCTATGTCCAGCACTGCGTAATCAATGTCCCTTTTCTGGGCAACTTTCCCAAGGTAATATCCCCCAAGGTAACACGTCTGGGTGTTATTGCCCTTAATGCCTGCTACCTTTTCCATAACTTTTGATGTTACGGTTCCCCTTATTACATCACCCTCAGGATCGTATTCTGCGACCTGGGCTGTAAATCCTTTCCTTGAGACTCTCACTACGAGCCTTGGGCTCTCGGACTTCAGGAGGCTGAGCCTCTTTCTGTAATCTGTCACTCCTTCTTTCTTTCTTTTTAATAATGTTGGTGTTTTCATTTCACTCACCTAACAACCCTGCCAGCCTGATCTGTGATCTTAGCTGTGCTCTTGATTTGATTGTTCCGCCTTTCGCTATTCTGTAATATTTTCTGTAGGTTTTGGAGTCAATCTTGTTTTCAGCTTTTAGGGTTCTCAATTCATCCCTAAGTGCGCGTATGGTTTTAATCCATCTTCTTTTCCTCGGAAACCTGGCATTTCTTGTTCCTCTCACAGAACCGGGCCCTCTCCTTCTCTCTTTGGAAAGTTGTTTTAGCCTCTTTTTGAATCGCGCGTTGGAGTTTCCTTTTTTTGGTTTTTTCTGGATGACGTGCTTTTCCATCAGGTTCCTGACATCCTCTCTCGTGGCTGCTTCCTGTACCAGGGAAATGCTGTCCATATCAACCCATATCCTGGAAATGCCTGACTTATACTGGTCAGCTGCAATTCTTTTAGCTGTTTCTACTCTCATCTACTGCACCCTCCTGTTCAATACCTTAATTCCAAGTTCATCTGCCCTTCCTTCCAGGACTTCCCTTTTTTTCATGCCTACGGTTGATGAAATTCTGGCTGCTTCTTTTTCAGGATTTATTGCTTCAAGTTCCTTCTGGTTGTGTATAAGGACTTCCATAAACCCTGAAGGGTGAAGATACCTGACAGACTTTGGGCCCCTGTATCCAATATCTACAACCGGTGGCCTTCTTGCGAGATGTTCTCTCATCTTTGAATGGTAACCACGTGGTTTTCTGTATTCTTCCCCGAACTTCTTGTACCTGAACCATTCCTGCCTCCTGAATTCAACTCTTTTTCTCGCCTGTTCATTCTTCTGCTTGAGCAGCTTTTTTTCATCTTTAGTCAAATTTGGTTTTATTGAGGATGCCATTATTCTTCTACCTCCGTTTCAATTGGGAATATACCATCCTGGAATATTCTCAGATCAAATCCTTTGATCTTTGTTGCCCTTTCAATGTTTGAACAGGTTTCGCCAATTTCTCTCTTGTCATTTCCCGTCAGAGTGATTCTGTCTCCCTTGATTGTTATTTTTGTCTGCCCGATTATCTTTGCTTCCCTTGGGCTCCTTTCTCCAAGAAAATTCTCTACAAGGAAAATTGATCCCCTGACAGAGACCCTTGTTGGAAAATGTGTGTAGTCAACTTTCATTGTATACGTGAATCCTTCCGTAACTCCCTTGAACATATTCTTTACTTCAGATTTCCATGTTCCGGAAATCGCATTTGTGTATCTGTTATCCTTTGATTTTTCCAGTATTATTGTTCCTTCCTTTACCAATACTCTCACGTAGTTGTCGGCAAAATTTCTGGTAACCTTTCCCAGTTTGCCTGAAACCTCCAGGACTCCATCTTTCATTCCTGCTTTTACTGCAGATGGAATTTTAATTTTTTCTGATTCTTTCCAATTAATCATTTTATTCACCTAATAGATGTAAGCTAGCAGTTTACCCCCAAGACCGTTCTTTCTAGCTTCAACGTGGCTCATTACACCCTTTGTTGTGGTAACTATCAATATCCCAAAGTCCTGTGCCGGAAGATACCTGGATTCGAATGTGTCGAGGTTAACTTTCTTCACTGAATATCTGGGCTTTATGGTACCACAGTTGTTAATGGTGCTGTTGAGCCTGATTTTAAACTTGCCACCCTGGCCATCTTCTATCACTTCAAAGCTCGTAATGTAATTGTAATCCTGCATCACTTTCAGTACTCTGCCTATCATCCTCGCTGCAGGCCCTACCTCTATCTCTCTCCTTCCTATGCTTGAAGCGTTCTTGATGGTATTTATTATATCATTTAATGGATCGTGTCTCACATTATCACCTCAACTGAATTTCTTGAACCCTATGGCGGGAGCTGTTTCCCTGAAGCACTGTCTGCACATCCTGATTCCGTACCGTCTTACCATTCCTCGTTTTCTGCCGCATCTCACGCAACCCTCAACTCTTCCGAATTTCTTGGTTGGCCTGAGTATTAAATTTGCCATTAATTGATCACCTCTACCTCGAATTTCTCCTTTAAGAATTTCAATGTTTCTTCCTTTGTAATGAATAACTTTGAAGAAAGGTTCTGTTTCCTTATGTTTCTTTTCGCGTTTCTGAATCCGCCTTTCCTCTTGAGCACAACTGCAACGTCCATGCCAAAAATTCCAATTTCAGGGTCATATTTCATTCCCTTGAAATCAGTGTATTCTGAAACGCCAAAATATGCATTTCCCTGCTTGTCGACAGAATAGTGCGGGAACTTGTATTCCCTTGCATACAGGGCTTGCTTCAGGAATTTTTCAGCATCTGCTTTGCGCAATGTAACTTTAACTCCAATAGTTAATCCCTTCCTCAGGTTGAATTCTCTTACGGTTTTCTTTGATGTTGTCAGGACTGGCTTATGGTTGGTAAGCATTTCTATAACTTTGACAGCCTTGTTCAGCCTGTCTCCAGCCTGCCCAACACCTATGTTAATCACAACCTTGTCCAGTGTAATATCTCTCATTGTGTTTTGGCCACTCATTTGCCTACACCCCCCATAAGTTCAACGCTGTTGAATTTCAAGTTCCCAATTGGGAAAACGTACTCCTCGATTGTTGCAAAGCCCTCTTCCATTGATATGAGGTTTGACTGGGATGACTTGCTAACTTCTATGGATTTCACGGTTGCTATTGATCCAACGTGGTTGCCCCCTGTCAGAAAGACTTTTGAGCCTTCCTGGAGTTTTATAGTCCCTTCCATCTTGTGGTCTTTTACGTTGTACAGTATAACATCGCCCGTCGATATTCCCTTATTTTCACTTACAAAGTTATATCCGTCATGGCATGCAATCATTGTTTTTCCGCCCTTTATTGAGAATTTGTTCAGCACTTTTCTTGGCTTTACATTTGCGTTTTCATCTTTTTCCGGGACTGGTGCTAGCCTGCCAAGTTTATCATACAGAATCCTGTAATTCTTGTTCAGGGCTGGTATCGTAATAAGGTCCATGAAGCCGGCAGGATATTTCTTTTCCTTTATTGCTTTTCCATCCACCTTTACGAGTTTTTCATTCATTAGCCTGGTGATTTCTCTCTCCTTGTCCCCAAGAGATAGGTAATCTCTCAATAAATGCAGCATTGGCACAGATGCATTTCGCTTATGTGGCCCGGGCATTGATGTAGCACCCCAGAAATACTTTTTCCTTGGGATCTTCACAACCCTTGGTATCATCTGCCTCTTAGTTTTGTTTATCATCTTTATTCATCTCCTTTGTTTTCATCTGGTTCTTTTTCCTCTTCCTCTCCACTTTCTTCTTCTGTGCCCTGAGGTGGCTCTTCTTCGCCGTCTTCATTATCATCCTGGGTTTCTTCCTGTTCTTCTTCGTTTACAGCTTCATTTTCAGTTTCTGATGGCTCCTCAGGTTTTTCGCCCTCCAGTTGTTCTGGCTCTTCCTGGGCTTCAGGCTCATTCTTCGTGGAGTATTCTTCCAGAACCTGGTCATTAAGGACTATATTCTTAAGTGATGCCAGTGCCCTGATTCTTTCTGACCTTTCTTCCATGTTCAGGTCGAGTTTTGTGATTTCAATTTTCTCCGGCTGTATGGGAAATGACTTCTCCTTTCCATCTGCTTTTGCAATATTGATTCCATCTATAATTACAAGTGAATGCCTGTGATCCACGGAAGAAACTTTTCCCCCTTCTCCTCTTCTGCTTCCCTTTATAATTTTTACAACATCTCCACTCATTATCGGGAACTGCCTTATTCCGAGTTTCTTCCTCAGATCCTTTTCCAGTGTAACTTTTACCTTATTGATCATTTCTTATCACCTAAACTATAGTGGATGCAATGGCTGCAATTCTTGGCCATCTTTCTGCTGCTTCCCTTGCAACAGGCCCCTTTATCTCAGATCCCCTGACTTCCCCGTCTGGTGTTACAAGAACAGCTGCGTTTTCTTCAAAGGAAATGATAGAACCGTCTGCCCTTCTATAGGGCCTCTTCTGCCTGATCACAACTGCGTAAACGACTTTAGCCCTTACATCCGGCCCGCCTTTCTTGACACTTGCAATGAACATATCTCCCACACCTGCAGCAGGTGATCTTCTGGCGACTCCGTGCCATGCCTTAACATTTATGAGGCTCACAATCTTGGCACCGCTGTTATCTGCGCATACCATTCTGGCTCCCAGAGGCAGGCCTCTTGATTGCCTTCCGGCTATTCCTTTCATTGATTCAGCCTCCCAACTACTACGTGTGATACGGTTTTTGCAATCTTTCTGCACTCTGTGAAGAGAACCTTATCACCGTTTTTCACTTCAATGCAGGGTGGCAAATGGACGTGATAGCTTGATATTGATTTGATATTTCTTTCATACTTGGAATTGAACTTTTTAAATTCTCTCCTTACAACTACACTGTTTACCATTCCCTTTGAAACGACTGTGCCTATTATGACCCTTCCCCTTACACTCAGATTTGAGTGGTAGGGGCACTTCTTATCTTCACATTGCTTTTCTGGTGGTGCAATGTCAAGTCCTATGTTTCTTGCCATTTAGTTTATCCTCCTTAAATTTTTGCTGATCTTCCTTAATTCTTTCAGTCGATTTTCTGGCCTGTACCGGATGAGGCTTCCCTGGACTGGAAAAGTTGCTCCATTGAACTCAATTGTGAAATCGCATATTTCTTTTGGAATCTGCTTTATCTTGTTTTCAGTTTCAATTGAAAACATGTTCTTTGTTTCCCTGACAACTACTCCTTTAATGCCAAGCATTGTTTGGTTTGTTGCCTTTACAACCTTTATGTTTCTTCCCAGGAATTCTTCCCCGTATACATTAACCATTAACCAACTACCTCCGTCTTGAATCCGATACTCTCGAGAAATTTCTTAACGGAATCCCTGTGATCGCCCTGTAACTCGATTATCTTGCCTTCCTTTACCGTTCCCCCTGAAGCTACCTTTCTCTTTAACTGCTTCGCGATATCGTCAACGTCTTCCATTTTGGGATCAATTCCCTCAATTATTGTCACGTTTTTTCCATACCTTCTCTTGTCAACAGTTATTCTTACTGCCATGGTATCTCGTGTAAATCCATCCCACGGCTGCAATTCTTTTGGGATTCCGGTAAAGTTCTTATCCTTCATTTTTTAGTTTCCTCCTCGTGATCGACCGTCTTTATTCTTGCGATCTGGCGCCTGATTGATCTTATTAATCCGGGATTCAATGGTGATCCGCCCATTGCAACGCTTGCCCTCTGCCTCAGGAGATTTTCCTTCAATTCTTTCATTCTCTCTTCCCTCTCCCCTTTATTCATTTTTCTCAACTGTTCCGGTTTCAACTCCGACATTCTCCAAATTCACCTCCTTTGCTACTAAATTTTCCTTATTGACTTTAATATCATCTGGAAGCCTGTAATCCCAGTTCAGAATTCTGACAGATACGCCTATTATTCCAAGTTTCAGCTTTGCAGTTGAGAATCCGTATTCTATGCCGGTCCTTGCTGGTTCCCCTGAATATTTTATAGAACCGTAAAAGAATTTCTGGCTCCTTGCCCTTTCCCCGGAAATTTTCCCTCCGATTTTTATCATGACTCCTCTTGCATTGCTCTCAATTATTCTTCTTAAGGCTGTATTGCCAGCTTTTCTGTAAGCCCATCCCTTTTCAAGGGACATTGCAATTTTCTTTGACACAATTTGTGGGTTCAGGTCAGGGTTCTTCACTTCCTTAACTTCTATTCTTGGCCCTTCAATTTTGAACCTGTTCTTCAGCGTCTCTTCTATTTCCTGCACTTTTGATCCTCTTCTTCCAATGACCAGCCCAGGCTTATTTACAACGAGCTGGATAGATGTGTCAAGAAGATTCCTTTTCATTTCAATGCCTCCAAACCCGGCACTGTCAGTTTCCTTTCTTACATACTCTGAAACAAGGAGCCTCTTTATGCTCTCGTTTATAAATTTCCTTTCTTTCATTCTTCAACCTCCTCTACAATAATGGAAAGATGGACCATGTCCCTGTTGCTTGCGCCTGCTCTTCCATAAGCCTTTGGTGTGAATCTTTTAAGCATTGGGCCTTTGTTTGCAGTTATCAGGGTTATTTTAAGGGAGTCTGCGTCAAGCCCCTTGAATTCGGCGTTTGCTTTCACATTTCCTATAAGGTTTTGGAACTGCTTCACTGCCCTTACGGGATATCTTCCAGGGCCGTATCCTTTCCTGTGTGAAACAGAGTCAAGGTATCTGAAATATTTTATTGGCCTTTGCTTGTTAATTACATCTTCCAGAAGTGCTTCTGCTTTTGATAGATTCATTCCCTTCAGGTTGTGGGCTATATTCACTGCATCCTTCAGGGATATATTGCAGTTCTTCCTTATGGATCTTGCAGATTTTTCTGGAATTTCGTTTGATGAATATCCTTTCATTTTACATCACTTCAATGGCATGAATTTCGAAGACCTTGTTGCGCCTACTCCTGGACCAGAGTGCTTTACCTCTCCCCTTGTCAGTGCAAATTCTCCTACGTAATGCCCAATCATTTCCGATTTTATTTCAAACTTTACGTAGCTCTTACCGTTATGGACGTGAACTATTTTGCCCACGTATTTTGGCAGTATTACCAGATCTCTCACATGGGTTCTGATCTCAGGTTTTTTGCCCAGAAGTTTCTTCGATACTATTTTCTGATCCGGGCCCATCTCCCTCTTCAGGCTTCGTCTAACTCTTGCAGGGAATATCTCCATTAATTTTTCCCTGTCCATCTTCTTCAGCTCATCAAGAGTGAATCCTTTGTATTTGAATTCCTTTGATCGCCCCATTGCTACTTTCTGTGATTTACGGCTTCTTCTTCTTATGGATTTTGCCGATGCTTGCCTATTTGTGGTCATTTATTTTTCCTCCTTTTTGGTGATAATCTTCCTACCTTTCTTCCAGGTGGCGTACCTCTTCCAACCGTGCTTGGCCTTCCAACATGTTGATGGTTTCCTCCTCCATGCGGGTGGTTTACTGCATTCATTGCAACACCCCTTACGGAATAAGCTTTCTTTGCTTTGCTCTGTAAATAATGAATGTGCCTTCCTGCCTTGAGTATTGGGATATCTTTTGCTCCTGTTCCTGCAACAACTCCAACTGTAGCCCTGCATTGTGGATTTATATTCTTAATTGCACCTGACGGAAGCTTGACGGAAACAAATTCCCCATGGCTTATTACCTGGGAGTATGCACCTGCTGTTCTGCATAACTTTCCTCCATCGCCAGGGACAGTTTCTATATTATGAATGAGTGAACCATCCGGAATGAAGCCAAGGAATGTTGAATCCCCACTCTTTGGGTTTTGAATGTTTCCTATGTTGACTGTCTGGTCAACATATGCACCGTTAAATGCTATCTGGTACAGTTTCTCTTTGTTTTTCCCGTCAAGCACCAGTACTGGCGAAGTTCTGCCCGGTGCATGGATTATATCCTTAATCTTGTAGTTTCCATCGTCTGGTATTCTCATTGGGCTAACGTGCCTGTGCCCTGGGCTTCTGAATACCAATGTTCCTTTTCCCCTTCTCTGCGTTATTAATAATTTACCCATTTTAATACCTCAGTAAATTCCAATCCTCTCTCCAATCTCTTCTGCATTAAACTCCGGAGCGAGTTTAACAAGTGCCTTTTTTCCTCTTTTCGTATAAAGGACGTTTATTTTTTCTACCTTAACGTTGAATTGCTTTTCTACGTCATCCTTTATCTGTTTCTTTGTAGCCTTCCTGCTTACCATAAATGTAAGCTTGTTTTCAGTCTGGCTCTGTATCATAGTCTTTTCTGTCGCATTCGGGGAAATAATTACATCTTCCATTTTACTCTACCTCCAAATTTTTAAATGAGCTCTCGGTGAATAGAATTAACCTGCCGCCTTTTCCTCCAGGTGCAAGTTTCGAGATTGAAACGTTTTTAGTGTGTGATATGTCAACACCGGGAAGTGACTTGAACGCCTTCAGTTCTGTTGGAACATCGGTAACGATCAGAATGCTCTTTGGAGTTCTATATGTCCTGTTCCTCATTGTTCCTCTTCCTGCCCTTATCTTTGTCTTTTCCTTTGCCCGTTCAACATCTTCCCACACTCCCAGCGACTGGAGGAAATTTCTGGCGTCCCTTGTTTTCTTTATATTATTGATGCCGTCGTTAACCACCACAGGAAATGTTAATTCTTCCGAGAATAGGTGTCCTCTCTTTTTGACAAAATCTGCACTGGCCGCCATAGTAAGTGCGGTTTTCCATGCAATCTCCTTCTCTTTTTTATTTATCTTTAATTTTAAGATCTTTTCCGCCCGTGGAGAGTGGGGGCTCCTTCCTCCCCTTGTGCTCCCGAGCAAAACAGCTCTGGAACTTCCTGAAACTCTTGGCATTCTCGCAATGCCCATTCCAGGGCCGGATGTATGACCTACCCTTCTTGAGCCTGCTTCCGGTGATGATCCATAAGGCTTCCTGTAGGAAAGTGAAATAGCCCTGAAAGCCTTCTGCATAATATCCTCCCTTAATTCAGACTGAAAAATCTGCGGTACCTCAACTTCGTGTTCGATCTTGCCTTCAATGCTGTAAACTGATGTTTTCATTTTTAATCACCCTGCTTTGATTCCCTTGAAATATATGCTACTTCCAGGTTCGCAACAGATGGAGTTTTCTGCCTTGATGGATCCCTGAATTTTACCAGCCTTTTTATTGACCCCGGCACCGAACCATGAACAAGAACATAGTTTGTCCTTACCAATCCATAATTAACGAATCCGCCCTTTACGTTGATGTCGTCCTGCCCTTGTGATTTGGCATATCTTACAATCCTCATATTCTGCTGTGTCCTCTGGTGCGAACCCATTTGGCCAGCCTGTGGAACCTGCCATCTTATCCAGTCCGGATGCCATGGCCCCAGTGTACCAATCATCCTTCTGTGATTTCTGTTCTTTGTTGGCAGCAGTTTGACCCCAAACCTCTCAACGTGGCCGGTAAATCCTTTTCCCTTTGTTACGGAGATGACATCAACAAAGTTTCCTGGTTTTGAAAAATCATTAAATTCTATCTCTTTTCCAAGTTTCTCCATTGCATACTTAAGCCTGGCATCAACTGTTGAGCCGCCAATTCTTGCCTCATAAATATCTGGAATCTTTTTTGGAACTCCTGTAATTAACCATGGCTGGAGCATTAAGGTTACTCTTACTTCGGAAAGATCCTTTGGAACTTCCATTTCATTTTTCTTTTTAACCTCTGGTATTACTTCAAATATTTCTTTATCAAGATTTTCTGCCCATTTCTCGTACGTTACTTTTAACCCATCTTCAGTTTCAGAGTAGCCTCTGACACAAACAACCTTTGCTGGTGGAACTTCAACTACAGTTACCGCTGCCATTATATTTCTTCCAGCAGTCGTGCTATATTTCCTGTAATCTACCATTTCTACATGGGTCATTCCAACCTTATATCCGCCAAAAGACTGAATTTTTACATTTCCTTCAATCTCTGGCCAGCTTCTGATTGTAGACTTTAAGCTGGGCTTTCTCTTTCTGTGATAGTATCCAATAGACCCTCTTCTGGGATGATGTGGTGTTGCCATTTTTTATTCACCTCTACCGTTACACCTGTTTCGCAACAAAAGTGATTGTGCTCAACTGTGGATGCATTAGCATTGCCACTGGTGTATGGTCTGTTCTTTCAGATAATGTATGACCATATTTAAAGATTTATTAATTGTTGCGTTGTTATAACTTATCCTTTTATTTTTGCAGTTTTCTGCCATAATGGCAATAATATTTATTTTGGATAAATATATATTTGTTGTTAATGAAAAACAAAAATGGCATCTGAACCACAATTCCGGAACTTGCGTATTTCCTCTGTATAAAAAGTTCTGTTCAGCATACTGGCCTCATGCTGCCACTTTTCTAATCTATTTTTTTCCTTTGATGCTGATTGTTTGCTTATAAGATTAATCAAATTCCTTATTATTGATTGATTTTACCAGTCCAGAAGAGGATTTCAGTTCTGCAAACCATTCCCCAAGGACACTGTTTTCAAGTTCTATTATCTGTTCTGCACTTATGTTCTTCCTGTCATATGTGCTGTGGCCATCTGCTACAAGAATCACCTTATACCCGTGGGCAAATGCATCTTTGCTCGTGGAGTCAACGCATAACTCGGACTGCATTCCACAGATTATCAAATTTTTTATTCCTTCGCTTTTCAAGATTATGTCGAGTTCTGTTTCGAAAAAAGCGCTTGGGTGGCTCTTGTGGACAACAGTCTCTGACTCCCTGGACAGAAACGCATCATTGATCGCCCACCCTTTTGTCCCGGGCTCAAGGCTCCCTCCTTTTTTACCAGAATGCTGCACCATAATTACCGGATAGTTTCTCTTTCTCGCAACTTCCAGAATATTTTTTACGTTGTTTATGAGATTTTCCTTATGGAAAACTATCTCACTGCCATCAAGCATTCCGTTTTGAAGATCAATTGCCAGGACTGCTGTCTCTTTCATTGTGGCAAATCTGTCTTCTCTACAAATAATTTGCCTTCAATACAAAATATATTTCAATAAGCTGTTTCTTTTGAATTTTTCCGCGAATTTCCAAATAGGAAGTGCCGCTCTATTTCTCAAGGCATTGAATTTTTGTAATTTTTTTTCTTTTCAAGAAGATATGATGATATATCCGTTACTATATTTTCCTTCTTCAGGTTTGACAGGCAGATAGGGCATGCAGTGATTATTTTTTCGGCTCCTGTATCCTTCAGCTCCCTGAATCTTTCCATAGATATCTTTTCTGAAAGACCTTTGTAAAGCAATTCATCCGGCCCGCCACAACAAAGCACCTTTTTTCCAGACCTCGCTGGCATAACTATGTCGGATGTTGATTCGAGAAGTTTTTTCGGAACATCATATGAGTCTTTCCTGAGTACAAAATGGCATGGTTCATGGAAAGTGACTTTTTCAGAAGTTTTTGCCAGAGATTCTGGTTTTATATATTCAAGATAATGGCTGACTGTGAAATCGAAATCTTCAACAAATTTTGGAACAGTATTTTTGAGCAGGTCATATGTGTGCGGGTCTACTGTTATTATATGTTCTACATTTTTTTTGTGGAACAGATCGGCAAGATATTTCGCATATTCTGCAAACTTTTCCCTGTAGCCAAGATCATAAATGAATGTGCCAGGATATGGCTCATCCTTTGCAAGATAATTAAAAGTGGTTCCAGTGCCCTTCAATAAAAGATAGATGTCCCTGAGATAGTTGTCCATCTCCTCTTTCATTTTTTTATCAGCAAAATGTTTGATATATTTAGAAAAGGAAGTGTGTTTTGTGAAAAAGCCTGCAATTGTTTTAGAAAGCATGCTTCCAATCTGTGACTCTAATTTTCCCAGTGCCTTATTATAGGCCATCAGCTGGTACATATTTCCAGTGTACAGCAAAGTGCTGGATGAACCATCAAAGGCCAGCCCCTCTGCCCACCCTGAACACAGTTCCCTGACTCCCAGTGGATTCCTGTATTTCATTGTCAGCTCCACGATCATGTCTGCTATTGGATTTCTCTGGCTTTTAACTGTAATCTCTCCTGAAGAAATCAATGCCTTTCCTATCTCGCTTACCTTTCCGGCGTTGACTCCGGCAGGGCAAACCTGAAGGCACGCATAACAGTCCAGGCACGTGTAAAAAGATTCACCTATCTTCAGTTCAATACGCCCTGACTCCCTAACCTCCTTAAATATTTCCTTCCCCAGGTCCACCCTTCCTCTTGCCCCTATTGAAGAACGGAATCCGCTTGCGGGAAGTGTTGGGCAGACAGTTTCACAGAAACCGCAATTTATGCAGCTTGAGACTTCATCATCAAGTTCTTCCATGAGGCTGGATATTTTCCTGTTCTGCTCAGTCAAAAATCTTACCTCTATTCAGTATTCCGTCTGGATCAAAATCTTTCTTGATGCCTTTCATTAATGTAAGCACTTCCATTGAGCCCCTTTCTTTCAACTCCTCAAGAAGCAATTCCTTCTTTTCAAGGCCAATCCCGTGTTCCGCTGATACGGAACCGCCATGTTTCAGTGCTATTTTTCCAAGTTCCATCTGGAACTTTTCAACCCTTTCCCTGTAGCCATTATCCTTCAGGTCCACCATTATATTGGCATGGATATTTCCATCACCAATATGCCCAAAAAGAAGTGCCTTTATTCTGAAATTTTTCATTGATCCTTCTATTTCTTTCAGGGAAGAGGGCAATTCGCTTGGTGGGACTACAACATCCCCAATTTCTATGTACTCATCCTTTGAGTCGCGTATCCCGAGCGATGAAGAATAGAGACCTTTCCTTGCTTCATACATAATTCTCATTTCATCCTTGTCCCTTGTGATCTTGATGTTGATTGGATTCTGTTCCTCTATGATTTTCTTTGCCTCATCAAGTTTTCTGCCTATGGATTCATGTGTTGATGCTATGTCAATCATCAGGAGAAAATTGCTTCCTTCCGGGGAATCTATATTCTTGGCTTTTTTGATTGCATCCAGGGAGAGCCTGTCCATGAACTCAGCTATGTATGGGATTATTCCCTTTCCTTTGAGATTCGAAATTGACTTCCCCATGTTTTCTGAATCTTTGAAATAAGCAAGTATCCTTCCAATTTCTTCAGGAATAGGCCAGACTTTGAGGTACGCCTTGGTTATTACGGCCAGAGTCCCCTCATTTCCCACCATCAGCGCGGTTATATCATATCCTTTTGTCCTCTTCAGGGTCCTTCCCCCAACTTCAACGATTTTTCCATTGGGCAGTACAATTTCAAGCCCTAAAACCCATTCCTTTGTGGTCCCGTATGTACAAGCCCTGAGGCCTCCGGCATTTGTGGATATGCTGCCACCCACAGTGGCTGCCGTTGAACTTGCCGGGTCCGGCGGGTAGAAAAATCCCAGCTTGTTTAGGTATGCATTCAGATCATCAAGCCTGACTCCGGGTTCTGTAACTACATAACCATCCTCCACGTGCGCCTCGAGGATTTTATTCATTGCCGACATGCTTATTACTACTGAATCAGTGTATGGAACTGGAGATCCGGTCAATGCAGACCCGCCTGATCTCATAACAACTGATGTTTTGCTTTCATAACAGATTTTCATTATGTCAGCTATCTCTTCCCTGCTGCTTGCTATTGCAACTGCCCTCGGAATATTTCCTTCGTAATATGAAGAATCTTTCATATATGGAATCAGATCTTCCTTTTTTTCAAGGAGCCTCTTTCCAATCCTTTTTCTAATCTTTTGAATAGCGTCTGCCATTAGAATCTTCCCCTTGAGTGGTTATGTATTTGTCTGCTCTTAAAATTTGTGTTTAAACCTGTAAGTTAATGCATTGCCTGATAAATGGCGTTCAGATTTCATTATAAAAACGATGCTGCCTGAACTTAATGATATAAAAAATGCAGGTGCCGGGATTTGGACCCGGGTTGAAAGCTTGGAAGGCTCTCGTGCTAGACCAGACTACACTACACCTGCTTGCAGGGATATTTAGTCTTCTTATTTATTTCTGTTTATAAGTTTTCTGATTTACTAAACAAATCAAGAGAAGTACACAGTCTGGGTTATATTGAAGTACCTTGAGCCTGAATGCAATTCTGTAACAAGTTTAGCTGATGCACTGCTGCCTAAATCCTTTAGATTTAAGTATATTGCACTATTTTTGTAATGCTGTGAACCTATCAGTGTATTTGGCGATAATGACCCTGCAACATATGCAGTGGTTTTCACGTATGATACGTTGCCATTGAATGAAACCAGGTCCCTGAGTGAATAATTTGCTGGGCCAACTGAAAGCACATATTCACCATTTGTCTGGTTGACTGTGGCCCATACCCCATTATGGCTTGCCTGCAAAGTTAGTTCCGGTGATGTGTTGATGCTGATTGGCGGATTCAGTGCAATGGACCAGAAAAGAATCGAGGCAAGCAGGAAAATCATAAGCATGTAGAATTTATGGCTCCCTTTTACAGGCAGTTTTATTCTTAATAATCCAAATATCTTGAAAAGCCCTGCAAACATCAATATGAACAACAATATTGAGATGTAATAATAGCCCTCTACCTGCAAGAATCCTTCCAGCAGACCCGAACCTATTGCAAGAAGAAACGCTACGATTGTGCTTTTTGCCCTGTCCTTTTCATACCTCAGGAATTGCTCCTCACTGAATTCTGGTTCTTCAAATAATGGTTCATTTTTAGGTTTAGGCATTTTTTATGGGATACTTATATCATTAATGAATTTAACGAGTGAAAAGGATCTTTTGACTTTACTACGCCTGATGAAACAAGTATGCCACCAGCTCCAAGCCCTTTAGAGATTTCAACATCCTTCTTATTGTTGATTCCGGCACCAACCAGCAGAGTGGATTTATATTTGTCGCATAATGCAACAGCCTGCTCAATTATATGTGGTTTTGCAGTTGCAACTGATATTTTGCCTCCAATAAGCTCTGTTGGCTCATAAGCTATTATATCTGCTCCCATATCGCATACTTCCCTTATCTCCTCAAGATCCTTAGAGCAGATGATTAATTTGAAGCCAAGTTCTTCTGCCCTCGCAATGGTGGATCTAATTATAGGTTTAGAGACTCTTCTTTCTGAATGGTTCAGGAGAGATCCCTTAATTCCTGATGAAATCAGTTCTTCCATAATCACATGCCCCGTATAGGGGCCATAGGTTTCTGGATCTACATGCTGGGATATAAGATTTTTAAAATGGTTTCCCAGATGCGTTTTTGTCAATGGCACTGCAAACTTAATATTTTCACTGGATTCAGAATTGTTAAATGTTTTCAGTAGAATTTCAGTATTTTTCCCGGTGCTTTCGTTGTATGCCTTTAGGTTAACGATAGTTTGGAACATGTTATCTACTGTATAATAAAAGCTTCTATAAAACATATTTTCCTGCTTATCTGCCAACTGAATATGCGGTTTTTACGTATAAATCATACTTACAACAATGAAAATCTTTAAACCAATGTAAAGATTTAGGTTAGCTGGGTCTGTAGCTTAGCCAGGTAGAGCGATGGACTCTTAATCCATAGGCCGGGGGTTCGAACCCCCTCAGACCCGCTTCTTTTTTCATTGTAGAGCTTTTACAGGCATCGGATTGCAAGCATTTTGCTTGCCATTGAGTTTCACTTCAATGCGCTGGAGTGAGAAGAGATTGCAGAAACTGCAAAGAAGTAGGACACCAGATAATGAGCTTGCAAACCTGCATCAACATGGGATTCCCGTGATCATGTGCATTTTAAATGGAATTTTAGGTGAAACGTGCAAAAAGAGTGATCTACTGGATAACTCTCCTTTGACCAGGGATTTAACTAACTTATATTCACTGATTTGTTCATATAAAATCCCATATGTCTTCTGAGTACGGAATCAGGTATTTCACTATAACTTCATTTTCTGTCTCTTCAGCTACCTGATAAAGAACCTGGTAAAATTCGTATAATACATCTGTAGGAATGAAAACAGTAACTTCAATTTTTCCAGACTGCATTTTTCCAAAATATGCAGTTCTCATTATATGGTTCTCGTTTGCTCTATTTCTAACCATGAAAGGAAACGGAGTTCTGAGTTCTATTTGATAAAGATGAGATTTTGCGTCGATAACAGGTAAACCTTCTACGGGCAAGTCACAATATACAATTGCATTAATATCACCTCTAAAGGCACCACTGGTTTTTACCTCTGCGATTATGTTTGGGCTGTCCGGAATTTCTTTAACGTATATGTCCTCTCTGTTTAGTGGCGTTACAAATGTCACTATGGAAAGAGAGTATTCCTTGTTTATGTCGCTCATAATTTTCATTATGCCCGTGCTTGGCCCTAGCCGTACTAATCTTATATTTCTGGAATCTTTGGCATATTTTGATAATACGGAAGAAACTTTCTTGATTTCACTGCTATGAAATCTTGCATAAAAGTTCAGAAATCCATCTTTTAAGTCAGAACCGTTGAGAATAAGCGAAGGAATTTCAATCAATTTGCTTATTACGAGGAATTCTTTTTCGTTGCTTAAAGGAGAGTCGACAACAAATGATGTTTCCCTTTCTGTTGCATTGAACTTGCTCAACAACATATTGAGTTTCTGAATTTTATTATTTTTTGGAAAGTAAGTGCTTAACCAGATTTCTCCTTCCTTATCATAAACAAAAATGGGCAGCTTAAGGCCAAGATCAGCTGTTGCCTTAAAAAACTCCGTATTCTGCCTAACTTTCAATGTTAGACACATATCAAGAGCTTTATCCATGTCCTTAATGAGCATGTTTCATAAACCCATTCTGGGATTTAATTTTTTTTAGTAAATTTATAGACATCCATTTATCTATATGAATGTTACTATTCTAAATTGCCATAAAGTCCTTTAAAATTCCCGACAAATGCCAGAAGTTTGAGATATTGATCAAGATTTTTTTAAAAATATATAAATTATTGTATTATTTGTTGGACTTTTTGCATAAATTATAGGATACTGAAAATGCTGTTTTTTAAACATACAATATTTAATACAAAATTTGAAAAAGTCTTAAATTGTGTTATCGGTTATCAGGCATGGCGAAGAATTCTTTTGAAAACCATTTGTAAAAGAATATTATAGTAGAAAATAATATCAGAAAGATATGGTAGTGAATGCTAAGTTTCGGGAACTTGACATTCTCGACTGGAAAGTCCAGATTTCATTTACTACGGAAAATGCTTTAACTAGGGCTTCCAGAAACCTGAAAATCAACTCTGAAGTTGGTCTTTATTTTGATGGAAAGAATACAGAAGTTGATCTATTCTTCCAGAACAGGGCAAATATGGAAAGGGACCTGAATATATTCCTTAGGGAGTTTGAAGGGATTCTTGAAAACGATATCTGGAGAATTAAGAGAAACAAAATAGAACGCCTTGATTATATAAAGGTCATTGAAAACATCCTTGACATTCAAACCATAGTCATGACATCCATATGGATAGATGATGGCGTATTTCACGCTGAATTTATCTTTAACCGTTCCCTCACAAGAGAAATTTCAGGCATTATTCTGGATAAACTTGTCAAGATAGAGGGGGCAAAGCTCGAATATATTGGCCCAAACAATGGGTTTTTTGGAATATTGGAAGAAATAAACAAACGTTGTGAGCTATCAATAATTCAACTGGAAATACTCCCGCCAAAAAAAGAACTGAAGATGCCTGAGAACCCCATGGGAGATCACTGGATCAGAATACTGAAAAAACCATATAGCACAGACTTCATAAAAGGAGTATACGTAGTGAGTGGAGAACCCACGAAACCTGAAGCACTTACAGAAGTAATCAACAATAAGGTTTATGAAGCAAAATCTGACAATAAACTTCTCTCATATTTTATTTCAGGAATGCACGTAAAACGAATACCGACAATAGCGGCAATACAGCGGTTAGACATACCGGATTTTCGCCTGTGGATTGTTTTTCCATCCTTATTCAGGAATGAAATCTTGAAAATTGCAGCAGATGCAAGGGAAGACCTGCCGGAATGGCATCCCACTTTGAAAGAGCTTTATTCATTCAAAGAAATTGTGTAGGTTAAATTTCAAAAGAATCATTAACATCCATTTTCAGATTGATGAAAGATCATTAATGCATGAGTTCCGGGGTTTTCAAAACATACTTAAAATATCCATTATACATCTATCATTTGGTCGGGATGGATATTGACAAAGCATTAGAAAAAATATTTCCAGGGATACTGGACCTGTCTAAAGAGATCTATGGGCTTGCAGAACCTGGAAGCGAGGAGATTGAATCTTCAAGGCTATTATCAGAATATTTGAGTGAAAATGGATTCAAAGTTGAGAAAAACTACAAAGAAATGAAGACAGCATTCCGTGCTGATAATGGCCATAAGGGCTTGAGGGTCGGCCTCCTGGCGGAGTATGATGCACTCCCAAATGGCCATTCCTGTGGGCATAACCTTATTGCCGCATGGGCTGCTGGCACCGCTGCATCCCTTAATATGCTCGATAAAGGCATTAATGTCCAGGTATTTGGCACGCCCTCTGAGGAGGGAAATGGCCCATATGCAGGCAGCAAATGCATGCTCGCAGATATGGGCGCTTTCAAGGGAGTGGATTTTGTCATAGGAGTCCATCCGGATGATAGATGGGGAGTTGGCGGAAAAACACTCGCTGATACAACACTTGAGCTGAAGTTTAGGGGAAGATCGGCACATGGGGCTGATTCCCCTGAAAAGGGAATAAACGCACTTGACGCTGCAGTTGCAGCATATGGCGTTATCAATAGCTTAAGAGGCTGGGCTAAGCTTGATAAGCACCTTGTGGTTGGAATGATTTTCACTGAAGCTGGAAAAGCTACCAATGTTGTTCCCGACAAAGCAACACTTCAGGTTGAATTTAGATCCACCTCCACTGAATTCCTGGCTGAATTTGAAAATAAGGTCAGGGAAGCAGCAAATGGAGTGGCATCAGCCTACGGGGCAGATTTGATAATAGATCAGGCAACCCCACTGTACAAGACATATGTCAACAACAGTGCTTTAGACTCAATTTTGAAAGAAACGCTTTCCAGTATGGGCATTGATGCTTCAGACAATGGTTCTGGCAATGAATTTCCTTCTGGAAGCACGGATGAAGCAAATGTAAGCTGGGTGGTTCCTACAGGGCACCTTGATTTCCCAATTGGCTACACCGGAATACCGGGGCATTCTGATGAGTTCAGGGAGGCAGCTAACCCGGATAATGCCAAATATTCTTTGTATAAGGCAATTCAGGTTGCAGCAGGTGCAATTTTGCAGATATCAAGAGAAAATAAGATCGGACAGATTAGAAATTGTTTCAAGAGTGGTGAATGATGCCCGCCAATTCACTAAAAAACCATTCACTATAAGAAGAAAATTCTCGTTGTTATTTCTCTATTCCGCCAAAAGACAGAACAAGCCTCGGAGAAATCTTATTTATCGTTTAAGAAAGGGAAGAGTGCTTATTGTTTGCTCTCAATCCCTGTAATCCTCAACTTCCTCAAGAGACCTGTTTACGAGGTCTGTTATTGAGCTTGAGCTTCGCATATCATGGAACCGCTGTGCGTGTGCCCGCACATGTTCTTCTGCCTCTTCCCTTGTTTTTGCCGTCATTTCATAATCGCATTCTTTGCCGGTATTTCTGCATCTGAACCTGAACTTTGACATGTGCTAGTATTTAGAAGGATATATTAAAAATTTTGTTGCCATTGTTTCGGAACCCTGATTGTGAAATCAAAATTACTATATGGATTTAAATTTATATAGTTGCTTCATAAGTGTTAAATCTATTAAAATCAATTACGACCATGGACATGGAGTTTGTTGAAATAGACGGTTTTACAATGAATGTGGAGATGTTTTATGGCATCGTTGTCAAAAGGAAAAAAGTAAAAATTTCTGGAATAACAAAGGAAAACGTTCAGAAATCACGGAATTCCCTTCAGAAACTTATTATGTCCGGAAATAATATTTATGGAGTCAATACTGGATTTGGGAGCCTTTTAAACAGGAAGATAAAGCCTGAGGAAGAGAAGCAACTGCAGGTCAATTTAATAAGAAGCCATTCCGCTGGATATGGTGAACCTCTCAGCGAAGAAAAGGTCCGGGGCATAATGCTTGTTAGGGCTAACAGCCTTTGCCGGGGCCAATCCGGGTGCACCACTGGCCTTGTCGAAAAAATCCTTGAATTTCTTAATTCCGAGATTTATCCCTATGTCCCTGAATTTGGTTCTGTTGGCGCCAGTGGAGACCTTGCCCCTTTATCCCATATACTCCTGGCAATGATGGGCGAGGGTGAAATAATTGAGAATGGAGAGAGAAAGAACGCCAGCGAAATTCTTGGTAAAAAGCAAATCAGGCCCTACGAGCTGAGAGAGAAAGAGGCTCTTGCTTTCAATAATGGCACTGCAGCCATCACAGGCATAGGAATGCTTGAAACTATAAAAGCAAAGCAAAATATAGCCCTTGCAACCGGATCAGCTATTCTCTCAATGGAAGCACTTGGTGCAACAAAGAAAGCCTTCACTCCATGGGTTTTGAAGGCAAGGGATCAGCCTGGGCAGGCCAGGATAGGATCGGCTTTATACTCCAGGCTCGATGGAAGCTTGAGCATAGAAAAAGGGGATAAAAACAGGGTACAGGATGCATATACATTAAGGTGCACACCACAGGTCTTTGGGGCTGTTCTGGATACAATCAATTACGCAGAGTCTGTGCTGATCAGGGAAATGAACTCTACAACTGATAATCCTCTGATAAACGGGGAAGAGTACATCTCAGCTGGCAATTTTCATGGAGAGCCTGTGGCTCTTGTGTGCGATTTTCTTGCGATCGCCCTTACAGACATGGGCAATATGATTGAGAGGAGAATAGCCAGAATAACAGACGAAAACTTGAGTGGACTGGATGCTTTTCTTGTAAAGAACAACGGGCTGAATTCGGGATTCATGCTTGCCCAATACACAGCAGCAGCATTATGCAACAGGAATAAAATTCTTGCATATCCGGGTTCAGCTGATACCATACCCACATGCGCTAACCAGGAAGACCACGTCAGCATGGGTGCAAATTCTGCCAATAAATTAACCGAGATTAATAAGAATGTCAACAGGATTGTATCCACAGAATATGTTCTGGCTTTGCAGGGCATGGATCTTAAAAAAGACAACTATTCTCCTTTCTCAGAAATGATTAGGAATAAGGCAAGAAAACACGTAACATTCCTTGAAGAGGACAGGCCAATCTATAAGGATATGGACAAAATGCAACTTATAATGAGGGATTTTGCAGAGGAAATCATGAAAGATTTATTTTATTAATATTGTAATCTGTTTTGCTATTCAGATGCTTTAACTCTGTCACGATCATTTCTAATAGATTGCTGAATTTAATAAAGATCCTTTTGAAGTTCTTTTTTTAGCTGGAATTGCAATCTGTGAACGGGCAAAGTTTTGCGGAATGCACTTATTAAAATAAGGAATAAAGCCGTTGGTGGGAAATTTTCCAAAGCCCATCAATATTTTTGGCCCCTAAATCTCAATATGGGTAGGGGTTGAGATTTAGGCTATTCAATCAGAGCGGAGGTTTCTAACCATTCTTTCAAAGATTGAATCCTTTTAATAACGGGATTGAAACCCACCTTCATCAAGTTGGCCCTATGAATAACTTTAATCATCTCCTCATTGAAAATAGATTGATATGCCAGGAAGAACCTTCCTTTGCCGCCTTCAAGCGAATACAATTTCATAAGTATTGGTATCTCATCCCCACTGAGTTGCTTATTTAATTCTGAAAAAGCTAAATTTTCAGATGTAGTTTCATAGATTTTGCCTCTTTCTATCTCTATAGCATTTTTCCCGGCTTCAGGCTCTTTGTTGAGAAAATAAACTGCAAACACTTTCCCGGTTTCGTGAGGTGACTTAATTATTCCCAACAATTCCTTTCCTATGCCATCATATAAGGATGGAAAAAGTTCCTGCGATAATTGAAAGTCATATTCTATTACAGAAATTTGTGATCTTTTGCTCATAGCCTCCAGTGTTTTCACATATCCTCCGCTTGGACCGAGGTATTCAATTTTTGCACTTTGAATGTCTCCCAATCTATCAATTATAATATTTGAAACACTTCCAAGCCTCAATCTGGAGAAGACGAATTCTACCTGGTATACACCATTTTCAATCCAAACAGATGAAAGTACTGAAGATGGAGTTTCCAGGATGTCTCTTACGATGCTGATGAAATCTTTAGGGGATTTGGCTACTCTCTCCAGTCTCCATTTATTGTTTTTTTTGACCGCCCCCATGCTATTTAAAAATATGAATATTTCTCGATTCAAAGTTGAATTATCTGGAAAAAACATGCTTATTTCAATCTCCTTTTCATCTATCCTGATTCCCACTTCAGAACTAATATTGAATCTTTTACAGCCAGTAGTAAATTCCGTTACTGGCGCATATGAGAGTTGAAGTTTCCAGTCAAGATTAATTTTGTTATACAATAATTAACATTTAATCTTTACAAATACTTAAATTTAGCTCTAGCTACTGAATCCCGCCTGTACTTACAAAAATTCCACAGTGTGCATAGCAATTTTATTGCTTCTTCCATTCCATTTACGATAGAATGCCTTCTGCTAAATTTTTGAAATCTGGCTCGGTACCCATTTCACATGATTTCTTCAAGATGATAAGAAACGAAACTGGGGTCCAGTTAAAATGAAAGACCGGTTTATAAAATTTCTTTGACCTGAAAAAGTGGGATTTCTTAGCATTAGTTTTGGTTCTTAATTTTTGCATTGATTTAGGGTAAAATTTGTTCTGAGTATATCCAGTCCCCTATTTCCTGGACTCTAAATATTTCCGGTCTCCAATCTTTTAGTGAAGATGCTACTTCACTTATAACTTTTATATACTCATCAGAGAATATTTCTGGAATTGCAGTCACTATGTAAAATTTGCCATTTCTCAGAACGTTCACTTTGATAATACAGGGAATCCTGCTCTGACTCGTCAGGCGATCAAGCTCTCTGATAAAAACATTCTCAGTTTCTGCAAAATAAATCATTCCTGGCACTACTTCCCTGACGTTTTCACTTAAAGGTTTGCCCTGTGTAATATATATTCCTTTTATTTCCCCCTTCCCAAGTGGAGTCTTTTCTATTCTTATCCAGCTCGTTCCCATCGGATTCCTTTCAATTCCCATCTCTTGTTCCGGAGGTACCGTCTCTATTCCGATAAGAGTTAATTTTGTTCGCTTCAGGATACTTCTTATTGATTCACGGTACCCGCCGCTTGGGCCAAGATATTCCACCCTGACGTCAGTTTTTTCATTCACTTCACTCATTAATATGTTTGACAATTCTCCTATTTCTGATTCATGAAAAAGAAATTCTATTCTGTATTCACCCTTCGATATGCTAAATGATGAAATTACAGTTGATGGCACTTCAAGCAATTTTCGGGAAATTTCAGTAAGCTTGAAATTTTCTCTTGCTACGGATCGAACTCTATATATATTGTTCATTTCCATAGCATTTGACTCATTTAAAAATATTAATATGTCCCTCTGCATCTGTTCAGTTTTTTTAACAAAAAGGTTGATTTCGGTTATTTTATCTTCAAATACATAACTGAGTTCTGATTCTATGCCAAATTTTTCTGTCTTTTCTGCCGTTCCACCCTTTGGCCTACCCAAAAGGATTAATTTCCAATTCAGTGCATCCAGACCATCCACGTTTTTCAACTCCTTATACTCATCATACAATTAAGCCGGTATTTTTTATTGAATTTATATGATCATGATGATCCTTATAAATCTCCATATTATATAATTTATTGTCTTTATAATGATTTCCAATTATTGGCTCCATTATGGGAATGTTCACTGTATTCAAGCATATTTTCCGGTATATTTATTGGATTCCAACCCCTATGATAATATCTTTATAGTGTGACCACATGTATAAAAATATGGAAGTCACAAAAAAGGAATTGTACGGCATCCTTTCCATTATAGTGGTAGTCATTTTGGTAGTGGCAGGGTTTGGGGCATATAATAGCGCAACCCAGAATAATCAGCAGATAGTTCTTTCAAAATACATAAAAATCTCGAATAATGACCTGCTCAATGGCACACAGGATCACATCTATTTCATATCGTGGGTCGGATGTCCCATAGGTGCAGATAATTCATGGGTGCTATACAAGTTTTTAAATTCAACCAGAGATGTGGCTAATGATGTTCAGCTTCACAAATCAAAAGCAAATACTCCTGGCCTTCTATTCCTCAACGGAACACACAAGCTGGGTGAGAATATTTCTTTCCAATACGCTGGTGTCCCATTCACGTTCACATCCCTTTACCTGTATAATCAAACTATGACAGGAAACGTTTATAATAATCCACTTTCCGCGAGTTCTAGGGTAAGTTATGGGCTCAGTGTGCTAAAAGGCAACCTCCCAGGCAGTGTGTACCAAGTTGCAAATGAATGGGAAACACAGGTCAAAATTCAGAATGAAACAGGATCATGGAGTGCAAAGACTGGACATTTAGTGACAATGCTTATTTTAACCGGACCTGATGGAACATTTGTACATTTCTGGTGGATGTATCCGACATTTTCAAAAGCCGTATCCCCGCAAACAGTATTTACAAACCTCTCTTCCTATGCCCAGATAAGTAACGCAGAACAGGTGTTTCTGAATGCAGTTGGCGGATCAAACGTAGCATGCGCATAAGAAAAATAACATTTCCCTAAATAATAAAATTTTTTTAAGATAAATTAATGGAATTACTGGATAATTTTCTTTTCCTTCACCCTTGCCTTATCTGAGATTTTAAGTGTCTTTGCTTCAACATAATCTATGTCGCAGTCGTTCCCTATTGTGATGTCGTCGCCCCTTACAGTTTTTGATATGGTAGATTCAAGGTAAGCTCTTTTGCAAGTTATCTCATTTATAATTGCAGATCCTGAGATAAATTTTTTTCTGGCTAGCCTTACCTCTATGGCATCAGCTTCTAATTTTTCTATTCTGCTTGCTGAATTATTAATCTCCATTTCAAACCTCCTGGCGTGAATCTCATTTGCATCTATACGCCCGGCTATATAGATTTCCTCTGCAGTTACAATTTCAACATCTATAAGTCCAGATGACTTCATTATTTCACATTCAACAGCTTTCGCCTTTGTTTTGCCAGAGGTATCCATGGTTTTGCAATGCAGTACTTCATCTATTCTTGTTGATCCTGAACTGTCGAAGTTTTCACATTTAACTGAAGATGCCCTGAGGGAACCTGAAGAGTCTATATCACCAGCCTCAATTTTCCCATCCACTTTCAAGCCACCGGAACAGTCAATATCTTTTGCGAAAAGGTCCCTGCCGATTGAAATGAAACCGGAGGAATCAATGGTACCAGAGGAAATAACATCTTCTTCCACTTTACAGCTGCCGTTTATATCAATATTGTTTGAATCGACACTCCCTTCAATAGCCAATGATCCTGAGACCGATAATTCCTCTGAATAGACAGCAGAAAGTTGGCCTCTGCCAGAAACTTTAATTTTTTTAGATCGCGGTGTTTTCGGCTCTTCCTTAGGATTGCCCATATCTATTTTCTCATTTTCTGAATCATTTACATGCCATCTTTCCATAATCTCATCAAAGAGATCTTCGCTCATCTCTCCACTTTCGACCATGCTCCTCAACTTTTTTATTCTATCTTCATCCATTGCCATAATACTGTTATTTGCCGGATATATTTAAATATATTTACAACTATAAATTTAAATCGTGACACCATATTTTTAAATTTATCAACTTTTCAGTTGTTTTAATCAACCTTAAAGTTTAATTATGATTTAGATATGATACTTTATGATTGCAACTATCAATTTTTTGACTTCCAGTTCCAAAGTTAAAATTGTAAATCTGTTGCGGACGCCTAAAACACCGGATGATATTGCAAAAATTCTAAAGATAACAAGGCAGGGTGTTGATAAACAGTTAAGAGAGCTCATGAGATATGGAATTGTTGAAAGAAGGTGGTTCATCGGCTACAGCCGGCCGATGATTGAGTACTTTTGCACAGAGTTTGGCATAAAGTTTTATCGTGATCTTGACGATGTGGGCATTAAGTTTAAAGAATCCGGAAGAATTTCACTTAATGAGAAATTAAAATCCCTGGATAATGAACTTCTGGATGGGTCATTAACCCTGGAGAAGTACAAAGAAGAGAAAAAATTAATTGAAAGATCTATGGAATGGTTTTCGGGAGATGGCATCAAATCCTAAAAGAGAGGTTTTGCATAAAACGCCGAAACAAATATGGGAATATATTTTTATGATTGCCTGATTAAGATTTCATGGAAATAGATCATTATGACATTGAACTTGATTACGACGAAAAAACGAAGGAATACTCAGGAGAAGAGACAATTTCTTTGGATGGCGACGAAAATGGCTTTGTTATACATTCCCTTTACCATGAAATAACGGAAGTCAAGCTCAATGGAAAAACTGCCGAGATAGAGAATGGAAAGAAGGATGATGAAAAGATCATCAGGGGGCAGTTGAAAAAGAATAGTGAACTGCATATAAAATATAAGGCAAAAGTTGGAGACGAACTTACAGGCATCTATCTTGCAAAAACACCAGATGGCTCTGAGATGATTTCAACGCAATTTGAGTCAATAAGTGCAAGGAGGGCTTTCCCGTGTTTTGACGAGCCTTTATTGAAAGCAACTTTCTCTATTAAACTTACAATATCATCGGAACTTGAAGCAATAAGCAATATGCCTGTTAAAAAAACGGTTTACAGAAATAACAGGAAGACTGTTGAATTTGAGGCCACACCCAGGATGCCAACATATCTTCTTTACATTGGAATTGGAATTTTTAAAACAATGCACAGAAAACATGGAAATATTGATCTGTATCTTTCCGGACTGGAAAACCACCTGAAGACAACGGAATTCCCACTTGATGTTGCGGAAAAATGCATAGATTTCTTCAATGGCTATACTGGAATCCCATATATGCTTCCAAAATTGCATCTCATATCTGTCCCTGAATTTGCAGCCGGTGCCATGGAGAACTGGGGCGCAATGACATTCAGGGAATCTGCCATTCTTTACAACGAAAGTTCAGGGAATGCGTCAAAGAAAAGGATTGCATCTGTTATTGCGCACGAAATAGCACACCAGTGGTTTGGCGATCTAGTCACAATGAAATACTGGAATGATCTATGGCTGAACGAAAGTTTCGCGACTTTCATGGCAAATAAAGCCATAGAATCTATCTTCCCGGAATGGAACATGGCAGGAGATATGCTTGTTTCTGATTCTAAGGGAGCCTTTGTGGTGGATTCGCTGGAGAGCAGCAATCCAGTATCTCCAGTTGAAAAAGACGTGGATAAAATGGGTGAAAGATCAACAGAGATCACTTATGGCAAAGGCTCGATGATTCTCAGGATGGTAGAAAGCTATGCCGGCGAGAAAGCATTGAAGGATGGGTTGCACAGCTATCTTGTGAAGTATTCATATTCAAATGCTGAAGCTGCAGATCTATGGAAAAGCATATCAGAAAATTCAGACAGGGATGTCAGCGGAATAATGGATGCGTGGATAACAAGAGAAGGGTATCCACTCATTACAGTTAATGATGGCAATAGAACAACCGTGACCCAGGAGAGATTTCTGCTCAATGGAAAAACGGATGACAGAATCTGGCCTGTACCCCTGACAATTAAGAGAGATGATGGGGTTGAAAGTGCACTCCTTGATAAGAAGATAGGTGAAATAGGCAATAAAGGGCTCGTAAAACTGAACGTTGATGAATCTGGCTTCTACAGGGTCAGATATTCAGATGAATTCTACAGGAACATGAACCCATCAGACAATAAATTCTCGGAGTTTGATAAGATAGGAATTGCGAGTGATCTATATGCTCTCTTAATATCAGGGAAAATTGAACTTGATTCGTACACGGCAATAATTGAAAAACTTGCACAGCCCATGCAGTACAACCTATCAATAGAAATATCAAACGAACTTGCAGAGCTGTTCCATGCCTTGAATCACAACAAAAATGTGCAGGGCTTATACCAGAAGTTCCATGAAGAACAGATAAAGTTCCTTGAAAATGACAGGAATGAAGACATAAACAGATCAATTCTCCAGGGGCTTGTAAACAGGAGGCTGGCAGAAACAGATGAAAAAATACGCAACAAGCTTGCAGGCAAATTCCAGGATATTGAGAGTGAAGAACCTGACATGAGAAACAGCATCGCGTTTGCATTTATAAAAAAGAATGGAGACATTGATAAAATAATAGAAAAGTATGAATCGCTGAAGAATGACAATGACCGGGTTGCAATACTTGCTTCCCTTGGAAATGTTCGGGGAAAGGATGCCTTGGAAAAGGTGTTCTCCCTGATAAAGGAAGGAAAAATAAAGAAACAGGATGAGATAGTATATTACATTTCTTTCTGTACTTCAGGTGAAAACAGGGATATTGCGCTTGAAAACTTGGAACGGATAGTTGCAAGGCTCAATGAAATTTCATCAGCAGGAAAAAGTGCATCCCGCCTTCTTTCAGCAGCACTTCCCTTTGCTGGTGAAGGAAAGGAAGAAGATGCCAGAAAGCTGATGGATAAGATCCGGACTGACAAGAACAAGCTTGGCATAAGCAAGGGGCTTGAAAAGCTGGAAATTTTTGAGCGCCTGAGGAAAAAATACAATAACTAACAAGGCATTTTCTGAAATTTATTTTAATGGCCCTGTTTCTTTTTCTTCACTAAACTGCATGCAATTGCAAGGCATAAGAATTTATTTAGGTTATCAATGCTCGTACAATGTCAGAAAAGCAGTACTCTGTTAAGAAAGGCGATAAGTTTGGAACACCTTTCGCCGGGAAAAGAGAAGCCATAGCCGTGAGAGTTGGTGAAGAACTCCACGATTTGAATGAAACGGCAACTGCTGACACAAATGTTTTCCCTGTAACACTGAACGATGAATATGGGCTTAATATATTGAGGCATTCAGCTGCACATCTTCTGGCCCAGGCAGTTATGGAAATATACCCGGACGCAAAGCTCAATGCAGGCCCCGTGGTTGAAGGTGGCTTCTATTACGATATAAAAATGGAACCTCCAGATCAGAATACTCTTGGTGCCATTGAGAAGAAAATGAAGGAACTGGCTTCCAGGAAATTTTCCATTGTAAGGGAAGTACACAGCAAGGAAGAATTAATGAAAATGTTCAGGGAAAACGAGTTCAAACTGGACAAGATTAAGGATCATGTGGAAAATGAATCCACTGTCTACAGGCAGGGAGATTTTGTGGACTTCTGTACCGGCCCGCATGTGCCAGATACTTCCTATATAAGGCATTTCAGGTTGCTTAATGTTGCATCATCCAATTATAAGGGCGACATAAACAACGAGAGGCTCACAAGAATATATGGAACTGCATTTCCGGAAGAAAAAGCACTGAAACAGTATCTCAGAAATAAAGAGGAAGCTGCACTCAGGGACCATAGAAAACTTGGTTCAGAGATGGATCTGTTTGTCTTCAATTCGGAAAGGGCTCCCGGATTGCCAATGTACACTGCCAAGGGTTCAATCATAAGGAGCGAACTGATCAATTATATGAAACAGCTGAACGAAAAATTCAACTGGGAAGAAGTGACTACTCCTCATCTTTTCAAGGATAATATGTGGAAAACTTCCGGCCATTACTACAAATATAAGGATGACATGTTTCTGTTCACCCTTCCCGATGGAGATTCATATGCACTTAAACCCATGAATTGCCCCGGCCATATTACAATATACGAAAACGCAAGCCACAGTTACAGGGATATGCCTGTAAAATTCAGCGAATTTGGCACCGTTTACAGATATGAAAAATCAGGTGAAGTTGGTGGGCTGACAAGGCCGAGGACTTTCACTGTGGATGATGGGCACGAATTTATGAGGCCAGACCAGATTGAAAATGAAATAAAAAGTGTGCTGGATATGATGAAAATAACGTTCAGCACTTTCTTCGAGGATATTGAGGTAAGATATGATCTTTCAACTGCGGATAAGGAGAAGCCGGAAGCTTACCTTATCAATTATAAATGCAGGGCTTGCGGAAATCTCAACGAACCAAGGAGGATGTCCTCGGAAACAAATGAACTGAAATGTGAAAACTGTTCTTCAGCAGATCTTGAACCCGACTTCTCACTTTGGGATAATGCAACTGAGCAGTTGAGAAATGCACTTGTTTCCTCAGGGATCAATTTCAAAGAGTATCCGGGGGAAGCAGCATTTTATGGGCCAAAAATAGATGTTCATATCAAGGATGCACTGGACAGGTCCTGGCAGCTCACAACCATACAGATTGATTTCTTCATGCCGATTGCTTTTGGGCTGTATTTCATAAACCAGGAAAGCAAGAAAGAAACACCGGTTATGCTGCACAGAGCCATTTATGGCTCTATTGAAAGATTCCTTGTGATACTTCTGGAAAACTCCTTTGGGAAACTCCCAACCTGGCTTTCGCCGATCCAGACATACATAATACCTCTGAGCGAACAGCAAAAAGAATACGCTGATGAAATTAGGGAAAAGCTGAAGGAAAGGGGAGTTAGAGCACTGGTTGACGATTCTTCGGAAAGCGTTTCAAAGAAGATCAAGCTTGGCAGAAGATTCAGGCCATCATATTTCCTCATAGTCGGACAGAGAGAACAGGAAAACGGTGAAGTATCTGTGAGAAACAGGAAAGACAGTATCCAGAATCTGAAGATTGAAGAATTCCTTGAGAAAATTGTGGGAGAAATCAAAGAAAGGCTGATACAACAGCCGCTTTAGGGGATGAGCCATAATATTAAATTCCAATATGGAAAGTAAATGATCATTCCTGCAGGATTTTTCTCAAAGCCCATTGACTTCGATTAATTTATTCCTCCTTCTTGCGCCCCTGATTATTCGCACATTCCTGGCCTCTACGTTATAGTATGCTGCAATCTGCTTGATCACGTCGTGATTTGCCCGGTTATTTTTCATGGGCTCATCTGTGTGGATTGTTATTGCATCTCCATTTTTTTCCGGTTTTCCGGAACCATGTTTAACCGTTACATTAATGATCATATCTCTTTCTGCAATATTCTTTTATTAAATATGCTTTTTTGCAGATTCTCGCCTGGTGGTAGTTGATAACGCTTCAAATGCACTGGCAAAGCCAACGGGCAAAAAGGGAAAAATGAATAACGGAGGGTGTAAATGAGATAAATGGGTAGGATTCACCGCAGGGAAGGATGAAATTTTTTACTGTGGTGGTTTCTTTTCTTTCTTCTCTTCAATGTTTTCCTTCACTGGTTTTTCTTCAGCTTTTTTGTTGCTACTCTGCATTTCAAACTCAGACTTCTTTTTGCGTATTGCTTCAACCAGTTTAGGAAGCACCTCGTAAAGATCCGCATTTATGATGTAATCGGAAATGCTGTTTATTTCTGCATCTGGATCTGTATTGATTGAGATAATATTTTCACTGAGCTTCATTCCCATCAGGTGCTGTGCTTTTCCTGAAATTCCGCATGCTATGTATACCTTGGGCCTGACTGATTGGCCCGTTTGCCCTACCTGGTGATCCTTTCCTATCCATCCAAGATCAACGGTTGGCCTCGATGCGCCAACATATGCCCCTATCTCATCAGCAAGTTCCTGTATTAATTTGAAGCCAGATGCCTTTCCCAGCCCAAGCCCGCCGCTCACAATGTATTTTGCTGAAGTGAGATCTACAGTTGTTTTTGGCTTGAAATCCACAATCTCTTTTTTCATGAACTCTTTCTTGATTTTTGCCTTTCTTGCTTCACTTTCATATTTGGCATCCTTCTTTCTTTCAGGAACCGGAAATATTCCCGGCCTTGCCGTTGCCATTTGGGGCCTGTGGCTCTTGCACAATATTTCAGCCAGTGTGCTTTCTCCGTATGTGGGCCTTCTTGCCTGCAGGATTCTGCCATTTGGATCTATGTCCAGTTCAGTGCAGTCTGCAGTAACTCCAGTTCGTGATCTTACTGCTATTCTGGATGCAAGGTCCCTTCCGTTTCTGGTTGCAGGAATTAAGAGTATATTCGGTTTGAGTTCCAAAATAAGATCGCTTAGAAGTGTTGCGTATGGCAATGTCCTGAAGTCCTTCAGGTCGGGGGATTCATATCCTATGACTCTGTCACAGCCATATTCTCCTGCCTCTTTTACCATAGATCCAACACTTTCACCAAAGGTTATCCCTATGAGCATCTCGTTTACCTTGTGTGCCATGCTGGCTCCTACTGATATCATCTCCAGCCCTGGTTTTTTAATCTTGCCATCCCTGGCCTCCAGGAATACCATGACATTTTTGTAATCATCAATGTTTGACGGTTTTTCTGCATTAATCAATCCAGCCATTTTAATCCACCCCGAAAGTCAGGATACCCTTCTCAACAAGTTCGTCCACGAATTTATCCATCTCATCCACATTGAATTTCTTGCCTTCCCTCTTCTTTTCGTTTATTGTTCTCATTGATTTTACAACAGTCGGTGACCCTTTCAGGCCAACCCAGTCGGGTTGCAGATCAATATTCGCCAGTGTCCAGGTTTCTATGCCTTTTTTCATGGCATCTATTTTCTTTCTCAGTGTTGCTTCCCTTGGCATGTTTGCATTTGTCAATACTGTTATCAGGCATGGCGGTTCCATCTTAATGGTCTCCACGCCATCTTCCAGCTGCCTTTCTGCAAAAACATAACCATCCTCAGCCCAGGAATTTGATGTATAAGATGCCTGCTCAATTCCAAGAAACTCGGCAACTCCCGGCCCAACGTGCCCGGTGGACGAATCTGTGGATTCTTCCCCTGCATATATGATATCGAACTTGCCAATCTTGGTGATTGTGGCTGCTAAAGTGAGGCCAGTTGGATAAGTATCTGCACCTGCAAAAGCCCTGTCTGTAACCAGTATAGCCCTGTCAACTCCCCTTGACATGCAATCCAGGAGGGCTGTTTCTGCGAAGGGAGGCCCCATTGTTATTACTGTGATATTGGTGCCGGGATTTTTGTCCTTTATGAGAAGAGCCTGCTCAATTGCATTTTCATCTGCAGGGTTAATAACATTTCTGGCTGCTCCCCTGTTCAGCGTGAATGTCACAGGATCAATAACAACTTCTGAACTGTCAGGCACCTGTTTTATCATTACTATAATTTCCAGTCCCATTTCAATCATCCATATTTATATTTTACTCCGTGCCCGCCTTTTGTGTTTGTCCACAGAACACTTCCATGGGAACATGCAATATCACATGTTCCGCACTCCACACAATCTTCATATTTGAAATTAAGCTGGCCATCTATGAGCGTGTAACACTTTGCCGGGCATGCAAATGTGCAGAAATGGTCAGGGCATACTGCACAAATGTCATGATTCACAGTAATATGCTCATAGGACCTGTCTATTTTATAATTCAGCAACGATAACCTATCTTCAATTTTTGTCATTTTACAACCTCCTCATCATTCTATACATATCGACAATCATGTCTTTTCTCCTTTGCTTATTTTTCAAGGCAGATTCCACCACAATCTTTGAAAGATGCTTCTTAGGCTCCCCATTTTCCGAGAATATGTTCAGCATTATCTCCTCTGCCATTGCTGGTACTGTATTATGAATTGTTTCACTCCAGGTTACCTTGTCAGACCCCTTGAAAGTATTCATATCCTTCAGCACAAATGTTTTCTTCAGCGAATCCCTGTAAAGTTCAAATCTCTCAGGAGAAGTGCTTCCCTTTGTGGCAAGATATGAATCTGCGGCACCTATTCCAGATACTATTGCATAATTCATTCCCTGCAGTACGAGCCCATTGCTGAAAGTTAAACCCGCAGCATCACCTGCAATCATATATCCATCCCCATAAATTGAATCAACTGACAGGCCTGCTTCCGGAACAAGATGGGCACTGTATTCTTCCACTCTTCCATCTGCCAGCAATGGTGCAATAAATGGGTGTTCCTTGAACTGTTCGATTATGTCGTAGGAGTATGTCTGGTTGTTCTTTCTCAGATCTTCCATTGAGATTACAGCACCGATGGAAATTGACTCCCTGTTTGTGTAAAGGAAACCGCCTGCCTTGACACCGCCTTCAAGAAAACCAAGAACATATTCAGATGCATATCCTCTCTTTGCGTTTGTGAGATTGAATCGCTCTGTAATTGTTTTTTCTGGCAATTTTATTACTTCTTTAACACTAATTGCCATATGCCTGTCATCAGATTTCTTCTTCAATCCTGAGTCTATTGCTATCCTTGAATTTGCGCCTTCTGCAAGTATAACTGTGTCTGCGGTAACTACTTCATCGTTCTGGATCACGCCTGTTACCTTATTTCCTTCCATCGCAAGCTTGTCAACGGTAACACCCGATACTACCATTGCACCGGCATCTTTTGCTTTCTTTGCGAGCCAGGCATCAAATTTTGTCCTCAGTACTGTGTAACCGCTTCTCACTTCACCAAATTTTGTTGATCGAAAATCCAGTGCTATCTTTGAATCCTTGGTTAAGAATGTTACTCCCTTTGCTTCAATGTATCTTTCAAGCATATTGCTTTTTTCCCAATCGGGAATTACCTGTCCAAGAGAATCGCCCCAAAGTACTCCTCCTGATACATTTTTGCTACCGGGGGGATCAGCCCTGTCTATAAGTAAAACGTTGGCCTTGGCAGAAGCTAACCGGATTGCTGCTGCAGAACCGGCGGGCCCGGCACCAACTACAATAACATCAAACTCACTCATTAAATACACCTGTTGTGCGATAATTACTCAAGACGTAATAACTGTTTTCCAATTATTTAAGTCATTTTTTTTATAACTTTAGATTTTATGAAATTATAAGAAAAAAACTTCGTTTTGTTTTTAAAGGAAAAGAGAATTTTATTTCTTTTCTGCAAAAGATCCAGATTATTCATTCATTAATAGGAAATTCTTCCTTTCTTCCCTTGACAGCCTTCTTATCTGCCCATCCATATATTTGGCTTCAACATCCACGTTAAATTCCAAGCCTTTCTCCTCCTCCCTGAGAGAGAGGTAAATTGACCCGATAACAGCATGATAGCCATATAGAGGTTCAAATGGCATCATGTCAGGATATCTTTCCAGCACTTCTTTCCTAATATTTTTCCAGTAAAGATTGGAAGCCCTGAACAGGCCGCCATATCCACTGAATGAGACCGGCTCATCATTAAACAGATCTTCCCTCAGTGAGATTATGCACTCGGATGCCTCCCTGGCTGATTTCTGCATTATGCCAAGTGCCAGTTCGTCCCCTTTTTCAGCAAGCTGGGCAATTATGCTTGCAAACGAAGCTATCTTTCCAATGTTCAGGGGATTTGCATAGATCCTGTTTACCAGTTCTTTCATGTTGCTTATTTCAAAATATTCCAGTACAGACTCTGTAATTTCGCTTTTGTGCTTTGACCGCCCGTCAAATATTTTCAACGCTTCCTGCAATGCGCTCCGCGCAATGTAAAATGCACCGCCTTCATCCCCAAGGAGCCAGCCCCATCCACTTGCTCTTTTGAATGATGCCCCCTTTCTTCCAAATGATACAAGCCCTGTTCCGGGGCAGACAACGATTCCGTCTTTGCCTGGAAATCTGCAGTCAAAGCCAGCTTCACCATCATTCAGCATGATTATCTTTCCACTCTGGTTCTTTCCCATGAGTGAATTTATGAGTTCATTTTTTACGTTTGAATCTTTCACGCCGGCAAGTGCCAGTGTAAATTTCTTTACTTCATTCTCCTCAATATTTGAACGTTCGAGTGCCCTCGAAATGGCTTCCCTGATGTTCTTCTCTGCCATTTCAATTCCTGATGTCCTGTAGTTGCCTGGCCCAGAAACTCCCATGCCATGTATTTTTCCGTCTTCAGAATAACAAACTGCTACTGTTTTTGTAGCTCCACCATCCACAGAAATTAACATAATTATTACGGATAATAATCGTTGATAAATAAATTAATCTGAACTGTTCAGGTGAGAAAACACAAGATTGTGGAATCTCCTCCTGAACTTCAATATATTCAGATTCTCCCTTGTTGGGTACACCCTGTTGCTCAATATTATTGCATATGCTTTCGTTGCAGGGTCAATGCAGATTGACGTCCCGGTGAATCCTGTGTGCCCGAATGCGCCATTGTGGACCGTGTCACCCATGAAAGCGTTATATCCAAATGATGGCCCCGGTGAAACGGGCTTTGGAGTTTTTATCATCCAGCCTAGCCCGAACATGCCCCCGATATTGAGATTCTGTGGCGTTGTCATATGGTTCAGTGTTTCACTTTTCACTATTTTGCCGCTTAAAAGAGCTTTTGCAAAAATAGTGAGGTCGTGGGCATTGCTGAATAAGCCTGCATGTCCGGAAACTCCGCCATAATAATATGCCTTTTCATCGTGCACTTTCCCCCATACTGGCATTTCCCTTCCCGGATCCTCCTCTGTGGGAGCTATGTTTTCCTTTGGAAATGAAGGATTAAATGATGAACTGTTCATGGAAAGTGGCTTAAATATCTCTTCTTTTGCAAGAACATCCAGTGTTTTTCCTGAGAGTTCCTCCATCACAAAAGCAAGGAGAATGAAATTAAGGTCACTGTATTCTTCCGCTGCTGGCAGTGTATTGTGCTGATGCATGAGCCCTATTGTCCTCAAATAGTCTTCCTTTGCCTTCCCATGCTTTTGTAATGGAAATGTGGGAAACAGTCCGGAAGAATGTGAAATAAGCTGCTTTATTGTGAGGTTTGATATGAGCATGTCGGGTGCATACATTTTAAGCGAGCCAAGGGTGTCTTCAAGGCTCAATTTCCCCTTCTCCACATATTTCATCACAAGGGTTGCCGTTACAACAGGTTTTGTAAGCGAAGCCATGTCATATATTGTATTTTCATCATATTTGAAATTCAGTGCAGGTATTTCTCCCTGAAAATAGGATAATTTATAGGAATCTCTCCCAACAGCAACGTTCATTCCTGAAGATGCTTCAGAATAATTCCTGTCCACAAATTCCTTCAACTCTTCCGATAAATTTTTGAATCTTTCACTTTTCATTTTATTCACCTCTCATTGCTACCACCTTACCACTTTGCTGAGATTGGACGGATGATCCGGATCAAGGCCCATCCCTGTTGCCTTGAAATTGGCGAGCAATTGCATATGCACTAACGAATTAAGTGCCTTCTGGAAGCCATCTGAAGAGGCCACTTTCAAATCTGCGTTCCCGTTTCCTATAGTGATGGTATTTCCGGCAGATGCACTTAATTTCTCCATTATCTTCATGTCAGGAACTGTTCCATCTGTTATCCATATTACTGTAGTTTCACGATCAAGCCTGTGGACAGGCCCATGAAAATATTCCCTTGTTGGATATGATTCGGTGGATACGCCTGAGGTTTCCTTAAATTTCAATCCCCCTTCAAGTGCTACCGGATAACACTTCCCGGCACCAAGGAAAACAATCTTCTGAAGTATTTTCCCTGCATATTTCTGAACCTCACCTGAATTTTTGATTATCTGCCCTATGCCACCGCATATATCATCCACTTTCTTTTCGAGTCCTGGGTTTTCTTTAAGGCAGAAGTCAATAAGGAGGGATATGGAAATCTGCACCGCGTGTGATTTTGTTGCCGCAACTGATCTTTCTTCACCGGCATATGTCAGAACGCAGAGATCAGATTCTCTGGACAAATAACTATCTTTTTCATTTGTTATTCCAACGACTTTAAATCCATTTTCTTTTGAAAGCTCTAAATTTGATATTGCATCAGAACTTTCCCCTGACTGGCTGAAGATTATGTTCAACACTTTCCCTTTGAGTTTCCTGATTATGTTCTCACTGTATTCCGACGATGTAATGGCCATTGACCTGATTCCGTTTTCCAGCAATGTGTAATTAAGCATTACTGCAGCGTTATAGCTTGTCCCACTGCCGGTGATGAAAATGAATGAAGATTCCTTTATCTCATTTATTAAAGGCTGAATTGAATCCATGTTTTTATTAAGAGTTTTTCTGATAGCTTCTGGTTCCTCCCTAATTTCATCAAACATAATCGTCATGCAGGGGATATATAGATTTTAACGCTATAAACCTTATGTGGCATCCTCTCCACCCTGATTGCCGGATAATTGGTGCGTGTCAACTGGAAACTAATGTTTACCGGGAGAGAAGAGATTTAATTTCCCGAATAAATATGAATGCATTTGCCAAAGAATGTCTTATCTGTGCGAATAGGCGGTTGCACAGCTGATCTGATTGAAAAACTCACAATGCATAAAATGGTTAATAACGGATCAAATGCTGTGAAGCGGACTCATGATTAAGAAGTGGAAAGAAAAATGATTCCCAGCATTTCCGTTCAGCTTGCCCAAAATTTCTATCAGGGATAGGAGATAATGCCGGTTTATGTTGATGCAAATAGGAAGTTTGTTAACTGGAAGAACATAGCGTCAATCCTTCCTGAGCTTTGAAAAATGAAACTCCTTCCCAATCAACTCAACGTTAGAACTATATATATTAAAATAAAATATCAATTATGCAGTGAGCCAATTGGAAAGTAGTATTCTGGTAAAGAAAGCAGTAGTTCCTGGAGGGTACGCTAATAACTGTTTTTTAAATATAAAACATGGAAAAATTCACAGCATAACCAAAAATGGAGCATTCAGCAATGTCCTGAAAGATTATTCCCATCTTACTGCAATTCCGGGGTTTATAGATATACACACCCATGGATATTATGGGGTCGATGCAACATACTCTTCAGTGGATGATATCCACAGATGGTCCTCAATGCTGGCGAAAAGAGGAGTGACTTCATTTATTCCAACATGTGTCTCTTTGCCTTTTGAACAAACTGCTGAATTTATTGAAAGAATTAAACTGGCTTCAACAACACAAAAGCCGGATGAGGCGAGGATAATAGGAACGAGAAGCGAAGGGCCATATATAAGCAGAGAAAAAAAGGGTGCACATAATCCCATGTATATCAGAGATCCGGACATAAACGAGATCGAAAAATTTGTTGAAGCTTCTGGAGATTTTCCATTTATAATAGATATGGCGCCTGAACTTACTGGTTTTCAGGAATCTGCCAAATATTTGGTAAGAAACAATAAAATCGTGTCCATTGGGCATTCTGCTGCTTCTTATTCAGACGCAATGAGTGGAATAGGTGGAGGGGCAAAATTAATGACACACTTTTTCAACGCAATGTCCCCAATGAAACACAGGGAGGTTGGAATGGTTGGAGCCGGGTTTTTAACAGATAGTATCTATTTGGAGATTGTAGCAGACCTGCGCCATGTATCAGAAGAAGCCATCAGGATTTTATTTAAGATCAGGGACGTGGATCATATTATTGGGATAACCGATTCACTTTCCATAGGGGGGACAACAACATTAAATACCCAACTGGGGGGTATGGAAATTGTGGTCAGAGATGGTGTTGCCTGGGTCAAGAATTCAGATACAATCGCCGGAAGTGTTTTGACAATGGATGCTGCATTCAGGAATTTGCATAGATTGATTCCTGATCTGTCCAGCCTGGCAAAAATTTTCTCCACAAACGCTGCAAAGGCATTGAATTTGAAAAGTACGGGGCTTATTGACGCCGGAATGGACGCGGATATAAATTTTATAGATGATGAAATGAATGTTAAGGAAACCATGATCAGAGGAAACCTGCTGGGAAGCAAAAGCTAAACTGAAAATCTTTATGCAAAATAAACATTCACTCTTAAGGGTGTAAAATATGGTATCCTCCACGGAAGATCTGAATCCGTTTTCAACAGAAATTGGGCAGTGGGACATTGATGCAATTAGCGCTTTCATTCACATGTCGGATATAGCTGCCTATGAGGCGGTCAGTGGAGCAATTGACAAAATTTCAAAAGCAAGCAGCATCATGCTTGAATCCATAAAAAATGAAGGAAAAATAATATATCTCGGAGCTGGAACAAGTGGAAGAATTGCCGCCCAGGATGTTGTAGAGCTTCTGCCCACATATGGGCTGGGGCCAGATTTCTTTGATTTTATACTCGCAGGTGGAATTGGATCACTTGTTAAATCAGTCGAAGGCGCCGAAGACGATAAAAATGGATCAATAAAAGAACTTCAGGAAAAAAACTTAAGCCCCAAAGATGTCGTTGTTGGCATCACGGCATCCGGATCAACGCCTTTTGTTCTCGGAGGGATGGACTTTGCACGCCAAAAGGGATGTGCCACAATAGGGATAACAAACAACTTCAACAAGAAAATACAGCAATTTTCTGACCTGTTAATTGTGCTGCCAACCGGCCCTGAAGTGATTCAGGGATCAACAAGAATGAAAGCAGGGACAGCCCAGAAAATGGCACTGAATATAATATCCACCACCGTAGCAATAAAACTCGGAAGGACGTACAAAAACACTATGTCCCACATGGGTTCATGGTATAATGAAAAGCTGAAGAATAGATCAGTTAACATACTCGTTACCCAATTTGCAATACCGGAAGGTGAAGCTGCCAAACTTCTTTCTGAAAATGATTATGACATCAGGAAGTGTATTGAACATTTGGCAAAGAGAAAGCCGAAGTAGTTAATTTAGTGCAGTCAACTTAATATTATTAATTATTATAGTCCGGTGAATGATAAAGTCAATCAATTTTCAGAGGATAAATCTGGTAATGAAGAAGCCATTTAAAATTGCCCTCGGAACAACAGAATTCTATGAAGGATTTTTTGTTTCTATTGAGACGAATGATGGAATTACAGGATTCGGGGAAGCAACAACTACCCCTTTCATAACAGGGGACACCATGGGTTCTATTGAAAGTGAACTGTCCTATTTTTCGAAGAAACTTGCCGGAGAGGAGGAATCACCTGAAATAGTCAACTCTAAGATGAAGTCATTGATGAGATCGTCCAAAGCGAGCAGAAATGCCATTGATTGTGCTTTATGGGACATTATAGGAAAGAGGGCAAACATGAATCTTGCAAAATTGCTCGGAAACCACAAGAAGTCAATCCTGACATCCTACACTGTGGATCTTGTTGATGAGGCATCCGCAAGGGCACAGGCAAAAGAACTCCTTAACCAGGGGCTGAAAGTTTTCAAGATCAAGGTAGGTTCAGGAATCGAGGAAGACCTCAGAAGGGTTAGGGCTGTAAGGGAGGTTGTTGGAGATGGCAAGATGATCTATATCGATTTCAACCAGGCCTACAGTGTAAAAAATACTGTCAGGATTTCCAGGCTGCTTGAACCCTACAACATCGAATTCATTGAACAGCCTATCGCTTCAACTGACATAGCAGGATTGAGGTTTATAAGAGATCACTCTGAGATTCCGGTTTATGCTGATGAAACCATATTTACTCCGCAGGATGTTTCTGAAGTGCTCCGTAGGGAAGCGGTGGATGGAATCAATATTAAACTCATGAAGTCAGGTGGAATTTCTGATGCCATGCAGATGGCAAATACGGCAAAATCGTTCGGTGTTCCTGTAATGATTGGCTGCATGGTGGAGACGAGGATTGCGAATACATCCGGACTGGTTGTTGCGCTGGGCAACAGTGCAGTAAAATATGCTGATCTTGACGGCTACAATAATATAAGGGATGACCCTGTTTCAGAGGGAATTCTGTTGAAGAATGGAGAAGTGGGCCTTTCCAGCGATTTGCCTGGAACAGGAATTACACTAAAAGATGAGTTTCAGGTAAAGTAATTTTATATTTTTCCCATAAGCCCAAACGCCTTCAGGATAGCACCTGTTACCACAGTGGGCTTTTTGGAATATGCGCTTATATAACCCATATTTTCTGAAAGTATTCCCATATCACCATCAAAACTTGTTGATATGAAAACACAACTGTTGGTGATGGAAATTTCATTTAGCATGTTCACCCTGTTTTTCAAGTGTTCATTTCTGCCAACGAAGATTATCTGTTTTCCGGAATCGCGGAACTTCTCAAGGTACTCTGTGCCATAATATATCTCTATATCAAAATTCAAATCTTTCACCTTGTTTGCAATAACCTCTGAAACGTTTGTTTCTTCCGCAACATTGGTCTCCCTTTTTGTGTCCATCATGAATAAGATGGTTTTCTTCTCCGGGTCCAGCGCTTTCTTTCTTTTAACTTGTGGAAAAACAACCTCTACAGAGTTCAAGAGAAGTGGCGATGGCTTGAAAGATGGCTTATTGACAGGTTCCAGGAATTTCATTATTCTTTCTGCCTTTGCTTTCAGCAGGCTCCTGTCCATCTTCTCTATTATTTCAAAAAACTCCAGTGACGCGGCAATGTTTGCATCTTCTATTACATCAACCTCATTTCCAATAGACCCTTTCACTACTTCAGAAGTGCTGTACCTTCCCTTGACTGATTTCATATCCATCGAGTCAGATATTATTAATTTATTATATCCAAAATCTTCTCTGAGCAATTTTTGAACTGCACGGGAAAGAGTTGCCGGATAGTTTTCATCCAGGGAATTGTAAAGCACATGGGACAACATGACAGAACTGACTCCTGCTTCTATAGCTTTCCTGAACGGGAATGCATCATTTATTATAGATTCCGGGTTGCGTTTGTCTTCCGGCAAATCCAGGTGTGAATCAACCATTACAGATCCATGCCCGGGAAAATGCTTTGCAGTTGCCCTTACTCCATAGGACTGTATTCCCTTTATGTATTCTGAGCCATGTTTTGCGATTAGATCCAGGCCCGATCCAAATGACCTTTCAAGGATAACGGGGTTGTATCCATTTAAGGTGTCAAGTACCGGGGCAAGGTTCCAGCCTATTCCAAGCCCGTGCAATTGATAACCAGCCAGCCTGCCAACATAATTTGTGAATTCGGGATCATTAAGTTTTCCCAGAAAAAGGTTGCTGGGGCTGTAATCTATCCATGGAATTCTTACGACGTTCCCACCCTCCTGATCAACAGCTATTATGGGTGCTGAAACATTGTTTTCCACAACATATATGTGATTAATTTTTCTGATCAGTTCCAGTAGTTCTTTTTCATTCCTGAAATCAACGCTGAAAAGAACTATTGATACTGGCAACATCTTCGAGACATGCCTGAAGCTTTCCTCGCTGTCTACTCCTCTCAAACCGGTCTGGATGAATAATCCCGATCTCATGATAACACCTATTCCTCAGGTTTATTAAATGTATTTTGCCATTCATATCCATCAAGAACCTGAAGTTCAACCCTTGAAGGATATTTCATGCCATGGAAAACCTTCTGATTTGCGATCTCATATTCTGCAGTTGCATATTGTTTCCCCCATATGTTCTGGTTTCTCGCATATTTAGGAAATGCGCTTGAAGAGATTTCCACCCTTAATCTGTGGCCCTTCTTTACCTCGTGAAACATGTGCCACATATCCACCTCTATTTCAATCAGGTCTTCAGGAGTATATGGCAATTCTTTAAACGGCCCTTCCCTGTGCCTCAACCTTACGATGCCATCCTGCAGCCTTTGGGAATAGCCATCCAGATGGCTATCAATAATCATCATGGTGAAATCCGTGTCTTTGCAGCTGGAAGACACAAAAATTTTCCCCTTCAGCTTTCCTGCAAGAATCAAGCTTTCCTTCATTGGCTCCGTTGTATACACAAGAATATCTTTTCTCGTTTCTATTTCAGAGTAGTCATCTGGCCCACCTATCTGTGCGAAACCCTCACCTGAGATAAACGTGGCTGGATTCATAGGATCGTAAGTAAATTGATCATTTCCTGCATCATGTGAAGGTGGTTCAAATTGGAGTTCTCCATCACCATTCACGCTTCTTGCATCTGTTCTTGAGTTGAGGTACAGTTTCACCATAGATGTGTTTTTTATTGGCCAGTCTTCAAAATCCATCCATTTATTGGGCCCCATAAGGAATATTTTTACTCTTTCCTTCTGAACTGGATTTTTTTCTTCCAGTATGCCATTTATCCAGTTTGACTCTATGGAAACAAGGTCCAGTTTTGAATCATTTCCGAAATCCAGGTGGCCATTTATTATATCTTTATTCACAGCATGGCCCCATGGGCCAACTATAAGGTTCTGGTTGTTCCTGGAAAAGGCACTCCCTGACTGTTTTCTCATATTCTCATAATTTATGAATGTGCCAATCTGTTCATCATCATACCATCCTGAAATATGCATCACAGGAATGTCCAGGCTTTCCATTTTTCCCTGGTAAAAAAGTGGCTTCCAGAAATCACTGGCCGGGCTATTTATGAAATATTCTTTCCATATTGGGATTTCTGCACCTGTTTTTTCAGGCAAATCAAGAAGAGGCAAATGATTGTAAACTTCCTCCCAGTTCACACTGTTGATATTCTGCATTCCACGGCCCCTTAGGGAAAATAGCCAGGAGAGGTTCATTGGTGAATGGTATACAGTTGGATTTTCAACAAAGGGATCCGAAGGTGAAACGATGCTGATCATGCCCTTCAGATGGCCTGGTTTTTTAAGTGCGGTTAGCCATTGGATTCTTGCAGAATAGGAAGCACCCCAGGTTATGACATTCCCATCGGACCATTTTTCCGCAGCAAAGTGTCCTATCAAGGCTAAACCATCATTTGCCTCTGAAAAATAAGGAGTAAACCTGCCATCTGATTCTCCCCTTCCCCTCACATCATTTGCTATGAATGCAAAACCAGCTTTGTTGAATCCTCTTGCAACTTCCAGCAATTCATCAGAATTTTTTCCATATGGCGTTCTGAACAGTATTACCGGATTTTTTCCCTTCCTTTCAGGGAGGTAAATGTCAGAAGACAATTCAGTTCCATCCCCCATTTTAGCCCTGTTATCATATAAAATCATATGGTTGCCCATTCTCTAATGGGATTTAATATATAAATAAAGTGTGGATTCAGTAAAGAACTATATCTGAGAGATTTTCTATATACTGGCTCAATTCTGGCTGGTATCCTTCTATTATGCTGTCTGGCCTTTCCCCTGACACAATGCCCTTTCTTATTGCCGGGTTTCCGGCAACAGAATCAAAGTAATGATCGTGATATGCAAATTTGTCCCCATGTACAGAAGAGATTGATGACAGGAGATATATCGCGAATTCAAAGGGCTTGAATACATTTCTGCCAGTTACATTTAACATTATTCCATTGCACTTCTCTTCCGAGTATTTTGAAAAATAAGGCTTGAACTTTACCTCGTTGAGCAGGACGCCTCTAATGTTGGAGTTTTTGAGGAGGGAAAGCACTTTCTTGGGATTCAGCCACGGAGCGCCAATTATCTGGAAGGGTTTTGTTGTTCCCCTTCCCTCAGAAACATTGGTTCCTTCAAGGAGAACGCTTCCCGGATACACTGTTGCAGTCTCCAGTGTTGGCATGTTTGGTGATGGGAATGCCCAGGATATCCCCAGTTGATCGTACCACATGCCTCTTTTCCATCCCTTCATCTTGACAACATTAAGCCTCGTGTTTCCATGCGATATTCTCATGTTATAGAAGTTAGCGAGTTCGCCAATGGTGAGCGAGTGCTTGATTGGCACGGGCAGGGCACCAATAAAGGATTGTTGGCTGTCCAGCAGGATGGGCCCATCAGGTTCTTTTCCCTGTATTGGATTAGGCCTGTCAAGCACCACAAAATCTATTTCTGTTCTGCTGATGGTTTCCATAACGTAAATCATTGTTGCTATGTATGTGTAAATCCTGCAGCCAACATCCTGGAGATCAAATATTATGGTATCGAACTGCTGTGCAATTTCTTTTGAAATGTACTTTGAAGGGTCTTTGATCGAGTCGATCTCCCTCATTTCCTGATCTATGTCTACTGGTTGATTGCCATTTTTTTTGCGCTTTTGTTCAGGCGCCCTGTACATGCTTTCAACCTCCACCCCCAGTTCCTGATCAAAATATGATTCTACTGTTTCTCCTGACTGAAAGTCGCCGAAATAGCCATGTTCTGGTGTGAGCAATGTTAACTTCCTGTATCCTCCCAACTCCCTGATTATATCAAGTGCAGGCCTTCCTTCACCATTTCTCGCGGAATTGTTGGTTATTAAGGCAACCTTTTTTCCGTCTATGAATTTCTCCCTGAGCGATTTAACCTGATCAATTCCCATTATCACAAATGGTGTATTATCAGATAGAATTTAAATAGTGATTCTTCTGATTTTTCTTTAAAACCTTTACAGGCTTTTAGTAACACGGCCTATCTTTTCAAAAATGGTATGCAGGTAATTAGAATATTTGCTTTCATCAAAGAGGTTGTTTATAGAGACGCTTGCTGAATTGCCATTAGCATGAATCATATTTCCATCTCCAAGGTATAATCCTACGTGGCCTTTAAAGAAAACAAGGTCTCCCGGAACTGCATCCTCAAATTTATCAACTGTTTCAGTGTGGTTTTTCTGGCTGTTTGAGTTTCTTGGTATCTGGATTCCTGTAAATTTATAAAGCCTCTGGACGAACCCTGAACAGTCATATCCGAATTCAGATGTGCCTCCCCAAAGATAGGGAACTCCCATAAATTCTTTAGATAGTTCGCACACATTATAGTTGTTATCCGAAATATTTGCCAGTTTGTTTTTTGGAATCTTATATTTCTCAACTTCTTCCCTGCTTAAGTAAGAACCAAATGGCAGTTTTATTTCCGGTGTGCTGTGAAACTTTTTCAGCTTGAATGCCTTTTCTGGAAGTTCGGCGATTATATTTGTTTTAACATATCCTTTAACGTGATCTTCTGATTGAATGAGAGAATAGGATTCACCACTTTCAAGCAACTCAAACTTTTCACCATAAACAATCTGGGACTGCCTTTCCGACTCGAACACTGGCTTGCTCCTCATGTCGCCAACACCAATTCTTATCTGATACATTCTGCATTATGGCTGAGTGGAATATGAAGCTTATTGTTGGCAATCTGCAGTTAAGAGGTGCAGATTTTTGATTCCTGAAACTGATGGTTGCCATGACATGAGATTCATTAGCATTGTCCAGAATGAAAGCTAAGATATACTCATTCACGATTATAAATAAGTAAAAATGGCAACTGAACTTAAAAGTGTTATAATTGTGCTGGGGTGCAAACCCTCAGGATGCGCACCAACTGAAGAAATGGTTGGCAGATCGAAAGTTGCTGCAGATTTATTTTTGTCAGCCAGTGGAGAAACTCTGCTGATCACATCCGGGGGGGCAACTGAAAAAGGCTGTGATGTTTCAGAGGCAGAATTCATGGCACAGGAATTGATAAAACTCGGTATCGGTGATGAAAAAATATTCAGGGAGGAAAAAGCAGGAACTACAATCGGGAATGCTGTATTCACGAAATTGCTCCTTCAAAAGATGGATGTAACATTTCAGGAAATGCATATTGTCACTTCCTGTTACCACAGATCAAGATCGGAATTTATTTTCAAGAAAATTTTCTCAATCGGGAATATTCATTCAGATTATTGTTTCGATCAAACGGTGCCCAGAGAAAGTGAAATAAATAAACTGCGCAGGGACTCCATGATATTGGAAAAGATGAAGGGATTCAGAACAGAGGAGATTGAAGAAAAGTTCAGTGATTTTATTTGAAAAATTTTCTGGAGATAACTGAAAGAGCATGGTGAGGAAAATTATCTGGTTGCTTTTGCAGCAAATTTTGTGTGCCTTATAATATCTTCAAATGTGTCTTCATTCCTTATTGTAATGATTTCTCCTGCCTTTATTAACAGCTCTTTTGGGAGCAGCCTTCCATTATAGTTGCTTGCCATTGACATTGTATATGCTCCACAGTTAAAGACAGCCACTATATCCCCATTTTCAGGCTCAGGAAGTGTTAAATCTTTTCCTATCCTGTCCGTATTTTCACATATCTGGCCGGTCACATCGGTTTTAAAGTTGTTTTCTTTGCCAAGCTTGTTTGCAATGGTTATGTGGTGATAGGCACCGTAAAGGGCAGGCCTCATCAATAGGTTCATTCCAATGTCAGTGCCCATGTAGTTTGTATCCTGCCTTTTGACA
>JAKAVO010000010.1 GCA_021817255.1 Thermoplasmata archaeon
GTATCATCCCAGAAAGGTGGTTTAAACGCATAACCTCCACCCTGTATCCTGTGCCTTGTAGTCACGACTTTTTTCCCAGCCAGGTAGGGTGCAGATTCAGGTTCCACGACAAAGCACTTCACATTTTTATTGTGATTTTTCAGGGCCCGCGAAGTTCCTACAAAAGTTCCGCCGGAACCGGCATAAGCAACAAAAGCATCTATATGCCCTCCCATTTGCAGCCATATTTCCTGCCCGGTCGTCTCCTCGTGGGCTTTTGCCCCATCCGGGTTGTTAAACTGATCCGGCCTGTAAGCATTAAGTTCTCTGGCAAGCTCCTTTGTCTTTTCCTCAACAAGATCAAGATCTTTGCCTGATACATAGCCCGATTTTCCACCAGGAGCCTGTGGAACAAGAACTACACGGGCACCGAGAGCAGATAGCATTCTTCTTCTCTCCACAGAATTGCCTTCTGACATGACAGCCACGAAATTGTATCCTTTCACTGCACAAACTATGGCGAGCCCTGTTCCCATGTTGCCACTGGTTCTTTCAATTACCGTATCTCCCTGTTTGATCTTTCCCATTTTTTCCGCTTCATCTATGAACTTAAGGGCAACACGATCTTTTATGCTAAGCCCCGGATTGAAATATTCTAATTTTGCATAGATGTTTATTCCGCTGCCTCTGGAGATATTTGAAAGCTTTACAAGTGGGGTGTTGCCTATGGCCCCTAAAACATTGTCTGAAAGTTCATTCATGTTTAAAGAAATAAGTGAAAATTATAAAAGGTTATGCCGATCACAAGCCCGAGATGAAAATAAAAACGCACCTGGAAAGCCTCTAAGTGATATCACATCCAATTGACAACTATCCGGAACCCCAGTTTCGATATCTTTTTCATGCAATCATAAATTAATCACCCTATTTATGAGGTTTAATTATTTTTGAAGAAAAAGATCCGGTAATCATTCATAAAAGAATAAGTATCGTTTAGATTAGAATTACTATTTAATACGAAGTAAACTAATTTATAGCAAATCTCTATTCTATTTACATGGTAAGTTGCCCAGTTTGTTATGAGGGATTTAGCCATGGGGACTTCAAGAGACTTTCGCACCATTTTACGAAGGAAACCGAAATAAGCGATTTTGAACATGTATCCTGGTTGAATAGAAACATTTCAAAATACAAAATTTCAGAGGATGGACTGGAAAAGAAAATTTCAGAGTTCTATTCACTGGATGGAATGAACATTAAAAAATGGATAATAACCCGTTTCATAGAAAGTTTTAGGGGAGAAAATCCACATCCATTCATTCTCAACATGCAAAAATATGATCAGAACCTGTTAAAGGGATATGCAGTTGAGCATCACCATTTCCTTAAACAGTGGATAAAGTCATGCGCATACGTTATAGCAAAGAGCGATTATGATGATATACACAATTATGAAATGGAAAATATAATGACCGAAATGCAGGGCACAGACAGAAAACATCCATCCCACCACGAACTTCTTTTGAGGCTTGGCGAGTCGCTGGGGCTTGGCAGAAATGAAATAATAAACAGCAAACCGCTTCCGGCGACTGAAAATGCGATACGGACCTGGGAATATATTGCTGAAAAGAAGTCATGGCTCGAGATAATGGCTGCAATGCATTCGCTGGAACTTGTCGCCAACAGGGATCTGGGCAGGTTTGGGGCTAAATATCCATATTTCAGCCCGGAATTCCTGAAAGATAAAAATGTAAGCCAGGAAGTGAAAGATTTTCTCAGGGAAGGATATGAAGCGGACATTTCTCATTCTTACATTGCCCTTGATCTTATAGATAAATATAAAACAGATTCGAACGTTGAAGATATTCAGACTGCCTATCTGGTTTCCTCCAGGGTATTTAGCTCCTATCTGGAAGCAAGAATTGAAAGAGGTGAGATGTATAAAAACAAACAATGAAAAGGGCTGCGCATTATGCGATGCAACATGGGGCGAGTACTACAGGGAAATAGAAGGGGAAAACATGTTTTTCTGCTGCAATATATGTGCAGATATATTTGAAAATATGGTGAATGAGGTGAAAAAGCGAACCGGATGGGAGAAGATTGGCTACATTCAGCTTATCGGAAACTACAGCAAAGGAAGGGAATGCAAAGCAACTTCCGGAAATGAAAGCTATAACTATTATTTCAGGACCTATGGGGATGGAAGGATGATGGCATTTCAGGACAGATAACTAATCTCTGGTTACTGCTTAAACGGTTCGCAATGGTGAATTCTCAGCATGCACCGGGAGTTATAACATCGTTGAACAGGGAAACATAGGCTGAATTGACCTTTGCTGTTACTGTGCTGAAATTACCTGGGTTTGGTTCATATCCCTTGTAATTTGTGTTTGTCTGCTTGTCCCAGTCAGAAACCTGTTTGCTGTCATATTTTATGCAATAGTCCTTTGCACCGGTGACGGTGGCAATTACTGCAGAATACCCAGATGGCGGGAATGATTCACTAAAACCTCCTTCTATCATGGACCACTGCTGATTTGGGGAAAGCGTGAAAAGAAAGCAAACTATTCTTTTCTTATCAGGAAACTCTGCAACACACAGAGGTGCCGAGTTGCTGCTAACTGCCTGATCCTGGAGGGGCAGCGCACTTATGGCAAACTTCTCGTTAAAGCCGGAATTGTTAATATATACCGGCCAGAAAGCATTCCCGAAATAATAGGAATTCCTCAGCAACAGGAAGGATTGCACTGAACTGGTATTGTTTTTAAAAGTCCATTCAACTGTGCCATTGCGCACATCGTGCCATGACCAGCTAACCGAAACCTCGGAAAGAGTCTCAGGAATTCTCTTTTCCAGTATTATTCCACCAACCACGTCTGTCATGATTATCTTAAGGGCGTAAAACTATATTTGGCTTTGGGTACATTTGGAAAACAGGTTAAAATTTTTGCTCAATCAACTGTAGGAAATGATTTCAGAATCCACTGTGACATTCCACCCTTTACAGTGCAGGCGTTAAAGCCATATTCTGACAATATCTTAGCTGCTTCCCTGCTTCTATTGCCATGGGCGCAAATGACTGCGTACTTTTTCCCAATGTTCATTTTCAAGAGTGCATTGTCTATTTCGCTTAAGGGAATATTCAGTGAACCCTCAATAAAACCGGATTTCAGTTCTTCCCTTTCCCTTACGTCTATTATTTCAAATTCTTGAAAGCTGTGCATTAAAGTGCCAACATCTATGGAATTGATTCTTGCAACGGGCAAACCCATTTCAGCCCACTTCCCAATGCCCTCACAGAACATGAAACTTACAGGTATGCCATACTCAGTGGCAAGCCTCTCAGCATATTCGCCTATAGCCCTGAACGAGGCAAAAATTGCAACATTGCTATGATTCTTCCCAACAAGCCTTTCCAGTATTTCTTCCCATGGTTCAGATGATAATGGATGGCTTATTGCGCCTTCCGGAAATCCTATTTCAAGGTATGGCGCAGGATCAACATCTATAAGCACTGTTCCCGGGTTTTCCAGTTCAGCCCTTATTTTTCCTGCTTCCATCAGCCCACCTCTGAAATTTTATAATATGCACTTTCACTGAGGTTCCAGTTTCTTATTTCCCTGGCATTGGGAGGTGGAGGTTTCAGCGTTTTCAAGATCAGGCTGGAAAATTCTTCGAAAGACTTAGCCTGCAAAAATTTGTTGTGCCTCTTTTCATATCCTATTGTGGAACTGAATTTAGGGCTAAGAAAAAGTCCACCGCACGATGATGAACCAGTATGGGCCGGGAAAATCTCCACGTAATCATGCAGGCTTAGAAATTTATTGAATAGAGTATCATACTGGCCTTTTATTGCTTCCATGATCATTTTTTCGTCTTCATAAACAAGGTCTGGCCTTCCCACATCACCAACAAACAGCGAGTCTCCAGTGAACACACACCATGCTTCTTCTCCTCTCGAGCCGTCAATAACTTTTAGCGCTATATTATCCGGAGTGTGGCCGGCAGCCAGTAAAATTTCAACCTTCAGGTTTCCCATGGCAATAACCTGATTATCCTTCAGTTTGTTGAATTCAAAATTGTTTGGGGCATTTTCACCCATAGACACTCTAACTCCAAGTTCATTGCACAGCGCTTTTGCTGCAGAGTAATGGTCTGCATGGACATGAGTATCCACAACGTGCTCAATGTACAATCTCTCCTTTGCAGCACGAATCACATAATTCTTGTATCCCAAAGAATAGAGGGGGTCAACCACCATTGCCTTGCCTGTAATTTCATCTCCAATTATGTAGGAAGAACAAGAATTTGCCTGATCAAAAATTGGAATAAGTTTCATTTCTGACTGAAATAAAAGTTCATTAAAAAACTTGCCGTATTCCCATTTGCGACAAAAGAAGTTAATGGATTGGCATTAGAAAATTCACTCCATTTCAGCAATAATTCAAATTTATCCCGCCAATCTGGAGAAACTGTTTATTTTCCATATCAACATTTCAATGCCGCCAATACTATTAATTTATTTCTGCTGAATATGGATTCCCACTCTTTATTGATCAACTTGCACCATATATGGATGCCGTTGCTGGTTGAACCATAATAATTAATATACTTTCTCCGGTTTTCTTATCTGGAAGTGTGGCCATTTGGAAAATAACGACATCACACACCTGTCAGGCGAGGATCTGAAAGCAAAGGTGGCAGAATGGAAGAAAAGAAATCAGGAAGCCAGAACAGAACTGGAAAAACTGGGAAAAGACCTGGAAAGAATATTGGGCATGCAGAAGGAAGCAAAAGCAATATTGCTCAGAATGAACGAATAAAAATTCTCAGGGAACTGGCATCTCTTAACGCAACGCATTCAGCAATCCATCTCGAAATGGTGGAAACTGAAAAATCCATCGTGATCGAATTGTTCCACCTTTCAGGATATCTTGCCGAGATAAGGAATACCAGGAATCATCCTGATATTGAAGGGCTGGAAGAGGAATTTTCAATATTTTTTGAAAAATATCTCCAGAAGGGATTGAGAATAGAATAAAGAAGGAGATTATCACAGGAATAGATTAAATGATCCATCGATCTGCACTGTAATATTTTCAACTATGCAGGTTCTCCGCAATTATTCACACTGGCAATTTTATATTTCCCGGTAATGGGCTTAAATATGTTTAAAGCATGCAATTCTACGAACAACGATCAAAAATATAACATGTCCACAGTAACTGACCATATGGCAAACGAAAGGACTTACCTTGCATGGGTAAGAACGGGAATTGCAGTGATGGCACTGGGATTTGTGGTTGCAAAATTTGGCATAATAATCAAGGAACTGGTGCCCAACTCTTCAAATGTTTCTTCTCCGTTCTCGGCTTCCATAGGCATAGTTCTTGTTCTTTCAGGAGGATTTATGCAGGTAATGGCGCTGAGAAGCTTCATCAGGAACAAAGGAAGCATAGAATCCGGAACTTTTAAGCCATCGTCTTCTGCAGTGGTGGTATCAGGAATCCTCATACTCATGATAGCTGTTCTTTTAATCGCCTATATGGTCTTAACTCTCTGATTCAATATCTGTAATACCTCTTTATTGACACATAGAAAGTTGCAATTGAAATTCCAACTATGGAAGAAACAAATATGAATGGCGAAAGATCGAATATGGATAAGTGGTTTAACATTATCACTCCAGTTGCAGGCGTTCTCAGAAAATAGCTATTGAGTTCCTCAACATTTAAGACAGGAATCAGCCCTTCTACAACGTTATATGTCCTCAGGCTTTGAAGCACAGGCAGGTAAAGATCACTGTTAAAGCCAAAAAATGAGATGGTAAGAGCCAGCCCAAGCGTACTGTAGAGAGATGAAATTACGGGATATACAGCGACCAGAAATATGGTAAGCATGGTCTTGGGAGTGGGTTTGCCGATGAAATATACACCAACGAGCAGGTACAGTGATGCAAAAACCAGAAATGCGGCAAGGCTGAAAATATAGAGGTAAATAAAGGCCAGAATGGATATGGAATCATGTAGAATTGAATAGGCCAGGATATCCGTTGCAACAAATGCGACCCCTTCAAACATGGACATAGCAATGATGGAAGAATAGAACTCATTTGCAATTACGTACCATCTCTTTCTGGGCATTGACAAATAATATCTGTAAACTGAAGCGTTGAAGATTGGCACGAAGAGCATCAACACCATGATTAGGGCAACCAGAAGAGTCAGTTCCGAGGCCAGGCCCCCAAACCCGGTGTTTAAGAAACCTGAAAAAAAGGAATTTGAAGAGACACTGCTTGCAAACGTTGTGCCGATAGGAGTCCCATTTACAAAGAAAGTTATGTTCTGCGCTTCGTTCATTGCAAGAAGAGCCTGTTCACTTGAATTTAAGGCATAAAGCCTGTTAAAAGAATAATTGCCAAGGAAAATCATTGGGCCGACAGAGTTATTGTTTTGTGGGTTGTAAGTGTGGTAGGAGAGGTTATAACTCTGGTTTGCAGACCCGTATGCAATGAAAACAGAGGAAAGGCCATAATATCCAAGTTTGGGAGATGGCAAAAATGCTATATGGAAATTGCCTTGAGATGATTTAGTGTGGAAATTTACCATTGGGAAACTGTTGAAACGAAACATTGAATCTTTCTGGCACTGGATAAGCTGATTTCTGGAATTTAGCACTGAGTAATTCATGACAAAATAATTTATAATTGCATTTTCTTTATTTCTGAACACTGGCGCCATGTGGTTCATTACGATTGTGGAATTCAATGTAAGAATACCCGAGCCATTTGTAGTTCGCGAGAAATATAAATTGGTCTGGTACATTTGATCTGTAAGCAAATTCCTGTCAACAGCCGAAACATTCAATCTCAATGAAAAGTTGCCAGCGGCATTGAGCTTGTTGTCTAGAAGGTAATAAAACTCGGGGGAAGACGAACTGTTTGCGGGATTTATGGGATATGATGATCCACTGGAAAATGGCATGCTGAGCCAAAATTGATTCGAATCACTGGTTGGAATTTGTGTGTTCTCTATAACAATTGCAGGAAAGATGAGAACACATGCAAGGGCCAAAGCTATAATAATTTTAGGCCTCATTTTTGAACGGACAGTGCTTAAAATATCCCTAAATATATTCATCGCAGGTTAAATGAATACTGAGAAAATATAAAAAATTAACGCAATTCTAACTAACTGATGCAATTGTGCTTATTCAGGCCTGTTTATGCTTCTCTCTGAATCAAATCCCTCTGGATAACGTTTTCTCAATTTGGAAATATTTCTGTCTGCGATTTCAGAGGGGGCAACTCCCAGAACCCTGGCACCCTCAAAGATATACCACAACACATCTCCCAGTTCGTCAATAAGTTTCTCCCTATCCATTTCATGCCCCTGAAACAGATGCTTTTTCACCAGATCTGCAAACTCTCCCGATTCTCCTGTAAGCCCCAGGGCAACCATAATTATATCAGAACCATTTGGGGAAGTTCTTTCCTGCTTTCTGGCGTATTCTTCAAACTCCATGCCATTAAATAATTTTACTCTATAATAATCTTGTTAAAATAAATATTGTTGATGCGTGAGTTAAAGTGAAATTGTAAACATAGTTTGAAGGATATAAATAGGTACTGTCACACAATGGAAAATCATTTTAACCATTAATTCAATAACCAATTATGACAGGAGAAGTTGATCCCTCAAGGAGAGGTTTTCTTAAGGCTGTAGTAGGTCTGTCTGCTGTTGCTGCAGTTGGCGGGCTTGGCAAAGGAGTGGTTCAAAACCTTATTACACCTTCCGTTGGTCTTACAAGTTTTCCCGAGACATTACTTTACTGGAATGATCCAAGTTTACCAAGCAGTGCACCAGTACCTCTAAAGGCCAGCCAGTTTGAGGCTGAGTCTCCAAGCGTTTGGATTTACTATTATCCACTTTCAGATGAGCCCAATTTTATAATACGGTTTAAAGAATCAGTGCCACCAACAAAAGTGACCATTGATGCAACAGGAGTTTCTTATCCATTTACCGGTGGCGTCGGGCCTGGAAACTCTATAGTTTCATACAGTGCGATCTGCCAGCACCTGGGCTGCATTCCCCCGGTTATCCACTATTATCCGCCAAGCCAGGAAAGCACTTTGCCGTCAAATGTTGTCAGCGTTCTTAAAACATATAACCAGACAAAGCCAACCCACGGAGTTGTACACTGCAATTGCCATGGAAGCACTTACGATCCATTTAGGGGGGCAGGAATTATTACTCATCCGACACAAAGCCCATTGCCTTTCGTGACCTTGAAATATGACCCTCTTACAGACAACCTTTATGCAAAAAAGTTAACAGGGCCAGTAGTATTTGGGCATCCATCGGACCTTACAGGCGGCAATGCAATAAGCAATCTGGGGAAAACGACAGTTACAAAACTTGCCGCCAGCTAAAGGTGAATCTATGAGCTTGAATGATATAAGAAAGAACTTTAGTATAAAAAATGTACTGGGTGAAGACCCACTGAAGATAGATGAACTGCCACTCGCAACTGTGCCTGATTATATGAGGAAGAAGGGTGGTTTCTGGTACTGGACTGGGGCATTGATCTCAATGGCGTTTGTGTACCAGGTTGTGACAGGGTTAATATTGCTTCTCTATTATAACCCGGCAAATGCATACGTGTGCACGGAATATATATTGAGAAATGTCCCTTACGGGGAAATTTTCCTGACAACACATCTTTATGGCGCTTATGCTATGGTCGTCCTTGTATATCTGCACATGTTCAGGAATTATTTTAACGGTGCATATAAGAGGCCAAGAGAACTTCAATGGGTCACCGGCATTATCCTCCTGGCATTAACTATAGGAGTGGGATACTTTGGGTATTCCATGACAGGAGATGTCCTGTCAGCAGACGCAACTGATGTGGGAAGAGGAATTGCCCTTTCTGTGCCCATAGTTGGAAAGATGTCAGAAGAGATAGTTTTTGGAAATGGAACAGCCACTTCATTATTCATCAGAATGCTGGGGCTTCACATAATCCTGGCTGCCCTAATTGGAGCCCTGTTCGGTTTCCACTTTTATCTTGCTGAAGCAAATGGAATGATGCCTTCACAGAGATTAGCCAATTACAAAGCACCGGCAGTTGACAAAGATAAGCCGGAATACAAGAAGTGGTTTCCATACAATATGATGTTTATGATGCAATTAGGCGCTTTTATGTTTGCCATACTCATATTCTTGCCTTCAGCAGTAGATGCTCTGAGAGCAATACACATGGCAGTACCTGCGCTCTTCGATCCTTTTCCACAGGTTTCATCCACATCTCCACTCGCACCCTACGTGCCTCCATATCCGCCATGGTTCCTTTTATTCGTTTATAAAGCAATAGACTTTACGTTTTTCAATCAGTTCGGCGCATATTCGTCTCTTGCCGCGTCAACTGTATTTGGTGGCATCCCGCTGATTTACTTCCTGCTTGTGCCATTTATAGACAGGTCAAACAATCTGCACCCACTGTCAAGGCCAATTTTTACTGCATTTGGCGTTCTGTCAATCATCTACCTTATACTTCTGTCACTCTGGGGAGTACTCGCCCCAGGCATACCCATAGGCAATGAAGTAGTTGGAATGGTTCTCCTGCCTCCATTTTTCATTGTGATGGGATTTTTCCTCCTCTTTGGAAGGCTTTACAAAAAAGGGGCATTCAAAACATCCCTGGCAAAGCTGACCGGATCTTTCATCATCTTCGTTATTCTTCTTTCGCTTGCAGTTTTCGAACTTGCAATGGAATTGGGAAACATGATGCACGGCGTTTCCCTTTCAAACACCCTAACTGTTGGTGCATATGGTGCAGCGACGGCATTTGCAGCATTTGGAACAATGAAATCGTCAAACTATGCACATCTTTCAATGCAACAGCCAAAAGAGGTCAAAGGAATTGAGATCAGCCAGAAGTCGGTAAACGTAATAGCTTCTCTCCTGTTCATAATCTCTGCAGAGATTCTATGGCTGATGATACAGGCCAATCCTACAAACCTCGTACAGGAAGCTGGTTTTGGGCTTGGACTGGGAGCGCTTCTGTTCATATTGGGTATTGGAATCAGACTCTACAGGTTGGCATACTACAATGAGTAATGCGCCAAAAGTTGCAGGTTTCAAGGAAATAAGCTTCTGGCAGGAAGATGGAATAGGAGTGGTTACAATCCTTTCAGATGAAACGGGGAAAGTAACAATTTCATTTTTTGAGGAATTTCTCAAGGCGATATCTCTGGCAATTACAGATGAAAAAGTGAAAACTGTTGCAATAACCGGTTCCAATGATTGTTTCTTAACCGGTTTAAGGAACTTTGGGCAGGATCAGACAATAAGGTACCTTGATATGATCACAACTGTAGCATCTTTTCTTGCAATGCTTGACAAACCTGTGTTCTCGCTTGTGAATGGAGAGTGCACTGACCTGGGGGTTGAGTTGGCCCTTCTTACAGATGTCTGCATAGCAGCAGATGGAGCCAGGTTCAACATTAGCGAAAATTATTCTCCTGTAATGGGGCTTAGCAGAACCATCTCGAAATTTCCATATTTTATGAATGGAGATGCTGAAGTGGGAAAAAATTGTGATGTGATCTTTCCCAAGGATACATTTCTTGACAGGTCTAATGACTTCATACTGGCAAATATAAGAAGTTATATGGGAATGGCCCGCAGGGAAAGGCTTGGAGATATTAATGGGATACTATCCAAAGAAAGGTCTGCTTTTCTCTCAAAATTTCTGAGGGGAGAAGCTAAAATCTAAATTTAAAGCGGCACCTTTCTAGTATGATCCGCCCGAAAAAATAAATTTGCAGAACATCAGCAATCTCTTCCTTTGAGTTTTATCTTGCAATCTTCGCATTCAAATGGATATAAACACAATCTATTACAGCAATAATTTATGCAAGGCCAATACTGGCAAATTCAATCAACCAGCAACTTCTTTAACAAAAAAACTCATAGCAAAAATGGCAGTGTGAAAAGTACAGCCACGACAGATGAAGCAAGATTAACCTGGCCCTTTGTCATCTCGCCTTTATTTTCGAATAATGCTCCAAGGAGAGAATCTACATTGCTCCCAAGAAAACCTGCAACCAGTATAATTGCAAATGGCTCCACCCAGTTTACTGCTCCGGAGAGAATGACATAAGACAAGGCAATAGTGAGCGAACCAAACAGGGCTGCAAAGGTTCCCTGTACTGAAACACCTCCATTTATTCCTGTTTCCACCCGTTTCAATGTTGTGATAAGATATGTCTTTTCATAAAGAACTCCGATTTCTGAGCCTAATGTGTCAGAAGTGATTGCAGCGAAAGCAGCGGCAAACATAACAAAAAATGGAACATTATAAGGGATTATATAATTGAAAATTGCAATAACCACACCTATCGCGCCTCCATATGCAACATTAGAAATCCTTCTTTCTCCCCTTGTCCCTTCCTGTTGCCTGCGCTTCAGTTTCTCCTCAAATTTATATTTAGTTGCAAGGTGTGAAACGAATGCAAAGATAATCAGCAGTATCAACCAGTTCAGGTTTCCTGTAAAAGAAACTATTGCTCCAATGATAACTGCGCCTATGGCGCCTTTAATATCAAAAAGTTTAAATATTTGAGATAGAATAAATAGTATTGCCAGTATAATAATTACTTCAATTGTGTAATAAAAATTAAATGCCAAAAGCATTACTTAAATTCCTCTTTCGGCCAACCTCTGATCCTTTGGGATATCATTAATGTCTTTTCCTTCCATTGAAGAAAGGCCCGTTGAAACATTTCCTATCAGCCTGTAGTCTTCATAATTCTCCACAGCTTCAACTATGGCCCTGGCCATTTTGATTGGGTCGGGGGATTTGAATATTCCACTTCCAACGAAAACACCATCGACCCCAAGCTTCATCATCCAGGCGCCATCAGCAGGAGTTGCCACACCGCCTGCTGCAAAGTTGACAACAGGCAATCTGCCAAGTTTTTTAATATCTTTTATCACACCGAGGACCTCTTCCTGTATCTGTTTCATGCTCATTCCATAATAAACGTCATTTGTGTCAATTTTTGCTTCTTTTTGAAAAAGGTTTGGCATAACATCCCTTCTTAACCTGAGATAACTGTCGGTAACATTCTCGGCGACCTTTACCATATCATTGTTATTCATGCCCCTTATTAGGTTTACACCCTCATTAACCATCCTTATATGCCTCACGGCTTCCACAATATTGCCTGTTCCCGCTTCCCCCTTTGTCCTTACCATGGCAGCTCCTTCAAAAACCCTTCTTATTGCCTCTGCAACATTTCTCGCGCCACACACTGTTGGAACTTTCAGTTGTTTCTTGTTCAGATGGAAGAAAGGATCAGAGGGGGTCAGGACTTCACTTTCGTCCAGCATGTCCACTCCAAGTGCTTCCAGAGTCATGGCTTCTGATACGTGGCCGATTCTGACTTTGGCCATGACAGGAATAGATACAACATCAATAATTTCCCTTATCTTTGCAGGGTCAGCCATTCTGACGACTCCGCCTTGCGCCCTAATATCAGCCGGGACCTTCTCGAGTGCCATTACAGCAACTGCACCCGCGGTTTCCGCAACTCTGGCCTGTTCAGCGTTAGTGACATCCATTATCACTCCCCCTTTTGTCATTTTTGCAAAACCAGCCTTCAAAAGCTCTTCCCCAAATCTTAAATCCTGAATATTAAGCGCCATCTTCTACCACCTGACGATTTTAAAAGTATATAAAAGGTTTGTCTAAATAAAGGATATATATTGTAGCGAATCGTTAGAAATGAATGCCCTCCATAATGAAAAATGATAATATAAAATATGCTCCAAAGGCCAGCAAAACAGTTACGCTGAATGCATTAACAATAAGGCTGACTTTATCCTGGTATTTCGCATGGGATTTATATATAATCAGGCTTAAGAAATAAATATACACCATTATTCCAATGTAGAAAAAATAGAATGGGGTTATTCCATACGATTCCACTATGCTTAATCCTGCAGTGAGCCACCATCCTATCTGCATGGGATTAAGAAGCCCGGTGGTCAGTCCCTTAAAATAACTGTAATCGGAAACTATTTTTGTGGCGTTGTTTCTTTCCCGGTGAAGAAATTCCAGAAGTATGTCCAGTGCCAGGTAGATGAAATAAAATCCACCCAGAATGAATATTATGGGATCGTAGGTTTTGAGGTTTACATAACTCTTCAATAAGAGCAACAGTGACAATAGTATTATGTCTGCTGTCATGGCACCCATTCCAACCAGAAATCCAGATTTAATATCAACGAGGGACTTCCTCATTATTACAGTCATCACTGGGCCTGGTGGGGCAGCCATCGTGACGCCCAATACAAATCCTATCACAATCACATAGACACTGATCAAGTCGTACCGGTTATTGAAGTCTATATTAAATACATGGCTATTGCAATAGGGAAATGCACGGTAGATGCTCAAATTCGGTCACTGATGCTATATTAAATGGCCGATTCAAAGTGAAAGCTTTTAAGAAAACATTTGATTTGCAAAATATGTCTGAAAAATTGAAATTAAGATGGAACGGGCATGCCTGCTTTGAGATATCAGGATCCAGGACTATTATAGTTGACCCTTTTCTGGAAGGCAATCCCAAGGCAACAAGGAAAAAAGAAGACGTCAGGGCAGATATTGTTGTTGTAACACATGGGCATGAAGATCACGTGGGCGACGCACTTTATATTGCGAAAAAGAACAATGCCCCAATAGTTACCATGGTTGAGTTGGCATGGCTCCTGAAGGAAAAGGACAACTCACTTGAAATACACGATATAAATTACAGTGGTTCTGTTTCTATAGGGAAGGTTAAAATTACTGCTGTGCCGGCATACCATTCATCATCATATGGTGGAAAATATGCAGGAAACCCTGGTGGAATGATTATTGAAATGGATGGAAGGGTATTATACCACGCAGGCGACACAGGCATATTTATGGATATGGAACTCATTGGCAGGATGTACCATCCGGAAGTCGCAATGCTGCCAATTGGCGGGCATTATACAATGTCTCCAAAAGAGGCGGCAATGGCTGTTGGGATGATCAAGCCCCAGTTAGCTATACCAATGCATTTCAGCACATTCCCGCCAATAGAGCAGAATCCTGAGGAGTTTAAAAAAGAAGTTGAAGCAAATTCAGCGGGCAAAGTGAAAATTATGTCAATAGACCAAACCATTGAGGTTTGATTCTTCTTTTTACATTTTTTATAATCTAGATATGTTCATCCAGGCGGAACTGCCTGGTCCCTTTTATATTCTTCAGTGGTTCCAGTTCCTGGTCTTCAAGAATGAAGTGTTTTATGTCATTCTCTCTTCCTGTTATCTTGATATATCTCGTTCTCCCATATCGTCCGAGGCTTTTCACTGTTGTGTTGATCATTCCAAGATCTTCCAGTTCCGATATATAATCGCTCACCCTCCTTGAAGTGAGCGGTTGAATTCCTATTTCTCTGCACAAATCCGCATACAGCCCTGAAACTTCGCCTGTGGTTGCAGAATTTGGGTGCCGTTCCCCGGACAGGATCACTGAAAATAAAACTAATTTTGAGTGGGTTGGCTGTGTCTTAACAGTCTCTCTTATAATATCCACCTCAAGGGTGTCTCTTGCATTGTAAACGTGGTTGACACTGACCTTGTTTGAATTATCCCGCATTGCCATCTCAATCGATATTCTCATCAGGTCTATTGCTTTCCTTGCATCTCCATGCTCTCTTGCCCCAATTGCTGCACACAGTGAAATAGCTGCCTCGTCATAACTTTGTGGGCTCAGGACATTTGCGACTCTTGGGTATAAAATGTCTTTGAGTTCTTCAGCATTATATGGTGTAAACATAATAGACTCCCTGCTCATCCTGCTTTTAATTCTTGGATCAAGTTTTTCGTAGAATGATGAGTCATTTGTAATTCCGATAATGGAACCTCTTGAACCTGTATCCTCAACCATGAGCTTCAGAATAACATATAGCGAATCATCTCCGTTCTTTTCCACAAGCTTGTCGATTTCATCCAAAACCAGGATAATCGTTCTTTCAATGGATTTTATCTGGTCCGCGAGTTCACTGTAAATCCTGTCAAGTGTCCAGCCTGATGTGGGAATATTCGAAACTCCGGGTATGCACTTTGACAAATTTACAAGAATGGAATATGGTGAATCATATGTCTGGCAGTTTACATAACATGTTGTGACCTTGTCGCCTATCTTTTCTTCCAGCATTCCAGTTACATATTTTGCGACAGAAGTCTTTCCAGTTCCCGTTTTTCCGTATAATAACAGATTGGTTGCTGAAAACCCCTTAATCAGCCCACTGAGAGAAGCCACCATTGTATTGATCTGGTTCTCACGGTGTGGAAAATCCTCTGGTTGATGAATAACAGAAAGTATGGACAAATCGCCTATTAAAGCAATGCTTTGAGTTTCATATTTGTCAAAAGGGTTCATCAGTTTACCGTAATCCCTTATAGTATAGCCTACCATAAAAGCATTTTTAATTCCAAACTGTTAACATATCTGATCACAAACAGTTTTACTTTCTGTAAGGTGTCATTTCTTCCCCAAGAAACCTGCTTATTGCACCAACAAGGTACATGGATCCTGTCACAACTACAAAATCAGATGTGTTTATGGCTTCTTTATAAGCTTCAATAGGATCATGAATAACCCTGACATTTTTGAAAGTCTTTTCAGCCATTGAACGCAACAATTCTGGATCAATTTTTCTGTCAGGTTCTTCAGGTGTGGTGAGAATAATGCTGTCTGCACATTCTGAAATATTATGAAGGTAGGAAAAATGATCCTTTTCTGAGAGCATTCCCACAACAAGAAGTGGTTTTTTATGGTATATGTCCCTTATTGATCTGGAAAGGGTCTGGGCTGCCGAGGGATTGTGGCTTGAGTCAAGCATTACAATTGGGTTTGTCTTTACCACATCCATTCTTCCAGGCCATCTTGCACTGGACAATCCCTTCTCAACGTCTTTCCTGCTTATGTTTTCATCAATGTTCTCCAGTGCTGTAATAGAAGTTCTTGCATTTTCCACCTGGAAATTTCCAATCAGTTTAAGATCAATCTTATACTCTTCTGTTGGTGTTGTTATCCATATTTTCGATCCATTATCCTTAACCTTCACTCCTGAAATTTTCGTATATTCTGAACTGCTGAAATATTTGCTGTTTCTCAGTTCAGCTATTCTTTTCAGTTCCTTTACCGGTTCGGGCTTGTCCTCACCAGTTATTATTGGAATTCCCTGCTTTATTATTCCTCCCTTTTCCCTTGCAATTTCCTGGAGAGTTGTTCCGAGCCTGTCTGTATGTTCATAGCTTATTCTTGTTATTACGGAAGCGATCGGCGTGATAACATTGGTTGCATCGAGCCTGCCGCCCAGCCCCACTTCCATAGAAGCATAATCAGCTTTCTCGTCGTTGAAGAACTGAAATGCCATTTCGGTCGTCAGTTCAAAAAAAGTTGGAATCCTTCCACTTTTCTGCCTTTCTTTTATATAACTCCTGTATACATCAATATAATGTTCTATCTCACTATCGCTTATTGTCCGATCCTGAAAGAATATTCTTTCATTGAAATCTATCAGGTGCGGTGAAGTATACAAGCCGGTTTTTCCCTTCAGCCTTAAAACATTGAATATCATATTGGAAACGGATCCCTTTCCATTGGACCCTGTTATGTGGACACTCTTGTATCCTGTGTGTGGCGTTCCGAATTTTAAATCCAGCTCTTTCATCACCGAAAGGTCATATTTGATCCCTTCCCGTTTCAGTTTGTATATAAATTGCAGATTTTCGTCCTTCAAGCGATTGGTAAAGCTTATCCTATATATATTGGTTGCAATAATTTAAGTCCTTTATGGGTGAAAATCTCTCTCCACAATAAGAAAGAATATATGTAATATGTAATCTCCATGAACATGCCAACTATACACAGATATCTTGAGGATGCATACAGGGTAGAAGGGGAAGGAAAAGTAACCTTCAACGAGTTCACTGACATAATTGTTGATGACAGCATACTTTTTCCAACTTCATATGGCCAGCCAAATGACAAGGGAAAAATAGTCATTGATGGAAAGGATTTTGAAATAATCGATGTCTGGGATGACGGGGACGGAATCCACCTGATCTCACATGATACATATCCCCATGACAGCAGGGGAAAGACCATTAAGCAGGTAGTTGACTGGCAAATAAGGTACAATCACATGAAATTCAGAACTGCACTGAGGGTTCTTGCTGGCGTGGCTTATAATAAATATTCTGCACCCCACAGGATGAACCAGACTTATGAGGATTATGCATGGATCGACCTGGAAATTCCTGGTATTTCAGAGGAAATTGTCAACAGTCTGGAAGCAGAAACCAATGAGATCCTGAAAAGCGGGTTTGAGCCGGTTTTTGAAACCATATCCAGGGAAGATTTCATGAAAAACGAAGTCCTTATGGGATCAATAAAGGGCAAAGTTCCAGACATTCCAGAGATCAGGATTGTTAAAATTCAGGGACTGCCGGACCAGATGGAAATGGGAACACTTGTTAAAAATTCCAGTGAGGCGGGACAAATTAAACTCAAGACAAACCTCATTAAGGGGAAGGTCGGAACAAGGGTCAACCTTACTCTTCAATAATTTTCCTACATTTCTTTAAATTTTTTTTGCGGATATGTTTATTACCAAATGAACAATCTTGAGATATGGATGCCAGGAGGGCAATAAACACACTTGAGATTCTCATTGCCATGGCTATTGCAATACTCACCGTTTTAGCTTCAATATTCCTTTATATCGACTTTCTGTCAAAGGGAGAACCTCATTTTACACAAATTGCAATTGATTCACTCTTCTTTATAATCTACAGTGCCAGGGTAACATTTCTGATCAGCACAGTTTTTCTTGTTTTAATTGCAGCAATCAGCCTTGCATATTATGCCAGGTCAAGTGATCCCGAACCTTCAGGGAAAGGCACCTATTCAAGAATTCCAATTGCACAGGGGTTTCTTTTTCTTTTCCTGATTCTTTCCCTCCTGTCATCTACCACACCATCAATACCTGGCTTTAACAAATTGGTCGGCATTTATGGGCTTGCTGCATATTACGAAGAGACTGTGATGGTTTTTTCAATTATGGTAAGTGTTCTTCTAACAGCTATGCTTCCGCTGTTCCATAAAAACACAGATAAACCACCACTCTCAGCACTTCTGGCAGGGGCAGAGGACAAGAATGTATACAACTATTTTTATGCATTTATACCAGCCGCGCTGGCGACCGGATTCTTCTATCTGTTCTATGGCCTGTCCGGATATGATTCAATGTTCTTTGTTCTTATCTTTTTGATTCTTTTCATCTTTGGCAAAAGATATGGCCTTATTCCCTCTCTGTTATTAATTACAATAACATTTGGCTCAAGTTCCATAGGGCTCATCCTGAAGCCTGTAACTGGAATTGTTTACCCGGCACTCGTGCTTATCTTTGCATTTACGGGTTTCATTTCCAGCCTTTTCTTCAACACCAGATCTACATCGGATGAAAGCAGCCCAAAAGAGGATGGCAGTGGACAGGGCAATTTTGGAAATCCAGCAACTTCTCATGAAACCAGGCGAAAGAACTTCAAGGATGACAGAAACAAGCTTGTTGACTCAAGAACCCTGAAGGACCAGCTTTTCATCAGGGGAGTATGCCCACACTGTGATTCTGTGGAATTTTATATCAAGGGCAATGGAGACCTTGAATGCAAAAAATGCAAGAGCATATGGAACGGCAATGAAACTGAATATCAATCATTCAAGGTTGGCAGAAACAAGAACTACAGGGTCTGAACTCTTTGACAGCATCATAAAGATCGCAAACAATATAGCCGGGATAAACACAATAAGGGAAAGCTTCAGGCTTACAAAATAGGCCAGCACTCCACCCACAAATGCTCCGGATACAAATCCAAATGAAAAGAAGCTCTCATAAAAGAATACTCCATCTCTCGGACTTCCTGTTTTATTTATGTAGCTGAGGATCTTTGAGAAACCCATGCTGCTTCCAAATCCTGAGACAGAAAGTGCTATTATCAGTAAAGGAACATTGAATCCGAATAAGAGGATGACTGGAAATGCAGACAAAATGCTCGACAGAATGGTGAATTTTTTCTGTTCTGAGATTCCGGAAAAAGTAGCCACTACAGATCCTGCAGCAAACATCACCCAGTAAATTGTGAGAAGTATGCCAATCAGGAAATATGAATAGTTTCCTGTTCTTATAATTGGAACCAAAACAAAGATTATAAATCCCATGCCAACACCGGAGAATGACATGGGAACTATCATCATGTAGCTGAGTTTCATCTTGGCTTTTCTTTTAGGCCTCTCCTTTCTGTCAAGTGGCTGCAGGATTAAACCTATGATGGATACAACCAGGACCAGCAAATAAACGGAATAAAAACCGACATACTGTAACATGGCGCCTGAAAACAGGGGAAAAAGCCCTGTGGGAATTGCCCACGCTGCTGAATATTTCTCCGCCATGCCATCCTTTTCCAGCAGCCCTGTTTCTATTTCTGCAGAAATCCACCACATGCTCTGAAAGAACCCGGTAAAGATGATGATCAACAAATATGCGCCTGAATTGTCCAGGCCCAGCAATAATAGTACTGAAGCAATTATCATAACAATGAAAGGAATCCTCAGTGCCATGTTCAGGTGATGTTTCCTGGATTTTCTATACAGGTATGAAATAAGAATAAATGGAAGCGAAGAAGACGTTCCTATTGCGCCAATCTGGAAGAAATTGTAGTGAAGTGAAACAAGCCTTAGTGGGAAAGTGAAGCTCAGCCAGAACCACCCCATTGAGAAAAGTATTGTCGATATGGGAAAAAAGTAAGGTTCTTCAATGTCGAAAGAAATGTGGCGCATTTTACCTATGATGGCTTATTGATTTATATTCATTCGTGAAAAAAAGAGTTGCCTGTACTTATTTTATTGTTAAGTAGAATAAGGCAATAACAGATGGCATAAAACCGAAAAGGATTCAATTAATTTTTATACACCTTAGTATTTACAGATAGATTACAATGGTAACAAAACCAGCCAGAATGTACACTAAAATATCAGGCCCCGCCTATACAAGAAGAGATTTTATGGGAGGAGTTCCGTATCCAAAAATAACCACATTTACACACGGAAACCAGAAAAGAGATTTCCCAATTGAATTCAGAATGATAGCTGAGGAAAGTTGCCAGATCAGGCACAGCGCCCTTGAAGCGGCAAGAATTTCCATAAACAGAAAAGTGAGTGAATCGCTTGGCCTGGACAATTATTATTTCCAGATTAGGCCATACCCGCATCATGTTATAAGAGAACACAAAATGGCAACTGGAGCAGGGGCAGACAGGATTTCAAGTGGAATGAGGAATGCTTTCGGAAAACCGGTAGGCACAGCAGCAAGGGTTCATGCAAATGATATCATAATGGTAGCAAAAGTAACTCCTGAGGGAGCCAAACAGATGAAAGAAGCCCTTCACAAAGCATCAATCAAACTTCCAACACCATGCAGAATAGAAATCACCAAAGGAAAGGATATTGCAGGCAGAATAGGCATTTAAAGCCTCATTAATCTTATTTTTTCGAACCATATAAATCACATGGTAAACACTTATTAGCAGGACATTTATAAGCGACAGATGAAGGTTTGCCCAAACTGCAGTTCAGTAGTTGGAAATAATACTGATATTTGCAGCCATTGCGGATATCAGTTATCAAACGATCTGGGCATTGACTTAAACCAAACTGTGGGAAATGCAGGGATACAGGGGAGCAAATACTGCAGAAACTGTGGTTCAGAGAATCCGTCCAATACTACGGTATGCTTCAATTGTGGAAATTCAGCATTTTCTGCAAACCCACGGCAAATAGAAAAACCCGCAGGTGTTGTTATTCTGGCGTTCCTAGGAATTTTAGGCTCTTTAATGGATCTGTTTATTGGTTACATATTGCTAGCCGTCCCGATTGTAGGACTCTTTTTTATAACTGCGGGATCACTATTTCTGATTTCGTCAATTTCTCTTTTTACCGGAAAGAACTGGGCCAGGATACTTGTTATGGTATTTTCAGTTATAATGTTGATAAGCGTGCCAATAGGAACAATACTGGGCATAATATCCCTATATTATTTCACCAGGCCACACGTTAAACGGTATTTTCAAAGAGGGAATCTGCATCCACTATAAGAAAATCTTTAAGCAGGTTGGCAAATTTCAAAGACTGTTAAATAGGATATTTGAGTTTGCTCTCAAAACTTTTTCCGGGTCTCCCTGCTTCCAATGAAATCCTGTATTAGCCTTGCCGCAAGCATGGAAGTATTTCCATTATCAAAGTCAGGTGTAAATTCCACCACATCAAACCCCTGAATCTTCATGGCAAGCTTTCTTATGAGATATCTCACTTCCACGTCCCTGAGGCCAAATGGCTCAGGTGTTCCGACTCCAGGCGCCTGCGATGGATCAATTCCATCCATGTCTATTGAGAAGTAAACGCTTTCCTTCAGTTTTCCATTGATTTCGTTCAGGCACTTCTCCATGCTTTTTTCCTTAATTTCATCAGCCGAGACAAATCTCACTTTTTTATAATCGGGATCTGTAAATTCCTCACGTGAAGTTGATCTTGTCCCAAAGGAAAAAATTCTGCCTTCCCCCAGCACATCCAAAGCCCTGTGGGTAACGCAGGCATGGTTGTTCTTGTTTCCCATGTATGAATCTCTGAAATCAGAATGCGCATCTATAATTACCATGCTTGAGTTCCTGAAACTCCTTATAGATCCGCCTGTAATTGAATGTTCTCCACCTATCATTATGGGTATCTTGCCATCCTTTGCAATAATTGAAGTTACTTCATCAACCAGGTCTACTGTCTCAGAGGCATCCTCATTCACCTGGATGTCTCCTATGTCACAAATAGGCAATTCTGAGAATTCAACTTCATAGTTCACATCAAACGACTCTAAATTATCGTATGCCCTCCTAACTTCTGCCGGCCCCCTTGAAGAACCTCTCCTAAAAGATGATGTATAATCAAATGGAACACCAAATATTACATATCTGGCGTCTTCATAATCAAAAGTGGCATCTGCAATTTTCTTGAGTGATGCTAAGGTGCTAAGTTCTGCAGCATGATCCTTCTGGTTCCCATTGCTTCCCAATATGATACCTCGGTTCCTGCCTTGACTCTATCTATCTGATCCGGTTCCAGTGGAAGCACAAAGGTTTCGTATGTCTCACTATCCATCAGTTGAGCTTCATTGTTTGCTACACTGAGCACCTGTGCATTCTTCTTCTCTATTATTGGCACCTTCACCTTATGCTTAACAGGGAAAACAACACTCTTCTTTTGGCTGTCAAAAATTCCAATAGCAACAATTCGTGCCTTTGCCTCACCATGTTTCCCCGGTTTTGAAAGGTTAATTTCCATTATTTTGCATGGTGTTTCATCAACCATCATGTATCTTCCAACTTTCAATTCTCTAACTTCTGCTTCCTGCCATCCCATTAAATCACATCCTTCAAATTTAACATCTGGTCATAATTGATCCAGACACAATACTTTTTTAACCTGATATATAATGTAACTATATAATAAATACGTGTTATATCAGGAAACATGAATGGACTAAAGCCTCTAGGAAAGATAAACGGGCTCATAGTTTTATTTTTATTTCTGGTACTCATTCTCCCTGTAATATTCATCTTTTCATTTGATCTCAATGCCTATTTCATCCCAAAGCCTGAATTAAACAGGTTTTATGTATACTCTTTTCTTTACTCCATCCTAGGAATATTGGCTTCTGCCATAATTGGCAGGATATTCAGGAAGGATCAAAAAAGCAGTTTGCCATCAGTGCTGAGGCTGATTATTGGAATATTGTGGGTAGTTGACGGAATACTTCAATTCCAGCCCGAGATGCCCTATGGCTTTCTTTCATTTGTAATTGGGCCTTCTATTCAGTCAATCAACAATTTGAGTGTGGAAAATTTCCTCATGATTGGATATAACCTGTGGCTCATCCATCCATTCCAGTTTGATGCCTTAAGTGGGGCTTTACAAATATTCATAGGGTTCTCATACCTCATAAACGATAAAAAGAATGCACTAAAGTACATCAGCATTTTTTCGATCATATGGAGCCTGGTGATATGGGTATTTGGAGAGGGTTTTGGCGGCATACCTGAAAGTGGCGTTTCATTGTTGAAAGGATTTCCAGGTTCTGCACTGATTTATATTCTGCTTTCCATTCCATTCATATCACCCAAATTCGAGAATGCCAAATGTCTAAGGAATTTCTTTTTGCATTTCATATCAGCAATTTTTATCATTGGGGCATTTCTTCAGCTTATACCCGGAAATACATTCTGGTCAAGAGGGCAGATTTCATTTGACATATTTATGAATATCCAGCAACAGGGAGAGAATCCAGTGGTTTACTTCATTTTAAACCATGCCTATGTTTATTTCATATACAGGGAAGATTATCTCAACGTTTTCATGTTCCTGTTGATGTTTGCTATTGGAATTATGGTTCTTCTAAACATTAGAGGCGGGTTAATACTTGCCATGATATTCACGGGGATAACATGGGTTCTCTTCCAGGACATGGGAATATTCATAAACCCGGCTACAGATCCAAATACTGGCCTTCCATTATTGATGATGATAGCAGTTCTGCTGATCCTTGAAAGATCGGCTGATGGCAAATCTCATAATAATACCCTGCAGGGCAATAATGTTTTATCCACATAGGAAGATCAGATTAAATATAAACAAGATATACACAAAAACAGTAGTGGGTTTGTGGGGTAGCCTGGTATCCTTCCAGCTTCGGGAGTTGGAGACCCCGGTCCAAATCCGGGCAGACCCATTCCTCTGGGAGAGACCGTTTTGAGCTGTACACGAATGATAAACAAGGGTTTTATTATTGTTAAGAAAATAGAGGTATTTTGAATGGATACTGACAGAATGACCCGTGTTCCATTCAAGAGATTATTTCTGCGAATAATTACAATTATCCCCGGCCAAATCTGGGATTTGTTTAATCTTTTGAGAGAATACGGACAGTAGCCACGATATTCCCGGTCACATTCCGGTCAAGCCTAAATATGATTCCAATTCAATCAGACCTCCTTTCGGAATTGTTACTGAAACATATGAAATTAAGAAGAGTGAAGCGGAACAGGCAACGTTAGGAAGGTCTACATATATGGAAAAGAGAAGAGCTATAGAACCATACCTTACGTATTTTCCACCAATGTCTTTCCCTTTTCTGGTTCCCTACTGAAATATTCCAAAAGAGGTGAGGGTTCAAAAACAGTTATCGCAAGATCAAAAAATCTCTCGAGAAGACCACTTCAATAAGGTTATAGTGCCAGGCTGTTCTCTTTTCACGGCGTAATCCTTCTGTTATACCATCTAGATTCTCCTGAACCCGAAGTGTAGATCAAGAATAATTGCGGATGTTCCCGGGACATTCATACCCAGATTTCAAGAGGAAAACTGGGGTCACAAGAGGTGATTTTTGAATTTTTAATCTACAGCGAAAACATGGAACTTTCCTGCACTTAAAATTTCAGATGACCAATCTTTATTAGCATGTATTACATGTTATACCTATGGCTGGACCGAATAAGAGTGCCAATAATGACGTGCTTGTCGTGAGAAAAATAAACAAGGAAATCTATAAGCAATTCAGGCAGAAAGCAATGGAGGAGAACAAGAACGTTGGGGAAGCGCTGAATCAGGCTATGAATTATTGGCTAGCGAAGGAAAGAGAACATGAAAGACCTGACATCAAGAAAATGTTGAAACTTAATGGATTAGTGAAGACCAGCGGTAAGGTTAGCTGGAGTGTGAATGTAGATGAGATACTTTATGGTGACCTTTATTGATATTTCTGGATACAAGTGTCCTCGTTGCTTATATTGTTAACAAAGACAGTAATCACGAGAAAGCCGTTCGGTTGATAGATGACATTATCGCTGGCAAGTATGGATCCACTGTTACGTCTGATTATGTGTTCGACGAAACCGTGACGGTCGTTTTAGTCAGAACTAAGTCTTTGGAAAGTGCAATCACATCAGGACAGCTCATAAAAGAATCCATGGACATTCTCTCTGTCAACGACATTGTCTTTGAAAACGCATGGAAGCTTTTCAAGAATCAGGAATCTGCAAGATTCAGTTTCACCGATTGTACTATACTTGCACTAATCTCAGCAAACCATATTGAAAATCTTGCCACGTTTGACAAGGAATTAGGAGGAGCTAATTTCTATCAAACAATCAGATGAAAAACTACTCGGATGCCAATCATCAGGAACGTCCCCATTTAATACTGCAATTCGGATTCGATTAATAAATTAACCAAATCCGGGCAGACCCTTTTTCTCCGAGTTTAAAGAAATAATCAAACATCCTTTTTTCACATAATAGTTAACTTATGGAACATTAACCCTTTTTTTCTCAAGAATCTATTCCATTCAATCTTGATCGACGCTTAAATCTTTGCCGGTTATTATCTAATGAAAGGGTTTCTGATATCCAAACCTGGGAGCCTTGCAAAATCGGCCTCATTTTCAGTCATAATTAGAACTATGCCATTTTCCTTCATTGTCTCTGCAATAAGAGTATCAGGAAAAGGAGTTCTGAAGGTTCTTGAAACGTCTATAGCAGCCCTGACGGTGCGGTGGCTATAATCTACTTTCACCCAATTGGAGGATACGATGAATGACTCTACAATGACTCTTGCTGACTCTGCTTCAACGCCAAGTTTACGAGTAAGTGCATTATACAGTTCAGCCAGTATCTGATTTGATATGATCCCCCTATGCTTCCCTTTAAAGATGCCGCTGACAAGCGATTTGCATATTTCCCTCTTTTCTGGTTCGTTAAGATCATAGGCGTAACGGAGGACATTTGTATCGTAAAAGATTTTATCGTTCATAAAGTTCTTCCCTTTTGAAGTTCCATTTCTTCATAAGAATTCCCTCATCCAACAGCCTGAGATTCTCATTAAGAAGTTCCTGATCATCGCTCTTTAACCATTCATCAAGTGCTTCATTGAATGCTTTCGCTAGAGAGCCCTTTTTATTTCCATATTTAATCTGGCTTTTTCTTTGAATCTTTTCTCAATAGAGTCATCTAAATTTACAATTAGTGTTTTCCTCATGTTTTAAGAATATCTTAAAAGAGTTAAACATTTATGTTCTAAGCAAATGTAAAATCTATTTATGTCTAAATGGAAGCACCAAGTAATTGTTCAATTCTTGCTGAATTAATTAAATTTTTTGAATTTTCATATCTTCTGAAATCTGTCACTTTTTCGTTCTTATTGGTAGAATTATCACTATAAACGAATAAAGGAAACGTGGAGTTTTATTTCATATCCCTGTGGATAAATCTCGCAATAATGATTGCTATCTGGAATTTGTATAGTTATTAAACGTGGAAAAATAAGAATAAAATTTTTGTATTACGATGTCTTACGTTTTTAATGATGCGCAAGGGCAGGTCTCATGAAATTATTGTTTCAGAAAGCCAGGTGGAGGATATTGACAAAGTCGCAAAACTTTATGCCGAGCGGGAAATTGTCCGATGGCGTGTTCTGCCCTTCAGGAAAAAATCAATTCGAGTATATCTTAAGGATGGACGAAAAATAAGTGTTAATCCTATTATTCAATTCAAAGAAGGAGAGCCGATGAGGAAAGGTATCACCTTCACTTACTCACCTGAAAAAAATGAGATACTGGAAGAGGTTCAGGAATAGCAAACCCGAAACAAATAACAACATTGTTGCAGCAACTAATATTACAGGTTTTCTTATTATGAGGGCATCGCTTTTAGATATAAGTGAATAGGTAAGGATGAAAAGTGCAAGACCAAACAAACCTTCGATAGCTCCTGTAACGGTAAGTATTCCATTAATAAAAGAAAGGTAGATCATGATTGGGCCTATAATCCCCCAAAGGAGGAGGGTGTAACCAACCGCACAGTTTACCGCCACATCAATGGGATCTGGTTTAATACTCACTAACAAAGGCATTGAACCAAAGATCGAATCCAATTCCTTCTCTGGTTCTATAGCATTTTCCCATACAAGTGTAAAATTCCCTTCTCCTTCTTTACCATGAAGTTTTGCTCCTTTGCTTTGAAAACTCTTTAAAAAAGATAAAGAAGATATTCCACCTACTCTAGGTTCTTCATCAGAAGATATAGAGAAAATACTAGTCTTCGCTATCCAAGGATAAAAGTCAAACGCCAATAATAGGATCCGATACAGCGCGAGCGTGGACAATGAGTTTAGGGGGCGAAATTTCTGTGATGCCGAGTATATGAGTGTAATATCCTCTCTCTTACCTACTGAAATGGGGGATCCTTCGGGAAGAACAACTCTAATTAACCCCGTTGAACTCGATTCTAGAATCTCCTTTCCGATTTCTTCATTTCTTAAGAAAGAAAGTTTTCTACCGTCAGATGATGTAATAACAAGATCTGTTCTAATGTTTTCTATTGGAATGTCAACGGTCTTGAAAGGGCTTTCACTATCATTTATAATTGTATAAGTATCTGAGGCTTTAATGATAATCCCTCCCGAACTCACCTTGGTTATGTTTAGATGAAGATATCTTCGATCAATCATGTCTCTTGCAATCCTACGATAATTACTTTTCCCATTACTTTAAACTATCTTATGATTTCGATCAAACACAGATATGGGATACATAGATTTGGATAAATGTGCACAAAAGCCGGGACCATTATCAGAACCACAAATAATAATTGTTCGACACTCATTGTATTCCAATTCTATTACATTCTTAACTGGAAAATATGAAATCAAGAAGCCCGAAGGATCATAAAACTAATGGTTTTTGGTTTCGCATATATTGCCACACATTTCCCCGCAGATTCTAACCTATACGGAAACTTCATTATTTGCAGATTTTGCAAATATTAATGATCTGTGGTTCAATATGCAGGAATGAGAGTAGCAGTGGCAGTGCGTGATGATAATATAAGTGGCCCCGGCGAAGCGGCAGAGATTAGAATATACAACATTCAACAAGGCTATGAGCTTGAGGAGTCATACAGCAATCCGGCTCTAACAGCCCCATCGGCAAAAGGAATAATGATGTTGAAATCTATTGTGGATCGTGGAGTCACTTCTGCAATTATATCAGGAATAGGGGCTCATGCATTCAGTTACGGTTCAGGAAGAATAAAACTCTATGCAGGGGAAAACCTGCCTATTGGGAATGCTCTCAAAAGATTTGCAGAAGGAGCACTTAAGGAAATCACTGGGCCAAGCCATTAAGCAGAATCCAATCATTCAGCGTCAGCATAGTTGTAAAGCGACATAACACAAATTGGCACATTCAAAATTAATAAATTACTTATGCCAAAAGCAATTTAGCCGGCATGGATCCCAGCGAAGCCTATAATGTCGAATATATGTCAGAACCGCTCATTCATCAGGATGTTGTTTATTTCACAAAAAAATGGATAGAGAAGAGTGAATATAAAACTTCAATATTCAAATTCAGAAATGGAAAAGCCGAAAGAGTTACTTATGGTGGAAAGGAGAGTTCTCCAATAATTTCTGAAAGCAGTTTTTATTATGTCAAGACAGAAGAAAAAACTGCCCACTTCATGAGAATAAAGGAAAATTCAGAACCAGTTGAACTATTTTCCCTTCCAAAGATCAGCAAAGTGGTAAGATACCAGGAAGGTTTTCTGGTAATCGGCTCAGAAGAAGAAAAGAGTGATCTCCCATTGGTGGCTGGAAGGCTGAATTACCGTTTCGATACAAGAGGGCTGATCAGGGAGAGAAAAAACCTTTATTTTTTTAGTGATAAATTAAGCAAAGTGATTTCCGGGGATTATGACGTATCAGATGTTATTGCACATGATAGGAAAGCAGTGGCTGTGATCTCATTTAAGGGCAATGACACAGGGTTGGCCAATCTCTATAACGTGGATATAGAGAAGTGCCAGATTGATAAAATAAACGATGATGAAATCTCTTCTGTTGCCTTTAACGAAAAAGGTGAATTAATCTATATAGGGCACAGGGAAGGGCTCATTCCCTGGGCAACTAATTACATCTATCTTCCCGGGCATGAGCCAGTATTGCTGGGAAAACACACAGGCAACGGCACTTCTATCTCAGATCAGTTCCAGGGCTCAGAGGAAAATATAATAGTTGATAACGGCACTGTTTATGCTACCGGTGAAACGGGAGGGGCATCATCGATATATGCAATAAAGAATGGGAAGGCAGAAGTGGTGGTGAATGGAAAAGCCACCATCCAGTGCTTTGACGTTAAGGATAACAAAATAGCTTACGTTTACAGTTCACAGAAAAAACCGTCAATTCTTGCATATGATGGCAAAGAGTATGATCCAAACATAAAAATTTCCGGAGTAAGTGGGGAGAACCTGAAAGCAGGCAAGGTTGAAGGCTGGTGCATGGTTGGGAAGCCGGACAATCCTAATCTTGTATTTGTTCATGGTGGCCCCCATGCTGCCTATGGCGAGTCATACATGATCGAATTTCAGTATTTTCTGGGAAATGGGTATAACGTGCTGTTCTGCAATCCAAGAGGCAGTTCATGTTACGGGTCAGAGTTTTCATCTGCCTGCGTTGGGGACTGGGGAGAGGGCCCTGCTCAGGACATATTTGATTTCATAGAAGCAGCAAAGAAGAAATACAACCTTAAGGGAGACTTTGGAATAACCGGTGGTTCTTACGGCGGGTATATGACAAACTGGATGATCACGCACTCAGGCTTCTTCAAGGCAGGAATCAGCGAGAGGTGCGTTTCAAATCTTGTAAGCATGTGTGGAACAAGTGATATTGGTTTCTGGTTCAATGCCATTTATATGAATATAGAAGACCCGTGGGTTCCGGAATCAATGGTTAATTTAATGGATCAGTCTCCAATATTCAGCATAAAAAAGGCAAAAACTCCAACCATGTTCATCCACGGGGAAAATGACTACCGCTGCCCTATCGAACAATCAGAGCAGATGTTTGTGGGGTTAAAAATGAATGGTGTGGAAACAGAACTTGTAAGGTACCAGGGAGACAGCCACGAACATGCAAGAGCGGGAAAACCACCTAACATGATTGACAGGTTAAACAGAAAGAAAGAGTGGTTTGATCGATACCTTAAGGTTCACTGAGTTTCCCTTTCTTTTTGAGGCTTTGAAAAGATCTCCTTTGCGATCTTTACGTGGTTTGTGGCATTCATCTGGGAATTGTAAATATTGGCAATTTTTCCATCGATTATCACAAATGAGATTCGTGGCGGAATAAATCTTCCCCTGGCGCCGTATAATTCCCTTATCTTCTGCCCCGGGTCACTGATCAATGTGAATGGCAATCTTCTGTGCTCCTTGAATTTTCTATGGGACTCAGGAGAATCAGAACTTACGCCTATCACCTTTGCGTTCATTTTTTCAAAATCATCCCATTCATCCCTGAAGGCACAAGCTTCAGCAGTACAGCCTGGCGTTTCGTCTTTTGGATAAAAATATAAAACCGCGTTTCCTTTTCCAGCCATTTCGGAAAACCTCACATTTTCCCCGGTGTCAGATATTCCTTCAAAATCAGGTGCGATGTCGCCGATCTTTAATTCCATAATAAAGAATATTCTATATCTATTAAAACCTATTCTAAAGTATTTTTTCTATATCTATGCTCTCTTTAGCATAAAGCCATCGGACTCTTTTTTCATTCAACAATATTATGTTGCATAAACAAAATATCCAATGGATTGCCCATCTATTTAGCTCCTGCAAAATTGAATTAAAATAATTTTTTTTAGGATGAGGTTATGATACAGAATGCCCCTTTCTCGGGTTTTCCTTTTTCCTGTCTATCCTTATTTTATCAAGGTTCTTCTTTGCATGCAGGATGTCATCCACAAATATGTCCACCATGTCAGCGGTGAAATTTTCCCTGATGACCACCCTCATAATTGTGGTATCCTCTGCATTCGGGGGAAGTGAATAAGCAGGAACAATCCAGCCACGCTCCCTGATCTTGTAAGACAGCTCAAATGCCCTTGAACTGTCCACGTTTTTCAATTTAAACGTCACAACGGGAATATGATTGGCTCCATTTATAACTTCGAATTCTCCGCTTTTTTCCAGCCTCTTTGCAAGATAGTTTGCATTGTTCATCATCTTTCTTACTATATCCCCGTATCCCTTTTTCCCAAGCCTCAAAATGTTGTAGTACTGGGCAACGATCATCGAACTGCCTTCAGAGAAATTGAGAGTATAGGTGGGCATTTCATCGCCTAAGTAATTTACATAAAATTTCAATTCTTCAGGAAGCATGTTCTTGTTCCTGAATATTAACCATCCCAGGCCAGGGTAAACAAGGCCAAATTTATGCCCGGAAGTGTTGATGGATTTTACCTGTTCGAGCCTGAAATCCCATTTAAAGTCCGGTTCATAGAAGGGCGTGATATAACCTGCGCTCGCAGCATCCACGTGAATTGGTATATCAATGCCCTTTTCCCTCTTAAAACCCAGAAGCATGCTGTTGATTTCCTCTACCGGATCAAACTCGCCCGTAAAAGTTGTCCCAAGAACCACTCCCACTGCAATTGTATTATCATCTATTTTTTCTTTTACATCCTCCGCTTTAATGGTAAAATGGTCCTTTGCAATAGGAACAATTCTCGGTTCCACATCAAAATACCTTGCAAATTTATCCCATGAGACATGCGTATCGCCACCAAATACGATATTTGGCTTATCCACACCTTTGCCTTCCTTAATCCTCCTCTGTTTCCAGTTCCACTTATGTGCAAGCAATCCCAGCATTATCGCTTCTGAAGAACCAATGGTGGAAGTTCCAATAAAATCATCACTGTCCGGGACATTGTAAAGATTGGCCATTATATTCACAATTCTCTCCTCTATAACTTTTACCTGCGGGTATTCAAAATGGTCAATGAAATTCTTGTGCAGGTTTTCCATAATGAGTTTATCAGCTTCCGGTTCCATCCACGTGGTCACAAAGGTAGCAAGGTTAAGATCGGGGTTTCCATCAAGGTTCAATTCATCATGTATCAACTGGTATGCAGACCTTGGCTCCATTTTTCCATCAGGAAATTTATATTTTGGCACATCATTTTCAAGGAATCTGCTGTGATCTTTTCCATATTTCATCTGGTGCTCAGCTTTGCTTTCACTTTTTATTTTATTTGATACCATTATTTCACCATTTTTAATGTATGTAATATATGAATCATTTTACTTAATAATTGCCTTAAAAGTGGTTGGAACAGGTGGAGAGGAATGCAGCAGCTGAAAAATGCCCAATTGACTGCTGCATACTAAATCCAAAAAAATGCGTAATTTTTCTTATGCTTAAAATTCAGTGCACCGCGCCAATTTTCTGGTTTATCCTTGAATAGAGCTTTTCCATTGATTCTCTTTTTCCAGGGTCCTGGATTTTATCAATGTCAGTTTTGCCAGGTTCTGCCGCTATTCTTGCATCCTCAACCATGCCTTTCTTCAGGTAAGCCGATGCAAGGACGAGGCTGGAGGAAACAAATTCATACGCTAATGAACTGTCCTTCTCAAAATCCGCCCTTCTTTTTAAATTGTCTCTTTCCAGAATTTTCAGCATATGCGGTTCAACATCATCGTTTTCAGATTCAAGGTTGATAACAGCACTCTTATGTTTTCTTCCAAATGGATTTCTGATTTTGATACTCATGGCAGCCAAATAACCATATATCGATAATACATAAACATGATCAGATGGGATTATCTATCAGGAATAATATTGGGCTTCTGTGGATATAGGTGTTCAACAATTCATTTTTCTATATCAGGAAAGTCAGCCACTTCCACGTTCGCTTTTAATCCTTTCAGCAATTTCACCGTGGAATTTATGGTTTCATCATCCATGTGTTTAATGCAGTTTTCAATATATTTCATGTGAATCGCCTTTGCATGCTCGAAGGTTTTCCTTCCTTCACCTGTTATATACAGCTCTATCACTCTTCTGTCATCCTTGCTTCTTCTTCGTTCCACAAGTTTTTTCTCTTCCATGGAATCTATAAGGCCTGTTATCCATCCCTGGGTTACCATTATCTGGTTTGCCATCTGCACCATGGGCATGCTTTCACATTCTGTAAGGTGCCTGAGGATGGAATATTCAGTGCTTCCAAGATTTATCCGTTCGAGGTTCTTTTCAACGCCTCTTTTCCAGACTTTCCACGTTTCAATCAGAGCTCTCCAAACTTCTACCGGTTCTTTCTTTTCACTCATTTCTTTATGGCCTCCTTTTCGCTTAATCTCCCTTTGAGGGGAGCAGGGTTGTTTTTATTCACTTTTTTACTGGGAATTTCGGTTTCTGGCTCATTGTGTGCCTTCCCTCCAGGATGGTAATATTTCTTCCCTCTTAATAAAGATAAAATAGTTGCTGCAATGGAAAGTGCAGCACCAATGTAGAATGAATCCCTGAGGGAGTTCATCATAGCTGGGGCAAGGGCAAGTGGAAACCAGGTATTGCTTTCAAGCAATGCAATTGTGCTGCTGCTTAGCTGTGATGTGGCTGACGCAGGCATGGATGCGAGTATTGTGCCCATTGGGTTATAGCCTAAAAATGCCGAAAATATGGCTGCAGTGGGCGGAGTATTGTCCAGTGGGCCGGATAGCACTGTCGCATGTGCTGAGGCGAGTGCTGTGTTAAAGTAGTGTGGAAGGTTAGCTGACAATGCAAGTATGACTATTGTGAAAAATATTCCCATGCTTGCCGTCTGGGCAACATTTCTCACAGTAGCAACCATTCCCGACGATATTCCCCTGTTCTCTGCCGATACTGAGTTCATTATTGCTGCTGTGTTTGGTGCAACGAACATGCCGCTTCCAAATCCAAGCATATATATTGTGGCTCCGAAGGGAAGATATGAGAAATTATATGAAAAGAATGTCAAGATTATAAAAGATAGTGAAACTATTGACATTCCTATTGTTGCAATGCCCCTGGCTCCGTACTTATCTGAAAGGGCGCCGCCTAGCGGCCCCATCGTGAGAAACCCAAGAGTCATTGGTATCATGTATATGCCTGCCCAGAAAGGAGTGGAAGAGTAAGAGTAGCCGTGAAGTGGCAGCCAAACTCCCTGAAGCAATATTATAAGCATAAACATCAGCCCTCCCCTTCCAAGGGCACCGAGAAAAGAAGCCAGATTGCCAAAGGCAAAGGCCCTGATCCTGAACAGTGATATTTTGAACATGGGTTGTTTGGCTCTCATCTCCACAAATGGGAAGGCAATCAGCAAGGCTGTTCCAAACAAGAGCCCTCCTATTACCCATGGATTTGCCCAGCCCATCACGTCTGTGCCGTAGGGAAGAAGTCCGTAGGTCAGGGCAAGCAAAAAAATCGTAATTCCACCGCCAAAGATGATGTTTCCAAAATAGTCTATTTTCTGGGTAATGTCCCTGGTGGAGTTGTCTTTGAGCTTGAGCAGGGACCAGACACTGCCAAACAAACCCACAGGAATGCTTACAAGAAATACATATCGCCAGTTAAAAACAGACAGGACGCCTCCAAGAATAAGCCCTATAAAGGATCCTCCGAGTGCTGCAACCTGGTTTAGGCCAAGTGCTTTCCCCCTCTCCCTGAGTGGAAAAGCGTCAGTTAGTATTGCAGTGCTGTTTGCAAACAGGAAAGCTGCACCAAGCCCCTGAACCAGCCTGAAAGCTATTAATTCCAGCGCTCCCAGATCCCCTTTATTGGGAGTTATGAAGAGCAGTACAGAGCCAATGGTAAAAATGACAAAGCCCCAGTTAAACAGCCTCGTTCTTCCAAATATATCTGAAAACCTGCCTATAGTCAGCAATATCACGGCTGTAATTATATTGTAACCCATGATGAGCCAGATAAGATACAGAAAGGTTCCTGGTGCGAACGGATTGACATCAATTCCATTTTTTCCAAGTATTGCCGGCAATGAAATAAGAATGATTGTGCCGTTAATGGCCGCCATCAGAACACCAAGAGTTGTGTTTGACAGTGCAACCCATTTATATTTCACCATGATAGTCAAGTAATGAATATTACTATAAGTTAAGAACTTTTTGAAGAAATCAATTTGAAGTGCTTTACATACGTGAAAAAGAGAAAAATGTTGTATATGTTTTACCCATAACTTGAAACATGGTGAACGAAGCAAAAACAATAAGAATAGCAGGATTTGGGGGCAGTTTCAGAAAAGGCTCATACAACGGAAAATTGCTTCTGGAGTGCCAGAGGCTGATGCCAAAAGGATCATTTCTTGATATAGCCAGCATTTCATCGATTCCACTGTACAACCAGGATCTTGATGATGAACAGCCACAGGCGGTTAAAGATTTCAAGGAACAGATAAGGAAAGCAGATGGCTTTCTCATTTCCACGCCAGAATATGGTTTTTCAATTCCAGGATATCTTAAAAATGCACTGGATTATGCATCACGGCCAACATCAGAAAACCCGTTCACAGGAAAAGTCGGAGCAATAGTGAGTGCATCACTGAGCATGCTCGGTGGTTCAAGGGCACAGTATCACCTGCGTCAGGTACTGGGCCACATGGATGCGAGAGTTATAAACAGGCCGGAGGTGTTCATAAGCTTTGCAAACAAAAAATTCGATGAACAGGGGCATATAAATGATGAAATGGCAATAGGGCTAATCAGGCAGCTTCTGGAAAAATTAGTGGTTGAAGTTAGAAATCAAGCCTGAACTTAAAGTTCATTGAATTACATTTCAATTTTATCTATGGAATTCTGGTCAAAGGCAAGATAATCCTTTATCGCAATAAAATCCAGCGATGGCCTGAGATATCTCCATACAACATCCTTCTTCTCATTTCCATTTATGGCAAGGGAATAGTAATCTGCAGTTCCTTTATAGGGGCAAGTGTATTTCTTCGGAGATTCCTTGAAAAATTTGAGCTTTGCATCCCTGACTGGAACGTAAACAGTATCATCATGCCCCTGTTCACTTATCATTAATGCATCATCAGTCTCAGCAATAACCTCTCCTTCAGAAGCAACTTTAATGTGCTTGTCAATGCCACTGACCGTAATTTTATGGCCGTTCTTATTGTAGTCTATCAGCACTTTGTTCATATTGCTTCATGGATAACATAGAAAATAAATCTTTTCCACTTTAAAATCAGGTCATTGAAATGAGCAACGCACCCAGCACTGACAATAGGATTCCCGTTATCTTCATTGGTGTCATTCTGTCCTTGAAGTAGATAAAGCCGGTAATCGCAAGAATTGCTGGCAACAGAGCAACAATTGCACCGGAAATTATGAATATTTTTAACTGTATAGTGTATGAATAAAGCACATTTCCCATTCCGTCCAGCAATCCCGCCGCCAGGACAAATAATATTGCAGATCTATTGATTTTTTCCCTGTGCCCAGGGCGTTTCAAAAATGCGGTTACCAGGAGAACAAAAAGAAAACCGAACAGCCTTCCCATAAACAGGGGCAGCGCACTAAAATTGACCAGAAGTATGGATTCAGACAAAGGAAGATAGTAGATTCCCCATATGACGTTTGCAATACCTGCCATTATGAGAAATTTCCTCTTTGCCGGAGCATTCTGGATTGTTACAAGCATTGCTCCAAGGATAACGAATAAAATAGCAATATATTCATAATTGTTCAGAGATTCTTTCAAAAAGAATATGCCTATTGTTATTACCACAATTTGCTGAATATTTAATGTTACACCAGCTGTTGACAGAGATTCCACTCCCAGGCCGCGATAAAACAGCAAATAACCCGACCCGAGAAGAGCCCCTGAAATTGCGCCAAGGATGATCACATATGGACTGAAACTGAACCCCCCATCAAAAAACACAAAGATAAAAATCGGCAATAAGCCCATACCTATTGCTGAAATGGAAATCGCGTCAGGGCTTATCGATTTAAGGCTTTTCTTGATAAAGGAATTGGAACCGGTCCAGAGCAAAATCACGATAAGTGGCAGAGAGAAAGCTGAAAAGTCCATTTACCTCATGCACCAGACTGAGAGTGAGGCTGAGGTAGGTTAAAAACTTATTTAGCATTGTTCTCATAGGGAATATAAATTAGAAAAGAGGTTATTGATATCGCATTCAGGATTTACTCATGGAATGTTAACGGGATAAGGGCTTCAATAGACCATGGCCTCGTTGAATTCATAGAAACAAACAAACCTGATATTTTATGCCTTCAGGAAACAAAGGTGGCTGGCGATAAGCTGCCTCTTGACCTCACCTCTGCAGGATATAGGTTATTTTTAAATGAGGCTGAGAAGAAAGGTTACAGCGGAACTATGACTATGACGCGGGAAGAACCAATAAGGGTGATAAAGGGGATAGGAAGTGAAGTTTTTGACAGGGAAGGGAGAGTGTTGACATTGGAATTCCAGAACTTCTTTGCCGTCAACACTTATTTCCCAAACTCAAGGAGAGGGCTGGAAAGGCTGGACTACAAAATTGAGTTTGATGCACAATTTCAGAGATGGGCAAAGGAGCTTGAGAGAAAAAAGCCACTGATCATCTGTGGAGACTTCAATGTTGCCCACAGGGAGATCGATATTGCGAGGCCGGCTGAAAACAGAAATAACGCTGGGTTTACCATGGAAGAAAGAACGTGGATGGACAATTTCCTGAATGATGGATTCATCGACAGCTTCAGGCTTCTCCACGAAAAAGAGGTTAAATATTCCTGGTGGTCTTATATGAGAAATGCCCGGGAAAAAAATATAGGATGGAGAATTGATTATTTTGTGCTTTCAAAATCCCTGAAAGAGAAGATACTCTCTGCAGATATTATGGTAAATGTCATGGGGTCTGATCATGCACCCCTTTCCCTGTTTGTGGATCTTGTTGAGTAGATGCAGATAATGATTCACTTTTCAGGCCATCCACTATCTTCTTGACAGGCAAAGCTGATGCAATTCCGAGGATGATTACAGCAATGCCGGCATACTGGATGATCAGCGGGAAATATATAAAGGAGGCAAGGACAGACCAGATAAACGCCATCAACGGCGTGCTCCCGAGAAAGAATAGCCCGGAAACGGCACCAATTCTCCCAAGCAGGTCACTCGGTATGATCTTCAGGAACATTGTTCCTATTGCCACATTGACTGTAGCTTCGAAAATTCCCATGGGAAGGGTGATAAAGATCAACAAATCCGAATTTCTGTTAAATCCAAGAATGAATGTAAACAGTCCCAGGATGGCTATCCCGGCTATCATTGAAAAAGTGCTGCTCAGTTTCACATTGTATTTTACAGAAGCTGCCGATCCTATCAGCAACCCTATGGGTTGGCCAACCAGAAGCAGCGTGTACTGTGTTGAAGTCCCATTAAGAACCTTATCCACCAGGCCGGCTGCAAAAACATCTATGCTGATAAATAGCCCATTCAATGCAAGCCCAAGCAGAAGCAGTGGCAGAATCCTGATAAGAAATTTTCCAATTCTGCCCTTTCCGGGCTGCATCTTCCCTTTTTTTGTTTCAGCAGAGATAGGCATACTGAAGAGTATTGACACTGCTGAAAATAATATTATAATTGCAAAGAAGAAATTGAAACCTATCAAAATTGACAGGCCGCCTGATGCAAAACCAATCACATCAGAAATCCCCCTGGTGAAGGAAAGATGGGAGTTTGTTTTTCCAAGTTCCTCTTCAGGGACAGTGTCTTTCATTATGGTACCAAGAATGTCACCCGTATATGCGGAAAACATGGAGCCGGCGAATGTGATTGCATAAAGGAAGATCAGGGTTCTCGAAAATAAAAGTACGGAATACGTTGCAAGAAGCAAGATGCTGATTATGAAAAACACCCTTGATCTCCTAAATTTGTCCAGTATGATTCCTCCGGGGGCTAAAATTGCAAGGTAGCCGAGCAGGGAGAATGTGGGAATAAGGCCATCGTAAAACACTGACTTTGTTTGAACATATATTTCCCACAGGACAAAAGTGGTAAAGAGCAAAAATACCACTCTCATCATGGTTTTGGCAATAAGGAATCTTGTAAAATTCCAGTTCCTGGAGATGTTCATAGTGTATGTAATCACAATCATACATATAAATCTACTTACACATACATTTATAATTATACATTAATGACCAATTGTGGAAAACAAATATGAAAAGTTGAATAGAATTTATTCAAATCCCACAAATCTCATGATTATTTACCTTCTGCTGGAAAATGAATCCCTTACAGTAACAGATATGTCCAAAAACCTCAATATGACAAGGGCAAATCTATATCGAACCGTTAAAAACCTCGTCGATGAGAACATCCTCCTGGAGGGCAAAACGGTGGTTGAAAAGAATTATGTTAAAAAATATTATTCATTAAACCTGGAATTTTTCAGTTCCATAAAAGCAGCCGAGCAGCTTGATTATATAGAAAAATTGGACAGTGAGCCTTTTGCAGAAATGTTATCCTCATTCTTCACATCCCAGTCTGCTTTTCTGAACCTGCAGGCTCAGAAAATCAATAGCATGGGCAGGGAGTCCAGGAAACAGCTAAAAGAGAAGTTAACGGGGGATAACTTCTTATTTTCATTTTCATCTCTTGAGAACGCTTCATTTGAAAAGTATTTAAAGAGAATGAAAGAAGTCGTAGCCCAGATGGAAAAAGAAGATGATGAACTCAATCAGAGAGATATGAAAATAGGGGATAACATATTGCTGATACTTGCCATGCCTGTCATAAGAATGGGAGACATTGGGAAATAGTTCATGCAACATTGGAAACAGATCGTCAGTGTGATTTTTCATCGGAATTCCATTTTTCAGATAGTGGTTCCCTTGGCAGTTCTTCTATTTCCCTCCCCGCATCTGTATCATTCATCCCAAGCTCGCCAATCTGGTTCATTTTTTTCAGGGAAGGAAGGACTCTGCTCTCACTGAATGAAATCAGGGAGTTGTAGTCTCTTACAAGGGAATTCAGGTTCCTGCCAATCTTGTCCAGCCTCTCATACATTCCGCCCATTCTTTCATTTATCTGCCCTGCTATTTTTATAAGCTCCCCTGAGTTTTTTAGCATTGATTCTTCCTTCCAGGACAGATGGATCACCTTTAGCAGGGCGAAAAAAGTAAGGGGTGTGGCAATGACAATCTGATTGGATATAGCGTAATCCACAATATGCGGATCCGCACCAATTGCCCCGTTTAGCATGCTTTCATGGGGAAGGAACATTACCGTAAATTGAAAGGACCCGGGTATTTTAACATTGTACTGCTTGGATCCCAGGCTTTTTATCTGTTTCTTAAGATCTTCGGCGAATTCCTTCAGTTTTTCTCCTTTTTTATCTGTATCTTTCTCCTCATAAGATTCAATGAATTTTTTATAAGGGGCTTTTGAATCAACCACCACTTCCTTGGATCCGGGAAGATGGATTACCATATCAGGCCTTTCACCTCCAGTGATCTGGACCTGTTGATCATAGTCAATGTGTTCAGCCATGCCGGCATTTTCCACTATTTTCATCAGGGTTAATTCCCCCCATTGCCCTCTTAACTGGGAATTTTTCAGCATCTCATTCAGGGACACAGTTTCTTCCCTTATTCTTGCTGTTGTATTCTCAATTGTGTCAAGAAACTTTCTGATGTTGCCATAATCCTCTCTCCGAAGATTCTCAATGTTTAACAGCTGCTCCCTGTATTCTCCCAGTTGTTCCCTGAGAGGAGAGATAATTGAATTGATCTCTGCTTTCTTTTCATCAAATATTGATGCCGTGTTGCTGGACACGGTTTTAAGAACTCCTTCTGTTATTTTCAGGTTCTGTTCTGATGCCTCCTTCAGCACATCAATGGAGATAGACTTGATCACGTCCCTGTCAATGGATTTTTCCGGTTTCTTGCTGAAGAAATAATAAGCTAATAATAATGAGGGAAGGAAACCTGCAAATAATCCTTCAAGAAAGGCCACAAGCAAACCCATAGTATGACATGTGTATGACATTTAAATTATTATCTATCAATTTTGCTAACCACGACTGACTGAAATGCTATTTTGAACTCTTTGAAACCTTAACATATCGGGGTATTACTATTTATTTTAACTTTTCATATTGAGATTATGGGTGAAGACTATATACCAGACCTCTTATTCCTCGAACTTACCAAGGCATGTGACTATAAATGCCTACATTGCAGGGCTTCGTCGATAACAGAGATCGCCCCGGATGAAATGAAAGGCTTTGAATTCAAGCAATTGCTGGAAAGCATTCCAACATCAATGGACAGAGTGCCCCATTTAATATTTACCGGGGGAAACCCCCTGATGCACCCTGATTTCTCTGGCATAATGCAGAAAGCATCCGAATTGAAAATGAGTTTTTCAGTCAGCCCATCTGCAGGAGATTTTCTGACAGTAGATCAGATCTTTCTTATGGAAGAACTGGGCTTAAGTTCTATTTCACTGTCAATTGACGGAATTCCTTCCACCCATGATTACATACGAAACAGGAAAGGCTCATTCAAGAAGACAGTTGAACTTGCAAGCATGCTAAAGTCAGAAGGAGTGAATACCCAGGTAAACACCACCATCATGAAAAGGAATATCCTGGACCTGCCATTTCTGTACCATACAATAAGAGAAATGGACATTCAGGTATGGGAACTGTTCTTTCTCATCAAGACGGGAAGGGGTGTTTCAGAGGAGCCAGTATCATCGGCAGAAATGGAAGATATACTGAAATATCTCTACATGCTAAAAATTGCAGGGTGCAAGATCAGAACTGTAGAGGCTCCTGAAATAAGCAGAATAGAAGTCGAGGCAATCAGAAATGGATTTATTGAGGGCGGCCCATTGCTCAAGGAACTTGTAAAAGAAACCAGGAAACTGACAGGGATAGATTTGCATGGAATCGATATACCAGATCATTATAACGCAAGAAGAAGAACAAAAACGCTTTTCGTATCTTCAACAGGCGAAGTTTCAGTTTCAGGGCTATTCAACCTGTCCATTGGCAATGTCAGGGAAAGAAGCCTTGGCGAGATAATTAGAACAAGCCAGGTTTTGAAGGATATAAGTGACCCGAGGAAACTTAAAGGAAAGTGTGGAACCTGTGAATACAATGGGATCTGTGGAGGGTCAAGAGGGAGAGCCTATGTGGAAGAGGGTGATTTCCTTGAGTCTGACCCTGCATGCATTTATCCGCAGGAAAAAGTATACAGCAAGATCTGATTTTGCCCGGGAAAATTAATTCTGATTTAAACCTTGATCTTTATTCAATCAGGGTTATATTCTTCACTGATATGTGGTTTAGAGTTAATTGCCTGACCCACGGGATGAAACAGTAAGCCTCTTCAGAAGAAATGGCATTGCAGTCGTTGCTTCAAACCAGTTCATAAGAGTATTTGCCAGATCCCAGATGTGGATATTTCTTCCCCTGTACCTGCTTGTGTCCAGGCATGTTCCATATTTGGTAATTGGAGTGGTAATATTCCTGATGGCAATTTCATCATTGCCCCTTACTCTCGTTGCAGGGAACTTTATTGACAGGAAGGGTGCGAGATCAGTGATTATTTATGCCAACATCCTGCTGGGCTTGTTGCTCCTCTCCCTTACAATTCTAATCTTCGAAAATAGCAGCCTGTTTCTCATCTACATGGTCCTGGTCTTGAGCGAGCCATTGATGAACATAATAGGTGCAGCGGATAATGTCATAATAACAGACAGTTCATCAGTCTCTGAAAGAAACTCTGCCTTCAGCTTTGTCAGAATACTCCAGAACCTTGGGTTTTCACTGGGCCCTGCAGTGGGTGGATTCATAGCAGGAATTGGCTATGGCTATATTTTCCTATTGACAACAGTTTTCTCATTTTCAGAATTGTTTGTCTATGTAAAATTCCTGAAGGAGCAGAAGAGGGGCAGTCCCGGTGCAAAGGAAGAGATTGCGGGCACAAAGCCGGATATACTTAAAGCTTTCAAGGACAAGCCATTCTTTATTGTTGCAATTCTAATTTCCCTGTTCTACTTGATTTTGGGTCAGTGGGGAACAACACTGACATTTTTCTGGAAGGGATTTGACAATATGACTTATTTCGACATAGGTTTGCTTTATTCTGTAAACGGGGTCGTTGTCACGGTTGGCCAGCTGCCACTAAACAGGCTGTTGAAAAAGCTGGAGGACATTGCAAGAATCAATCTTGGGTACGTTGTATACCTCATTTCATTTTCTCTCCTGCCTTTCTTCAGGGGGTTTGTATTCCTTGTGCTGGATACAGTATTGATTACCATTGGGGAAAATATTGTATCTCCGTCCATAAATACAGTAATAAGCAGAATTGCACCTACAAATAAGAGAGGTCAGTATTTCACGTCATTTCAGGTGCTTACAGGAATGATAACCCCAATAGCGCCTGTTCTGGGAACTTTTTTCCTGACAATATTCTCTGCGGATATAGGCCTGATCTGGTATCCGTTTACCATTATAGGGGTGGCATTTTTCCTGTCTTTCATTCCACTGTGGAGAAAAGTCAACATGAGCGAGCACAACAACTAACCCTTCTGCCTCATAACAGATATCCCCATCGGAAGAAATATCAGGGCAATCGCGCCAAGAATTACCCATGAAAGAAAAGCGTTCAGTGAAAAAAGATAGCCGAACAGGAAAGTAATTGCTGATCCGGTGGCAATCTGCATTGCATTCATTATTGAAATGCCCAGGGCAACAAACTGCCTTTCTGTTTCTATCCTCACCACATATGCATATTCAATTGAAAATATTATCACGCTTATGCTCCCGCCCAGTATTGCTGTCAGAAACAGGTAATATGGGAGCCCAAAGAACTGAAACGCAAGGATGGCAGATATAAAAATAACCAGCGAAGGGAGAACAACGGAACCCTTTTTGCGTGAGAAATATGCAAAGAGGATCATCCCTGCAACTCCTGCAAAGAGTGACAGTGATCCTATAAACCCGGCAACTGGGCCGCTGAAACCCAGTTTCTCTGCAAATGGCTGAAGATATTCCTCAAATGTAAAATTTAATCCCCAGTATCCGGCAAGGGACATCGAAAGAAGCAGCAGGGGTTTTGATGTCAGCCTCATGTAGACATTTTTCCTGAACTCCTTCTTTTTTGCGATTCTCGAACTCATATCCGGTATAAGCATGAAGGCAGCGAGAGTAAGCAGAACCGTCACCAGCCCTCCGATTGCAAGGAGGTTCTGCCATGATGCAAATTGGAGAAAATATGCAAATCCAACCACACCAAAACCACCGCCAACTGCAAAGGCTGTATTGAATGCAGCTATGTTCCTTTTAACGTTTCCCTCATCTATATCATTCAGCACTGATATGCCGGAAGAGAAGAAAAAAGCAGAACCAAGCCCCACCATAAACCTTGTTGAAAGAAAAACAGTAAAGTTTGGCGAGATGACGGAAGCCATTGCTGCCACTGACATGATTGCTATTCCTGTGAGGGCTGTGTTCTTGGATCCAATCCTTGAAGCAACAAGCCCTGAAGGAATCTGGAATAATCCTGTCCCTATGAGAAATGCAGATAATATAAGGCCTGAGAGTGAAGAACCAACATTGTAGGACGAGGTTATATCAAACAGCATCGGCGATACATTGTACCAGTTCATGGAATAGAGTGCCCTGAGTATAAGAAGAAGAATGATACTGTTCCTGCCGCTTAATTTTAACAGATCTGTTCACCACTGTTTGAGGCCAAGCTTTTCCTGGATCTTTTTAATTCCTGAGCCATACTGGGCGGCCTTTTTGTTTCTTAAAAATATTTTTTCAGGCAGCCCTTCCATTTTGCCTGCCTCTCTCAGTATTATCTTGTTTTTTTCCAATGATGCATGAATATTTCTATGCAAACCGGAAAAGTATTCCGGTATCCCATTTTGCATATACGGCGCAATGAGAGTTTTGCCAAAATAATCCGCAATTTTTCTCTCTCTTGGCAGGGTAACACTGTTGAGCTTGGTTAAACTCTTCAGATTATTCTCCTCCCTCCCGTCGGAAAACTTTGCATAACCGTAGAATATCTCGTCAGCCCCCTGCCCTGTCACGAGAGAATCTTCCCTTATATTGGATAGAAGCAGTGCAAGCACGGTTTCGAATCCCAGATCGAGGAAAGGAATTTGAGGATCTATTTTTTTTACTATGTTGGAAGCTTCCAGAATATCATCTTCATTAACTGTTATTTTATTCAGCGCGGTTCCAAGAAATCTGCACAGGGCATCCGCATAGGCAAAGTCCTGGGAACCTTCTGTTCCAATGCTGTATGCATGGTTTCGCTTTCCAATTGCAATATAGAGAAGAGAGCTGTCAATGCCGCCAGAAAGGGCAAACGCTGAATCACGCACTGCCTCTCCCTGTTCTTTCAGCATCCGAACCAGCAGATTCGGCAACCTCTCTGAATCCATGCTCTCCGATATCATAATCAATAAATAACCTTAAGGATTAACCATTGGTGGATTATATCCCGGACACATCTGTCATAGTGGATGGTAGATTTACAAAATTCATTGGGAAGATCAAGGAGGATTCAAGAGTAATTTTAAGCGAAGCACTGCTTGCTGAAGTGGAGCATCAGGCAAACCAAAGCAGATCTGTAGGTTTTGCCGCTCTCGATGAACTGAAGAAGATAAAGGAAATTTGCGGAAAAAAGAAAATCAGTGTTGAATTCTTTGGAAAACGCCCCACACAGTGGCAGAAGGCAAATGGGCACAACGGGGAGATTGACGAAATCATCCGATCAGAGGCAATGGACCTGAACGGCATCCTGGTTACCGGCGACATAGTGCAGAAGAATATTGCTGTCCTTAAAGGGATTCAGTGCCAGTATCTGGAACCGGACGACAAAATTTCAGTTAAGCTTGAAGAACTCTTTGATCCGCAAACGATTTCAGTCCATATAAAGGCGGATACTTATGTTAAGATTAAACGGGGTGTCCCCGGAAGCGTTGACACCATACGGACGGATCACTTTCTATCGGGTTCGGAAGTTGATGCACTGATAAACAATCTTATAAAAAGGGCAGGAAATGAAAAGGACTCTTTTGTGGAAATGGATATGGCAGGGGCAACCGTAATCCAGTTAAATACATACAGGATTGTGATAGCCAGGCCGCCATTCTCAAGCACTGCCGAAATCACTGCCGTAAGGCCTGTAACAAAGAAAGAACTGGAATATTACGAGCTTCCGGAAAGGATTATGGAACACATAACATCAGGTTCAGCAGGAATACTCGTTGCAGGAAGCCCGGGAGCCGGAAAAAGCACATTTGTCCAGGCACTGGCAGATCATCTCAACAATGAGGGAATGATCGTCAAAACAATGGAGAAGCCAAGGGATCTTCAGGTGGACAAGGAGATTACCCAGTATACTTCCCTGGAAGGTTCAATGGAAAAGACAGGAGATGTCCTCTTGCTTGTAAGAAATGATTATACTGTTTTTGACGAGATGAGGGTAACATCTGATTTCAAGGTATTCTCAGACCTCAGGATGGCTGGAGTTGGAATGATTGGCGTTGTGCACTCTACGAAACCTATTGATGCATTGCACAGGTTCATTGGCCGTATTGAGCTGGGACTTATACCCCAGGTAATAGACACTATACTGTTCGTGAAGGATGGGAGAATTGCAAAATACCTTGCTATTTCGCACACTGTAAAGGTTCCCTATGGAATGGTCCAGGAGGATCTCTCGAGGCCTGTGATTCAGGTGAAAGATGCTTTATCCAGAGAGGAACTGTATGAAATTTACTCGTTTGGGGAACAGATTGTAGTTGTGCCCATAGAAGAAAGTGATGGTTTGCCCCAGGTGGATGAAGCAAAGAGTGAAATGGTGAGGAAAAGAATTTCTGATTACTTAGGTTATGATCAGGTAGGAGTAACACAAAAGGGGAAGAGGAAATACAGAGTCTCCATCCCTGAATCACTTCGCCCTAAACTTCTGGGAAGGAAAGGGTCAAACATAAGCGAGCTTGAAAAAAGCCTGGGAGTCTCAATTGATGTCATTTCAGAAGAAGACAGGGAGAGGAGGAACGTATCAATAGAAGTGAAAAACAGGATTATCTATCTGCACTGCAACGACAAAAACAGCCTTGTAGGCATATACCTGGATGACATAATGGCAATTCAGGGGAGAACCTCCAGCAAGGGAATAATAAGGATCAAGGTGGACAGCGAAGCTGGCATAAACATTGAAAAGGCCCTGAAATCCGGCAGGGCAATCACTTATGCTGTTCAGCAGTAAATCAGCTAAAAAGATTCTGAAAAAATTCAGATAGAGAACTTTCCAGGTGTTTTTGGGAAAGGATGCGTCTCTTCTATCCGTTCAAAGCCACATATATACCTGATAAGCCTCTCAATTCCGATTCCAAAGCCAGATGAAAGGCGGAGCCCCCCTTCGGCATAATCCAGGAACCATTTGAATTGTTCGAATGTTTGCCCCTTTGCAAGTATTCGTTCTTTGATTCTCTCTATTTCATATTCTCTTTCTCCACCGGATATTGCCTCGTTGAACCCCTCGGGGTACATTAGATCCATATCCCGCAGTATTCCCTTTTCATCATCCTTTTCCCGGTCGTAGAATTCCCGTTCCTTCAGCGGTATATCAATTATCCAGAATGGTTCCTTTTCCAGTTCCGAAAGTGTTTGTTCAAAATCTTTTCCATATTTTTCCTTTGCTTCAGTGTATTTGTAAACTTTAAACGGTGTTTTAGGAACATGCAGCTCTCTGCCAAGAATTTTCAGTTTGCCCGGCATCTTCTCAGTCACTTCTTTTATCGCACCTGATACTAATTTTTCTCCAATCTTCATGGCATCTTCCCTTGTTGAGTCCAGCATTTCAAGGTCCAGTTGTGTGAATTCTAGCAGGTGCCTTCCGCTCTTGGCCTTATCCGCTGTCTCCAGCCTTACGTTGGGTGAAAATGTGTATACCTTTGGTATTGCCTGCACGATCATCTGCTTATGGAAAATCATGCTTTTTGTTAATGAATACCGTGTGCCCTCATAATCGAATGTAGGATCATAAACTGGATGGTTGAGCGGGTCGGTCACGGAAGAAAAGATTACTGGCGGTATTTCTATAAAACCTTCCTTAACCAGGATATCGGACATCTTCCTCCTTATTAGCGTGTTTACTTCCAAAGCGATTTTCAATCTTTCACTTTTCAGGTGTTCTTTCAGTTCGTATGTAACAGTTTCCTGCATAGTATTGAAATTACTATGACCTATTTATCATTATGTCGCTAAACTTTGACATATTGTTATAATACGAATTGAATAAGATTTTTTATTAGACATTTTGAAAGTTTAAATACCATTAAGCAATTCCATGATAATGGATGACAAGGATAGAACTATACTTGAGTATCTGATGGAGAAGGGCAGAGACAAAATTGCTGACATCTCCAGAAACCTGGATATCCCAAGGATCACTATATACGAGCGTATGCAGAATATGATCTCGCTTGGTGTTATAAGAGGGTTCACCGCTATCCCGGATTATTCCCAGATTGACCTGGGAGCAATGGCATACGTATTTCTGGCATTTGATCCTAAGGGAAATATTGAACAGAGGGAAATGGCCAAAATGATTGGGGATTTTCATCAGGTATATGAAGTAAGCATTGTTGCAGGCGAATGGGATCTCCTGCTGAAAGTCAGAGGCAAATCAATAGAGGAAATAGGGGATTTTGTTCTTGACAAGCTCAGGGCAGTTCCTGGTGTTGAAAGAACTGAAACAATAGCTGTTTTTTCCTCGGTAAAATAATTTTTTTGAGCCTTTGGAATATTCAATTTAAAATTTATAACACTTCAAATTGATTGAAAATTTCAGGTTCTTTATAAAAATAAAGACAATACTCCTAAATATTCCAGAATAATGGGTATTGTCTAATGGATAATGTGAAAATTGTAACGATATCTTCAGCAATAAGAGGATTGGGATATTCCTCGGTCTGGATTTACAGTTCAATTTATATGACAAAATTTCTTGGGCTTTCACCATTTTTTGCTTCTCTTGTGTTCATGGCAGGAGGCATATTTTCATCTTTCGCCCAATATGGTGGCGGAAGAATCGGGGACAGCATAGGACACAGGAAAGTGTTTACATTATTTCTTTCAGCAGCTTTTCTTATGAGCCTGTTGCTGGCGATGAGCAAAGTTGTAAATGGCTCACCTGTGATATTTCCTATATTCTTTGGATCAATAATGATTTTAAACGCTTTCCAGTCCCCATCTTCCAATGCACTTATTTCGAGGTCCAGTTCTGTACAGCTGAAGGGTTTTTCAATAATGAGGGTTGGCAATAATCTTGGCTGGGGATTTGGGCCAGCTATAGGTGGATTCATTTTATCATATTATGGATTTCATGGCATTTTTTACTTTTTTGCACTAACTGCCCTGTTATCATTTGCAATCTCCCTGAGAGTGAAAGATATCCCGGAAAGCACAGAAAAGAAACGGCTGAAATTCAATACAAGCAATTTTGCCCTCATTGTGATATCTCTGGCAGCGTTCCTCATTTTCATGGTTCAGGCACAGGAAACCATTTCCCTTTCATTATATTCTAATGGAATCTTTTCAGGGAGGTACTATGAAATTGGAATCATATACATGATAAATGGCATTGCAGTGGCATTCACCCAGCCATTCTTTTATAGAATTTCCAGGAAGATAGGAGAATTTCAGGCCCTGATAATTGGGGGTTTGATATACACTATAGGATTTGCTTCATATGGGCTGGATTCAAATCTCCTTCAAATGATTATATCCACTGCAGTTTTCACTATGGGAGAAAATCTATCTTTTCCAAATGGCTATTCAATTGTTGCGAGCATTTCCAGAAGGGAACGGGTCGGAACAAATATTGGAATTTATAATGCATTTTGCTCGGCAGGGCGTGCATTTGGGCCATTGCTGGGAGGAGCGTTCCTGCCCATAATATCAAGCCATGTCTTATTCTGGATATATGTAACCTTTCCGGGTTTTATAGCCACAATTCTCCTCATAGTTTTTTACAGAACAATAAAAAGTTACAAAGAAAAATTCAACTCCACCACATTATAAAAAATATTTATAAAGATTCCATTTTTGAAATGATGATATAGTCATTCGGCATATTCCGCTATGTACATACCGGGGGAATTCAAACAGGAGGATATCGAAGCGATTGGCAGTTTTCTTCAGAAAAACAGCTTTGGAATCCTCCTGACTCCAGATGGGGACGATATTTACAATTCTCAGATTCCATTTATTATTAAGAGGGAATCAACAACATTTACCCTATATGGACATCTAGCAAGAAATAATGAACAGTGGAAAGTTTCAGAGAATAAGAAGGCAACTGTCCTGTTTCCCGGAACTCATCATTACATCTCTCCCATATGGTATACTGTAGAATCATCTGTTCCAACATGGGATTATGAGATAGTGAAATTGAAAGGAACATTTGAAATACTAAACAGAAAAGAAACAGCTGAATTGCTAATAGAATTAAGTGAGGAATTTGATCCAGCCTGGGCCGCCCTTAAAAAGGAAAATGAAAAATATTACCAGAAAATGGTCGAAGAGATAGTCGGCTTCAGGATCAAAGCTGATCAGGTTCAAGCCAAATGGAAAATGAGCCAAAACAGGCCAATATCAGACGTAAAGAAAGTAATTGACAATTTAAAGAAAATCAATTCTCCCCAGGCTAATGAGACTGCCAGGGAAATAGAAGAATCCAATGCGTCAAGATTAAAGAAGGAATGATTTGATTCCCTAACAGCATATCGCTATATAGGCAACTATGTGTCATACTGGCAGAACAGATCCAGAAAACCATGAAACAAGAATAATTCTGTGAACGATATATTATAAAACTCAATTTGTGAGCTTATCAGAAAATATGGCAATTGGAATTAAATCAAGTTAGATATGCCGGGATCGGGGATCGAACCCGAGACCTCCGGATTTCTCAGAAAAATTCTTATGAGTCCGGCGCTCCACCTACTAAGCCACCCCGGCGCAAATAATGGGTTAATTTATTGAGCCGGGACTTCTTCTGCCGCTGGCTCCTCAGGTACTGAAAAGTTATACTTCTCCCCGGTGCCAGTTAATTCCGACTTTCTAAATTCCAGTTTCTTGAGCGGATAGATATCCTTTATTCCTGTCAGTATCTCAGAAACAGACTCATCTTCAATTACAAACCTGACAAATTCAAAGTAATCCATGTTTTTTACCTTTTCTTCCACCATATTGGTAATTGCATTTCTTAATTCAACACTTTTAGCTGAAGTTAGTTTATTTTCTGTTACAGCTACAACCTTGAGGACGAATTCATACCCATCAGTTGTTTTTACTGTCTTCACTATGTCTATTCGTTCCTTCCTTCTTCTTACCATTCTTCTGACGTAATCGTCATTGACAGAATGGCCAACAAATATTGTGCTGCATTTTGTGCCTACGCAATCCAAAACCTTGAATTCCAACTTTGCATTTGATTTTTTAAAATTTCCAGAAAAGTCCGATATAGGAATCTCAACTATCCTGCCTTTTATGCTTTCAGGTGCAGTTCCAACCGTCATAGCGATTTCCTTGCCCCCAAGCTGGCTTGGTGCCATAATTCTAAACCACTTTTTCTCTTTCCACTTATCTTTCGTTCGTTTATTTGATCTTTCCCCGGCCATTTAATCCCTCTAAAGGTTTACTCTAAACTGAACGAAATAATAACAGTGAAATTAAATGTTTCGATTAATTAGGCTCCCACTTTAAGCCATGTGGCACCAGAAAATCTATATGGATGCAGAAAGATGCCTGAACACTATATTATTCTGAAACTTATTATAGCTTTCCCGTCTGCTCTTAAAACAGGCAAACTTATACAATTGGAAAACCTATTATAACCATTATAAATTACCGTACGAAGAGTTTAATAAATAAAATCCTCTAACGGGATAACTCAAATAAGCAAAAAGGTGAATAAATGGCAGGACAAAAACCACACATAAATTTGGTAACGATAGGGCATGTTGATCATGGAAAGTCGACTTTAGTAGGAAGACTGTTGTTCGAGCACGGTGAGATTCCACAGCATATAATCGATGATTACAAGAAACAGGCCGACGAAAAGGGTAAGGCAACGTTCGAATTCGCATGGGTAATGGATAGATACAAAGAAGAAAGAGAGAGAGGAGTAACTATTGATCTATCACATCGAAAATTTGAAACAGACAAGTATTACTTTACAATTATAGATGCACCCGGGCATAGGGACTTTGTAAAGAATATGATAACAGGCACAAGCCAGGCTGATGCAGCAATGCTTGTAATATCTGCAAGGGAAGGGGAAGGAATTATGGCTCAAACAAGAGAACACGCTTTCCTCGCAAAAACACTTGGTGTACAGCAAATCATAGTAGTGGCAAACAAAATGGACTCTGTCCAGCCTCCTTACAGTGAAAAAAGATTTACTGAAGTCAAAGCTGAAATTGAGAAATTCATGGCATCCGTGGGGTACAGGAACTTCCCAATTATACCAATCAGTGGATACAAGGGAGACAACATAACAAAGAAGTCCGAGAATATGAAGTGGTACAGTGGGCAAACTCTGTTGGAAGCCTTAGAAACACTTAAGGTACCAGAAAAACCAACAAACAAACCACTCAGGCTGCCAGTTCAGGATGTATATTCAATCACAGGCATTGGAACAGTGCCCGTTGGAAGAGTTGAAACTGGAGTCATAAAGCCAGGTGACAAAGTTATATTTATGCCTGCAAACAAGCAGGGTGAAGTAAAATCAGTCGAAATGCATCACGAGTCATTGCCGTCTGCTGAACCTGGAGATAATGTAGGTTTTAACGTAAGGGGAATTGCGAAAAATGATGTAAAGAGAGGAGATGTTTGTGGACCGGTTAATGCACCTCCAACAGTTGCAAAGTCATTCACTGCCCAAATTGTAGTGCTTAACCATCCCAGTGTAATTGCTGTCGGATACAAGCCAGTATTTCACGTACATACAACACAGGTAGCATGCAGATTTGAAGAACTTGTCAAAACCATCAACCCCAAGGATGGAACTACAAAGGAGAACAACCCTCAATTCTTGAAGACAGGAGACATAGCAGTGGTAAAAGTTGTACCAGACAAACCTCTTGTAATAGAAAAGGTTGCGGAATTCCCACAGCTTGGTAGATTTGCAATTAGGGATATGGGACAAACTGTCGCTGCTGGTCTTTGCCAAGAAGTAGAAACAAAGTAAAGTGAAGATAATGGTATCATATAGAGCTAGGATTTCACTGAGCGGAACAGATCACAGGATTGTAGATGAAGTGTGCAAGGAGATTAAGGGAATAGCCCAGAGAACAGGAGTCGACATACATGGGCCAGTCCCTTTGCCCACAAAGAGATTAACAGTTCCTGTAAGAAAGAGCCCTGATGGGGAAGGTTCTCCAACATGGGACAGATGGGAAATGAGGGTTCATAAAAGGCTCATCGATATAGACGGAGACGAAAGAACCCTTAAGCAGGTAATGAAGATTTCGATACCTGACGGAGTACAAATAGAAATTCAAATGAAAAATTAATTTTTTCTAAAATTTTAAGAGGGATTTTTATGGGACGAAAAGAAGATAATATTGCCAAAGCTTCAACACTTGTTAACAAGGCAGAAAGCATAAGAAATATTGACATAGCCGCTCACATTGATCACGGTAAGACAACACTCAGCGATAATCTAATAGCTGGCGCTGGAATGATGAGCGAGGAACTTGCCGGAAAGCAGTTAATGCTTGACTATGATGAGCAGGAACAGGCCAGAGGAATAACAATTAACGCTGCAAACGCTTCAATGGTCCATCAGGTTGACGACAAGGATTATTTGATAAACTTAATTGATACCCCAGGGCACGTTGACTTTGGTGGAGATGTAACCAGGGCAATGAGGGCTGTAGATGGATGTATTATAGTTGTGGATTCAGTAGAGGGCGTTATGCCCCAGACTGAGACAGTAATTAGGCAGGCCCTGAGGGAATATGTTAAGCCAACCATGTTTATAAACAAGGTTGACAGGCTGATAAATGAATTAAAACTCAATTCTGAAGAAATGCAGAAGAAATTTATTAAAATCATAAACGATGTTAATAAACTCATTGTCAAATACGCACCGGAGAAGTTTAAAAAAGACTGGGAATTAAGCGTGCAGGATGGAAAGGTATCATTTGGCTCTGCATACAACAACTGGGCCATATCTGTACCTGCAATGAAAGTTTTCAAGGTTAATTTTAACGATATTGTAACATTAGTTAGGGAAGGAAAACAGAAGGAACTTGCAAAAAGAGCTCCTTTGCATAAAATTATATTAAACATGGTTGTGCATCATCTCCCTGATCCCAAACAGGCACAGACTTACAGAATTCCAAATGTCTGGCATGGAGATCTGGAATCACAGGTGGGGAAGTCAATGATGGTCTGCGATACAAAAGGGCCATTAGCTATGATGATAACCAAGATTATTGTCGATCCACATGCAGGAGAGATCGCTGTTGGAAGAGTTTTCAGCGGCAATCTTACCAAGGGGCAGGAACTTTATATCAGCAGTGCATCGGGAAAGTTTAAAATTCAAACGATTGCAATGATGGTAGGCCCGGATAGGATCCAGGTTGATTCAATACCTGCAGGCAACATCGCTGCAGTCATTGGTTTGAAGAGTGCAATTGCAGGATCCACAGTATCAGCAGTCGCTGACATGGAACCATTTGAACCTATGACTCATTACACAGATCCAGTTGTAACTCTTGCAATTGAGGCAAAGCACACATCAGATTTGCCGAAGTTGATAGATGTGCTGAAGACTGTATCAAAGGCAGATCCGTCAATACAGGTCAACATTAACCAGGAGACAGGTGAACATCTTATTTCAGGCATGGGGGAACTGCATCTTGAAGTCACGCTTTACAGAATAAAGAATGATTATAAAATAGAAGTGACTACATCGGACCCAATCGTTGTGTACAGGGAAACAGTTGAAAGGACAGGAGGCCCATTTGAAGGAAAATCACCCAACAAACATAATAAATTCTATTTCAAGGTTGAACCTCTTGAAGAAAGCGTAGTTCAACTGATCAAAGATGGCGTACTTCCACAGGGTTCAAAATTCAAGGATAAAAGAGCGACAATAGAACAGTTGCAGAATGCCGGAATTGAAAGAGATGCTGCAAGAGGCATTACATCAGTCATGGGCGAAAACGTAATGTTTGATGTTACAAAAGGAATTCAGTACCTCGATGAAACCATGGAACTTCTTCTTGAATCATTCAAGGAAGTGATTGACAGGGGACCGCTGGCAAATGAAGGAATGACACACATTAAAGCTTCACTTGTTGATGCCAAACTTCACGAAGATAGCATTCACAGGGGTCCAGCCCAGGTTATTCCTGCCGGAAGAAACTCACTATATGGGGCAGTCTGCCAGGCCAGAAGGGTACTAATGGAACCCATACAGAAAGTCTACATCAATGTTCCACAGGATATTATGGGTTCAGTTACAAACGAAATCCAGCAAAGAAGGGGAGTAGTTGACGAAATGAACATAGAGGGAGACGATATAGTAATTGTTGCAAGAGTCCCTGTTTCAGGCATGTTCGGATTTGCATCTGCAATCAGAAGCGCTACAGGAGGCAAAGTATTGTGGAGTTCAGAGAACTCAGGATATCAGAAAGTGCCACCGGAAATACAGAAAGATGTGGTTGCAAAGATTAGGACAAGAAAGGGGCTGAAACCAGAGCCATACAACGAAGATTACTATTCATCCCTATAATTTTTTTATATAAATTTTTAAAATTACTAACAATACGCTGACATGGTATTAACAAAGGTTTTTTGCTTTAAATGCGGTTCTCCAAGAGAAGAATTTGAACTTTTATGCAATACGTGCAATTCCCCATTCATCATCAGAGTTTCCGGGCCATATGAAAAGAAAACCCAGGACAATTTTGACTATATCGAAAAACCACTTTTCCCAATGGATTTAAGGACACCTTTAATTAAAACTGATCTCTTTAGTGCGAAACTTGAATATTTCAATCCCACACTTTCATACAAGGACAGGGGAATGAACACACTTTTCTCATTCTTGAGGGAGAAGAAATATATCACAAAGGGTGAGCAAGTAAGTGAAGATTCCTCAGGCAATGCAGGAGCTTCGTTTGCACTGTTTTCTAAAATGCTTGATCTCAAACCTACAGTTTTCGCATCAAAATCAGCAAACGCGAACAAACTGAAGCAGATTGAAAGCTATGGTTCAAAAATCAAGAAAATAGAAGGATCACGAAAAGATGTTGAAGACAGCGCCAGAAACAGTGGAATGAAGTACCTGGGGCACCAGTACTGGCCTGAATTCTACGATGGATTCAGGGCAATCTCCTATGAAATCTTTGAACAGATGGAAAAACTTCCTGACAATATTTTGATTCCCTTTTCCACCGGGACCCTATACCTGGGCATATTTGAAGGGTTCTCGCATCTTCTCCAGAATGGATTGATAGAATCCATGCCTGCACTATGGGCATTGCAGCCAGAGAGGGCCAGCGGGATGTACAATATGTTGAATAACATAGCCAGGGAACCTTCAAGCTCCATAGCAGATGCATTGACAGGCGTGCTCCCGCTCAGGCATACACTGCTAAGCTCCATAATAAAGACATATGGCAGGTGTGAAACTTTAACTGAAGATGAAATTATTCAGGGCAAAAAGGATCTGGCAAAAGTGGGGATTGATTGTGAGTATAGCTCAGCAATAACATATTCTGCGCTTAGAAAATTTAATCTGAATAAAAACTCTCTTTTGATACTGACCGGGCATGGGATTAAAAATATTTAGTCAATCTTTGGATCTTTCCTGTCACATATTTCTTTTCCATTCAATACCAGTGAGTAAGTTACCTTTACTCCACCCCTTCTGGCCAGAATTGTCACACTGCAGTATTTTTCAAGTGACAGATTAATTGCCCTCAGTGCCTGTTCTTCTGATATGTCTGAATCAATAGAGTAAGTAAAGTTCGCACTTTTTAGTACCCTTGGCTCTTCCTCCTCCCTCTCTGCATCCACCTTCACGCTGAAAGATTTTATCTCCTTTCTCATCCTTGATATTATGAGCAAAACATCATACGATGAACACCCAGACATTGCAAAAAGCATTGTCTCAGTTGGAGTATAAACATTTGGGTTGTTGGTAATAGGATCCCTGAGATATACTGTTTCCATCTCTTCAGAATCGCTCTTGAGCCCTACATTTTTTTCATAATGAAATGATATAGAATAGGTCACTCTGTGTCAACCTTTTTTAAAAGTGATCCAAGGGTCTTAAGGGCATTCAGGACAGCACTCAATCCAGCTGCAATTTCAGGATCCTTTAACATTCCCATAAGCCTCAGTATAGAAAAATTCTCAGGCTGCTTAGCACCCTCTATCATTGACAGAAGGACATCTTCGCTATTATACAGCAGCAAATTCAGGGCAGATTGTGAAGTCTTTCCTGAAACAGAAGCCATAACAGCAAGAAGGCTGTTCATCATGGAAATGCTGCCAAGATGAAGTTCTCTCTTATCCAGGAGTGATGTGTACGCTTTTGTATTTCCCGGCATATTTTCAGTCAGTATTTTTTCAAGCACTTCAATGTTCCCCGAATCCTTGAATATTTTGACAAGATTCAAGACACCAAGAAGAGCCTGGTCGTCTCCTATTAATTCTGACAGTGCAATTTCCACCTGATCTTTTTCATTTTTTTCACTTTCCATTTTTAACACCTCACAAAAATCCCTGCGAATAACTGCCGAAGAACGAATGATACGAGTACAGTTTCAGCAAATAATCGGTCTTGCTTGGCTTTCCTTCGCTATATTCCCCATCGTTTTCAATGACAATATTTGTAGCCCTCTCATCTTCTGTTATAAGGTAGTCGATGTATACCGCTCCCTTATAGTCTTCAGGGTCTGGATACCCACTTATGTGGTGTGCAATTTTCGCTGTGATATAGTCCAGTTCCACATGGTTAATGTTCCAGTAATTGGACGTAAATAACGGTTCCATAGACGATATAAAAACCTCTGGATAATTCTTCACATTGAGGTTTTTGAAATTCATCTCTATTGGTGAGCTGTCAGTTCTTGGAAAACCCGCATTCAATAGGTAATCCTTCATCCTGGAAGGTGAGAATATAATAGGAATATCATATTTCACTGCGCTACCATCTTTGGACTGAAGTTCCTTGTTTTTTACATTCAACTGTTCCAGCTTGAAGCCATATGTTGTCTTTACCCCCTTGTTTTGAAGGGCATTATCGATCCTTGCATGGAACTGCTTATTTTCAATTATGACTTTGGATGAGTTCAAATATGTAATTTTCACATCTTTATATATAGGATTTCGGCTGAAATGGTTTGCAAGCAATATTGCAAGGTTAGCTCCAACAATAGGGCTTCTCGAATGTGTCCCATCCTGGTAGATGACAATCTCTCCCCTCTTAATATTTAGAAGATCTTCCCTCAGCCTGAGGGAATCCTGAACAGTATCAAGCGTTCTGGCATCTTCTGAAAATCCCGATATGGATGTTGGATCTCCTTCCACCGGATTTGTTACAAGGAGGTAGTCATACCTTACAACTTTTCCATTCCTTGTGTTTAAGCTTTTATCTTTCAGGTTGAGAGAAACAACCTCATCCTGAATATACTCCATGTTTGTATGCAGAACAGAGTTGATGCTTCTCCTCAACAGGTGGTGATCAACCAGTGATGATGGAATAAATATATTGGCATCATCAAATTCAACGTTTGGCTGCCTGCCTATGATTATAATCTCAATCTCTTTCTTATTTGTACGATTCGCCAGCTTATTTGCAGCCATAATGGCCGACTCCTTGTCACCAAGAATCACAACCCTATCAGGAACTTTCATTTTATCACCTATATTATAAATCTTATTTACCGTTAGAAATAATTTCTTTGTATTATAATTTTTAGAATATCTTGCTATAATTGTAAGACAGAGGATAGAGAAAGGTCAAACTCCATGATGCTGCCCAAATAAAATTTCTTTTGAACATTTTAATTCAATCGCACCGGGTTTAAGAGCTTGGGAGTATTTTAATAGTTAGAAACAGATCAAATGTGGATGATAATAACAGTAAACTTGCATGGAAACATTGGAGAAGAAGCTCAGGCAACAATAATGCCACAGCTGGATAAGGCACTCAAAAATAAAAAAATCAGGGGAGTGATTATAGACATAAACTCCGGGGGAGGAAGTGCGAGCGCATCGGAGCTCATTTATGACGCTGTGAAGAGATTTGGGGCAAAAAAGCCCGTAATTTCAATTATCACAGGAGTAGCCGCTTCCGGAGCCTACATGGTAGCATGTGGCTCTCGAAAAATATATTCAATAAATACAGGAATAATAGGTTCAGTCGGCGTAATCTCAATGTCACCCGACCTGACCGGCCTCATGGATAAAATTGGCGTCAAAGTAAATGTTGTAGGCATGGGAAAAGACAAAGCATTGATGAACCCCTTCCAGAAGTCCACTGAAGATGATATTCTGAAACAGGGCGAAATTCTTGCTGAAGCATATAATTTCTTTATAGGCATTGTCAAGGAGAAGAGGCATCTGACAGAAGAGCAGGCCATTGAAATCGGTTCCAGTGGAATTTATGCGGCAAGAAAGGCAATGGAGCTAAATCTTGTAGACCGCGTCGACAGTTATGGTGCAATTATAGAAATGGCAAAGAATGATATTGGGGATCATTCTGAACCAATGGCCGTGAGAAGGAAGCTTCCTTTTTTATTGAGGTTGGCAATGAAGTTTCTAGGGCAATGAAGTGATGAGGGTTATCAAAAAGTGGTAAAAAATCAATAAAGGCTATTTACCAAGAATAATTAAAACCATATGAATCCCCAGGAAAGGCGTTCGTTTGCAAAATCAATACTATCCGTCATAATTGCGGTAATAGCAGTCTATCTGTTTGAGTATTTTTACACAGCAATTGCAACATTCTTGAATATACCTGCAAATGACAAGGTTTTCGTACAGGACGCTTTTGTGGCTTTAATTATTGCAATAGTCGCTTTTGTGGTGCTCAGGGTTATCAAAAAGCTCTTGGATCAACTTACAATAAAAAGCAATGGCGAACGAAACCTGAATGGCATTTACATAATTCTAAGAATCATAATCTACGCGGCAGCCATAACGACATTCCTCATATACGCCGGTGTAAACCTAACTGGAGCACTTGTTGGCGGTGCAATTGGTGGAGTGGTTATCGGTTTCGCAGTGCAGTCAGTTGTTTCCAGTTTACTTTCCGGGCTCCTGGTAACTGCCGGGGGATTCCTGAAACCCGAAGAATTCATTTCTA
>JAKAVO010000026.1 GCA_021817255.1 Thermoplasmata archaeon
CGGCTGCACTGGTTTCAATGAATGGAACGGTAGACTGGCTCTGCCTTCCGAACTTTTCCTCAAACCCTGCCTTTGATTCTATTCTCGACAAAAATAAGGGAGGATACTTGATCACGAGGCCACAGGACAAAACAGGGATTAAGGTAACCCAGAGATATATTCCAAACACCCTGATACTTGAAACAACATTTTTGAAAGAGGATAAGCCACTGCTAAGGCTTACGGACTTCCTCCCCGCAACACCATATGCAAGCATAAACTTTCCAGAAATGCACCGGCTTATCGAGTCTTTTGGCAGCGAAGTGACTGTAGAAATAGAACTTAAAGCAACACTTGATTACATCATGTCCCCTGTTAAAATAGCCATTAAAGAGAACGGGGCTGTATACCGTAAAAACTCTTCGAAATTAGGAATCTATGCAAATACACAGTTTAGCAGTGAGGGCAGGAAAATCATGGGGACGGTTAAAATGAACCCCAATATGAAGGAATGGCTTGTATTATCATACAACATGGCCGATGATGACCTGAGGAACTACGAATCAGGCAAAAGGCTGGAAGAGACTAAAAGCTACTGGGACAAATTTGTTTCACAAAGCACCTATGATGGAATGATGAAAGATGTTGCCCTAAGGTCTGCGCTCACATTGCGTGCTTTGTTCTATGATCCTTCCGGGATGATGGTGGCTTCCCCAACTTCTAGCCTGCCTGAATGTATAGGAGGGGAAAGGAACTGGGACTACAGGTATTCATGGATCAGGGACACTTCATATGTAATTGAAGCACTCTCTATGATGGGTTTGAAATCTGTTGCAACAAATTACCTTTATGATATGATGGACATAATAGAGAGAAATGACGACATAAAGGTTCTCTACAGCATAGATTACAGGGATAGCCTGGATGAATATGAGATTGATTACGAAGGATATATGGGATCATCTCCAGTGAGAATGGGGAACAGGGCTTCCAAGCAATTTCAGCTTGACATATATGGATCAATGATCAACGCCATATACCACATGGCAAATCTTGGTGGCACAGTAAATGCTTACATGTGGGATTTCGTAATCAGGATGCTGAACAGAATAAGGCACATATGGAGGGCACCTGACTCAAGCATATGGGAATTCAGGACTCCGCCAAAACATTACACTTATTCTAAAGTGATGTGCTGGATGGGGTACGACAGGGCAATCAAAATCGGCCATCTCCTGAACTTTAAAGGTGACTATGAAGCCTGGCAAGCTGAAATGGACGAAATGAAGAAGGAGATTCTGGAAAAGGGAGTTGACGCTGAGACAGGCTCGTTTGTGCAGTATTACGGCTCAAAGGATGTGGACAGTTCGCTCCTGCGGATTCCCCTTACAGGATTCGTGAACCCCAACGATACATTAGCCAAATCAACAATCAGCAGAATAGAGAAGGAACTGATGGGAAAAGACTTCCTAATAAGAAGATACAACAATGACGATGGATTCAATTGCAAAGACAACGCCTTTCTCCTGACATCATTCTGGTATGCTGAGGTGCTTTCAGAGCAGGGCAACGTGGAAAAGGCGCAGGAAGTTCTGGAAAAGCTCATTGAAAAAGGAAACCACCTGAAACTCTTTTCTGAAGAAATTGATATGGAAACAGGCGATCAGATTGGAAATTTTCCGCAGGCAATAACTCATCTTGGTGTTATAAGGGCCATCTGCAAAGCAAATGCAAAAATAAATGAAAAAAAATAAAAAAAATTAAAGGTTGGTTCAGGCAATTTTAAATTTTGCCAGATCCTGGATATTTTTCTTAATATCCTCAATCTGTGAGGTCAGATCCTGAATAATCTCCTCAAGTATCTCATCAAAATCTTTGGATAGCCTGTAACCGTGGACTGGTCTTCCTTTGCCTTCTTTTTTCATGTTGCGTTTATTTATCCATCCTCTTCTTCTTAGCCACTGCATCGCAATTGAAACTTCTGGCTGCCTCAGTCCTGCTTCTCTCTCTATTTCTATACTTGTAACTTCCTCTTTTCCCCTCGTATAGACAAGGGTATACGCAACGCTTCGGGGAATATTAGAAATAACCAAGATCTTAGCTAATTTATTCGCTTCTTCTGTCAACGTCATAGTTATCACATAATAATATAATTATAATATATATATTCTTCTCAAAATATGTTTTAAGTTATTTAATTTTATTTTTAACTCTTTGCAAGTGCCTCAAGTTTACTAATAATAGTGTAAAGGGATGCCCTTCCATGGGAGGGAACATTCGGGTCATTTGAGATTTCGTCCAGCATGGATATAGCTGTAGCACATCTTATGTCCAGGCTTGTCTTCTGGTTTTCCAATCTGGTTCTTGCATCAGATGCATTTTTTCTCACATTCTTTGGCACAGATGTATCAAGCGACATCTCTTCAAGCAAATACATTACTTCGTTAAATAGGTTCGAATCCATATAAATCACTCCACAAACACTCTCTTGTTTTCTTTTTTAATGCTAACAACCATCATGGTCTTGGCGTTTCTTACTCCGGATATTTTGCTGAGTTTATTTAAAATGTACTTCTGAAATTCATTGTAATCCGGGAATCGTACCTTCACAATGATGTCAAATTCACCCGTCACGACGAACACATCCTCAACATGTGGTTCCGAAACCATTTCTGCTGCAATATTTTCCACTCTGTTTATTTCAACTCTTACTCCCACCAATGCTGTGACTATCTTCCGATCGAAGACTCGATCAAGTTCAACATCAAGACCACTGTTTTGCATCAAAAATACACTCCTAAAATTCTATTCCCTATTTCTAACTACATTTTAACTTTTTCAGTATTAAAAGAAAATTTATTATATTAAACATTCTATTTATAAGTCTTTTCCTTTGCGCCATTCTGGGTGCCAATTATGGATTTCCACGTTATTCCAACAAAGAGGCCAGCTTCTACAACTCCAGGGATCATCTTTAATTCAATTTCTTTCTCAATGATATTATCGAGAAGGCCAAAATCTAAATCAACAACAATGTTTCCATTATCGCTTCTGCTCTTTTCTCCAGACCTATAACTGGCATTGCATCCTAATTTTTCCAGATTTTTAACGGTCTGTTCACTGAGGAATTCCAGTATCTCGACAGGAATCTTGAACCTGCCAAGTTTTTTTACAAGTTTGCTTTCATCTGCAATTACTATTAGCCTTTCACTGTTCACTGCCACTATTTTTTCTCTTGTAAGGGCACTCCCGCCTCCTTTTATGAGATTGCCCTGTGGATCAATTTCATCTGCGCCATCTATATCAATCCTGATCTGCCCTGCAAAATTGGTTGAAGTTTTCAGTCCGCCAGCATTCAGCAAGTCCATAGATTCAGCAGATGTGGGAACAAATGTAACATTTGAGTATTTCCTGTAGTCTTCAGCCAGAAGCTTGATAAGATATTTTACTGTAGACCCCGTCCCTATGCCCACAAAACCTTCCAGAGGGACATATTCCTTTGACTTCAGTGCAGCAATTTCCTTTAATTCGTTTTCATTCATCTTATGGTTATGATTTCTTTAAATTAAATTAATCGATACGTCCTCATGGAATTACAGCCAAAATCATGGGTCGAAAGTTATACGCAGATTGAAAGATTGGTACTCCCGGCTGATACCAACGTGTTTAATGCACTGTACGGAGGGAGGCTTATGGAATGGATTGACAATGTCGCATCTATTGTAGCGTTCAAGCATTGCAGGCAAGGGACTGTGACCGGAAGTATTGACAGCCTCTTCTTTCTGGCGCCAATCCACCTTGGATACATAGTGAATATGAAAGGAAGAGTAAATTTTACGACAAAAACCACTATGGAAATTGAAGTTGATGTATCTGCACAGGATGCGATGACCGGCAAGGAGAGATTTACTACCAAGGCTTACCTCACGTATGTTGCAGTGGATGTGGATGGGAAGCCTTCCCCTGTGCCTGGGCTGAAGCTTAATGATGATGAATCCAAGGCGAGATTCAAATCAGGTGAAGAGAGGAGCATAAGGAGGATAGAACTTTTAAAATCTGTGAAAAAGGAAGCGCAGATTTTCGATGAAGTACATTAATCTGTATGAATAAAAACAATTTTTAATACTCTATTTTTATCCATTTGTGTATTTCAGAATTTTTATAGAGAAAATGAGCCTTTTCACATCCTCTTCAAGCAGCATAACCGGATTGGTTGCAAGATCAACAGACTTGATTGTGGGAGTATCTGCTTTTATCATCGCAATTTTATGGATTCCCATAGCCATTTCTTTTTTCAGTTCAGATGAGCAGAGAAAATACCAGTCTTACGGGCGGGCAAAGAACGCTGCAATCGGGACTATCATATATGTTCTTGCAATTAGCGGAACTTTGTTTGCTATCTTCAAATATATTGCAGTCGGATAGTTTTGCTAAGCATCTCCTCCATTTTATCTCCGCTTGGTGCACTGATCCTTTCCATGGAACTGCTCGTTTCTTCTTCACTGTGGAAATTAGCTATTAATGACGGCCTGAGGCAATATTATGATTACGAGTTCTGGAAAACGTTCAACATGAGTGTTTCATCCTTTCACACGGAACTTTTCATGATCATTCCATATCTGCTGGTGTTTTCTGCCATTTATTCATCTGTTTATCTCATTATTTCCAAAAATGGGAGAGTAACAGAAATCTTGTTTAAATTCTCCGAGAGCGTCCTTGTTTTCGTTTTTTCAACACTGTTCATAAACGCTCTTTCCATTGGAACTATGGACATGTCCCGAATCATGTTCTCGTTCTCAACCAACTGGCCATATTACTTTTCTATCTCTTACATGATCAGCCATATATCCCTATTCTTCTCTTCAAAGAGCTCAATTCTGGAGATAGTATTTGATGGCATATACCTCACTTCCGCCATCTCAATAATGGGGTTTTTGATGCTCAGGGTTGCAATCCTTATTGTTCTTTATATTACCCTTCCGTTTGTATCCCTTCTTACTGGAATAGAAGCATTCAGGAAACTGATCCTGAAACTATGGGTCCTCTATATCCAGCTTCTATTGTCGCCTATACTTATCCTCCTGATCATTTATTTCTACATCAACTACACAGGATTCTTCTTTATACAGCTTGGCTTTCTTTCTCTTTTGTCTATCCTCCCGTATTCATTCATCTACACTTCCTACAGGCTCAACAACTCACATTCAGGCATGTTTTCGAGCTTTTTCCTCATGTCGGGCTATGGGCTTCTAAGCTCGTCTATCGGAAAAGGCATCGATATAGAAAAAAAGAGGCACATGGAAAAGGGAAAGAACCAACGGTCACAAAACCCGGAACTTTACTCACCAGGTTTTTTCAGGATAAATGAAAACAGTGAGGGATACGATGAATAGCGGCAGCATAGGCCACATTAAGCCACTGCCAAACATATTTGATTACCGCCAGGGAAATGACCACAAATATATGCCGGTTGCCCTAATCTTGATTTCGGTAATTTCTTTTGCATACATCTTCGGCCTGAACTTCAACCTGTTTATGGTTATTATTATATTTGTTGCACTCCTGCCAGTTTTGATTTCCTTTTATATGTTTAAAGGCAGGAATTCAGGATCAGAAAAAATAAACCTTCCCGGGAACATGTTAATTATGGAAATGCAGGTAAATTTTTCATGGAATAGCAATATGGATAAAGTGAAAGAGAAGATATCCTCCATGAACTCAATATCCGAGTATCTTGGCAACAGGTTTGCAATGTTTTCATTGGCACAAGAGAATGATCAGAAAATTGAGAATTGCGGCCCTATTACGGATTCACTTCAAAAAACATTTGAGCTGGGCAATAAAACAATAAAGAACAGGTCTTACCTCGCAATAGAGAATATTTCAAACGAAAGAAACTATCTTAACCACCTTGCAGAAAACCTGAAAAAACATGGGATAGAAGTTATTAACATTAGTGATGAGGAAAAACGGAAAATTCTTGAAGAATTGCACCTGGTTCCACAGCCTGGACACTGGCATAAACGTTATTCAACCGGGAAGAGGAAATTCTCAACACAGAATGTTGTTCAGATCAGGGGTGGCTCATTCTTCCAGATATCACAATTCATAAGTGCTTCAAACATGGAAATTAATTCTTTTGTCAGATTCAGGAAAGTTTCAAAGGAGCATCCGCATTTCAAGAGAACCTTATCATCAATCCTGGCCAGGGATCGGATAATGAGGGAAAAAAAGAAACCTGTTGGAGCGAAGCTGAAGGATAAAGTAGATTCCGCTATGTTCCTAAGGGAGGATGCCGATAAATATTATTATAATGTGGAAGTTGTCCTCACAATTTCATCGGATAAAACATATAAGTTAGCGCAAATGATAGATTCACTGCACAATTATGCCAGATTGTGGGGTGTTGAAATTGCCATACCAGCACAGAAATATATTATTGGGAAACTGTTTGACTGGAATAAGCAGTTAGCCGAATATCCACAGGCAGTATCAAAACTGGTATCATTTTTTCCAATTCTTTTTGAGTCCCAGAGAGATGGCATCATTCTTGGAAACGACGATCTCACGGGCAATCCGGTAGCGTTCAATCCTTATTCAATGAGCAGCCACAATGTGCTCATCATGGGTGAAACAGGTTCCGGCAAAAGCTTTTTTTCAAAACTGCTCCTGACAAGGATGATAATTCAGGGATATGCCAAAAGAATACTTGTTATGGATGTGCTTGATGAGTATGATGAAAATAATTGGAAATACGAGATATTGAAAGAATCCCGGGAAAAGAATGATACTTCGCTGGAAATCATGAAATGCATGGATGGAGACTATATGGAATATCTGGCATTTGCAGATTCATTCATGAAAAAATCTGAAAATATCCCAACAGTTATCCTTATGGAAGAGGGCCATACTTTTTTCAGGGATGCAGAAAGCTTCAGGAAGATAGTGGAAATGGTAAAGGTATCAAGGCATTATGAAACTTCAATAATTATAGTTTCACAGGACTCTTCAGATTTCACGTCAGAAGATGGAAAAAAAATATTAAACAATTCCCTGAATATTTTCATCTTCAGGAATAAGCTTATGTCAAATCTCCAGAAATTTGGCATAAACCCATCAGATTATGGGCTTAAGAGTACGCATCTGTCACTGGCAGGAGGGAAAGATAGCCCGTTTTCAGAAACATTGCTGTTCTCCTTGGATAAAATGACAAAAATAAAAGTAAGTGCGTCTGAATGGGAAATAAAAAATTTCAGTTGAATGAGCCTGTCTTTACAAAAGCAATGCCCAAAACTCCAAACACTGCCATTGGCAAACAGAAAGAGTACAATCCCGGATCTGCCCAGGTGTTATAGAGTATAGACCATGAAACGTAGAACAATACGCCTGTCATCAGGAAAATGAAACTCACTGCCAGCAGTGCATTGCTGTAATTCACATAATGTGATATGCCTTTCTTTTCTTCCAAATAGCTTTTCTTCTCCATCTTTACAGATGCGCATCTCAAATGGCGTTATAAAATTTTTCTTCTAAACTACTACAATTTTTTGTTTTAAAACAATTTTTTTTTCGTTTAAGGCAAAATAAAAAACACAAGAAAAGTACAAACTTTTATTATAAGTTTTTAAATACGGTCAACGTGAATGACGAAGCAGCCTCATATTTTCATTGTACAGACAGGGAAAGAGCTGTGTTTGAGGCAGGAATCAAACTTGGTTCGATTTACCACCAATATATAGGCATTCCCATGAACCTTACTAACATTGAGGCAATAGAAACGGCAATAAGGCAGAGTGTCATGGTTCAGCCTTTTGTGGAGAAGGCAGATGTGAGAATAAATAAATCAATGGTTAAGAAAACCACGGGGCACTACAAATATGAAACGCTAAAGGGTGAGATGCTTGATGTATCATTAACGGTTAAATACAAAAGCGAAGAAGTAAGGGTAAGAATGAGGTACGTGGAAAAACTCGACTACCCATTAATGACTATAGAGGAATGAAAATGGCGGTAAAGATAGGAATTACAGGACCGGTAGGGCCAATAAAATCAGATGCGCTCGCAAAAATAATGGAAATGCTTAGAAATCAGGACAAAGAGGTACAGGGAGTTCTCGTCGGGGAAATTTTTGACCAGAATAAACTTACCGGATATACTATTTTTGACATATACTCCAAGAAAAAGGTTGTTTTTGCAGAAATTGGCCTTGTATCAAGGGTAAAGATAGACAAAATTGGCGTGGACACTAAACTTCTGGAAGAAATCCTGATCCCATGCCTTCAGAGGGCGAGGGAATCTGCTGATGTAATAGTAATTGATGAAATAGGCAAACTGGAACTGACTACAAAAAATGTCCAGAAGGAGATCAACGACACTCTGAATTATGTAAAGCCAATGATTGTAACGGTACATAAAAAATCAAGGAATCCTGTACTGCAGGAAATAAGGGCCCTTGAAGGAGTAAGAGTTTTCGATATTACCCCCATTAACAGGAGCCTTCTGCCCTACAGGGTCATGAAGGTTCTAAATGGAGAGGAAGTATCATAACTATTTACAGGGAAGGAAATATTGAAATTGATTTTAACGGGCAGGAAAATCCTGCATTAACCGCAAAGGGGCCTGGAAAGATTTCCACAGGTTTTTTAAATTTTTCACAGAAATTGAACAGGGATTTAACCATATCACTTCTAAACACACTGAAGCCTAAGTTATACCTCGATGGGTTTGGGGCAACTGGAATAAGGGCGCTTAGAGCTAATAAAGAAACAGGCATCCATTCAGTCGCAAGTGAAAGAAGTTTCGGTTCTTTCAGGCAAATAGTCGAGAATGCAAAGAGAAATGATTCCGGCATAGAGATATATAATGAATCATTTGAATCCACTGTTTCCAAATTTAAATTCGATTTCATTGACGTTGACCCGTATGGTTCCATAGTTCCCTTTGTGGATGTGGCAATAAATTATGTAAAAAATCATGGATATATTGGTTTCACCGCCACAGATTTAAGCGTTCTGTCAGGATCACTGAAGGAAAAGAACAGCAGGAGGTATGGCAGTGTTGTGCTGAACAACAGCCTTAGGCATGAAATGGGAATAAGGAATCTGCTGGGTTTTATCGGGAGAAGGGCATCAAACCTTGATTGTGGCATTGAACCCATGATCTCAATTTGGCATGGCCATTATTACCGTGTTATTGTAAGGGTGAATAAGAGCGTCAAAGACGCAATTCAAACACTTAATAAAATAGACAGCGTAAATATGCACAGTTTCAAGGATACTGTCTATCCTGACAGAAATATAGGCCCTATCTGGATGGGAAAGATGAATGGAATATTCGAAGAAAGAGAGATTGCATTTCCAAACACAATCGATGAAACGACAGCTGCATTTATAAATAAATTAAAAAATGAAGACATGGAGACATTCTTTACAGATTTGAGCGAGAGCCTTTCCAGCAGAAAAATTAACCTTTTATCCACAGAATCAGTAATCAGGATATGCAGGGAAAATGGCATTAAGGTTGAGAGAACCCATTTCTCCCCGACCGGATTCAAATCCGGCAATTCGCCGGATTGTCTCAATGCTATTTTGAGGTATGCGGATTCCAAGAAGGAATCTGCAAATTAAATAAAACCTGATCACCGTGGAGTGGTGCGGTTCTTGTACTCAAAAAAACAGTATGCCTGCCCCGGAATAATATGGGAAACAATTTATAAAGATTAATACTTTACCCATAGTGAATCCGATAATCAGGCTTTTCCGACCATTAAACGCCGTCATGGCTATAATAGGAACGGTAATTTCATCCCTTGTGGCCATTGGCTACTCAATTCAATTCAGCCTTGAGACAGTTGGAATCGCATCTCTTGTGGTATTCCTTGTATTAACTGGCGGAAACATAATGAATGATGTGCTTGATTCAGAAACAGACAAAGTGAACCACCCGGAAAGGCCAATTCCGATGGGTGTTGTTTCGAAAGAAATGGCCACAGGAATTTATGTTGTTTCGTATGCCATGGCAGTCATCCTCGCATTTCTATTCCTGCCCCTGTATGGCACTGTTATTGCCATCGCAGCCATACTTCTTCTTGTATACTACGAAACTAAAGGAAAATATGCAGGGCTTCCCGGCAATATTACAGTAAGTGCACTCATAGGGTTGATATTTCTATACGGTGGCGTCATCTTTAACGATCCGCAAAAAACAATACTCCTCTTCTTTTTAGCAATGTTTTCAAACGCCTCCAGGGAGTTGATCAAGGATGTTCAGGACTACGAAGGGGATGTAGACAGGAAGACCTTTCCAAGAATTCATGGCAAAAAAGCGGCCCTTAACCTTTCAACCATCTTTATCGTTGCAACTCTCGCCTTTTCTGTACTCCCCTACACAGAGAAGATATTTGGCATTTACTACCTTCTGGCAGTCGCAGTCTGTGATGTCTTCTTTGTCTTTACCATAGTTACACAGTATAAAAGTGCGAAGAAAGGCCAGCAGTTCTCCAAGCTGTCCATGATCCTCGGCCTTATTTCATTCACAATAGGTGGTTTATCTTGAATGTATACGAAGAAATATTGAGAAAATCCAAGAAACAAAAGATCCATATGACACTCATAGATCCGGCTACGTCGGGAATTGAGGGAAGCGCAAAGATTGCGCATGAAGCGGAGCGGGCAGGAACAGATTTCATTCTTCTTGGTGGCAGTACCCATCTTTCACTGAAGGAAATGGACCAGTCTGCAATTTCAATAAAGTCAAAGGCGGATCTTCCTGTTATTATTTTCCCAGGCTCCTCGAATATGTTTACGGGGCATGCAGATGCTATCTTTTTTATGTCTCTTTTAAACTCGAAAGACCGGGAATTTATTATGGATCACCAGATCAAGGCAGCAAGAATTGTAAAGAAAAGCGGAATCGAATCTATCCCAATGGGATACATAATTTTTGAACCTGGAATGACTGTTGGGAAAGTTGGAAAGGCAATGCTGATCGGGAGGGAAGATAAAGGGCTGGCAGTAGATTATGCAATAGCAGCAGAACTTCTCGGAATGAAACTTATCTATATGGAAGCGGGAAGTGGGTCTCCGGTACCCATAGATGAAAACACAGTCAGGGAGGTTAAGAAATATTTATCGATCCCGGTAATAGTTGGAGGTGGAATCAGGTCACCGTCTGCAGCAACGAAAATCTGCGGTGCAGGAGCCGACATAATAGTGACCGGAACAATAGCAGAACAGGCAACAGATGTTTATGCTACCCTAAAGCCAATTATAGATTCCATAAAGTAACTTGTGTTTAACCTGCATTGCCATATAACCACCCAACCTGCCCTTTCGAAACCGGGAAAATAGTTTAATCTGAAAAATGCAAATGCCCAATAGGTTAAGTCAAAGTACAGAAAATGTAAAATAATTTAATCATAATGACATATGGTAGTTAGATGGTCAAGATCAGATTAGAAATAAGTTATCTTCCCGGGGTCGAAGATCCCGAAGCAACCACACTACATCACAATTTGGGCATTTTAGGATATTACAGTATTGATGACGTCTCTATGCTTAAAGTATACGAGATGGAATTTTCAGAAGATATTGATACGGCTACCAACATGGCAAAAACAATAGCTGAAAGCATCCTGATCAATCCAGTTATAAATAATTATAAATTGGTTGTCTTAGGTGAATAGTTTTGAATTCTGATTCAGAAATTCCTCTTTATGGGGCTATCCACATAAAGAATTATGATAAATTTTCCCTGATGCAGTTGAGTTCTGATCTGGGGCTTGGCCTTGATTTAGAGGAGATGGTGCGGTTAAGGAACTATTTCAGTTATATGGGAAGAGACCCAACTGAAACAGAATTGCAGGCTATGGGACAGGCATGGAGTGAGCATTGCTGTTACAAATCCTCCAAAATATACCTTAAAAAATACCTCTCTAACCTGAGAACTCCATATACCGTTCTGGCTATGGAAGATGATGCAGGCGTTGTTAATGTCAATGGGGATCTTGACTATGTGGTTAAAATGGAAAGCCATAACCATCCAAGCGCTATAGAACCATACGGAGGGGCAGCGACCGGAGTTGGGGGAATATTGAGGGACATCCTGTGCATGGGTTCCCAGCCAATAGGGGTAATCGACTCGCTTTATCTTGGAAATGGAAAGGGGGCTGTGCCTGAAGGTTATCTGAACACACACTTTACCGTAAGCCACATAATTGCTGGAATAAGGGATTATGGGAACAGGGTCGGGATACCAACAGTTGCCGGTTCTCTTTATTTCGGAAATGAGTTTGAAGGCATACCGCTGGTCAATGTGGGATGCGTTGGTGCCATAAGAAGAAAGGAGATCAGCAGGAGCAGGGTAAGTTCCCAGAACGACATTCTTGTGCTTGTTGGCGGAAAAACAGGAAGAGACGGAATACACGGAGTAAATTTTGCATCCAGGAACCTTGAAAAAGATGACAGGGAAAGCAGGAAAGCTGTCCAGCTCGGAAATCCCATTGTCAAAGAACCATTGATCAAATCAGTCCTTGAGGCAAATAAGAAAGGGCTCATA
>JAKAVO010000027.1 GCA_021817255.1 Thermoplasmata archaeon
GGAATAAAGAAATTAGGGAGGGGCACTCCCGAAGTTACGCCTGTGGAGATCAGGGCACTACCCGCAAGGGCAACTCAGATCGCAGAAGCAGGAAGCCCCGTCCGATAGGGCGGGGAGGATGTCACAATAAAATACAAAACTATGCAACAACTTAATTTTTTGAAAATGCACTGAGGAAGTCCAGAAAAAATCCTATTAAGCAACAAAACATATAAAAGAATGAATGGTTAAGCCTACATGCCAGGATTGTGGATTTTGCATTCAATCTGCAATTGACCGAATTGCAATCAAACAGACATGACTAGTTGTTCGACCTTGCTGGATAATTCCTCAGACCTTTCCCTTTTCTGTGAATGGGTAAACAGCCTGATGATTGGCTCAGTTCCCGATGGCCTTGCAAGAATCCAGTCATTTCCATTCCTCAATTTTATGCCATCCATGGTTGACACTTCCCATCCAGGATATTCTTTTTTCAACATTTCTGAGAGGATGCTGAAATCCGATCTGGCGGGGATGGTCTTTCTGGTTATAAAGAACTGGGGCAATGACTCAATAAGTTCTTTTAAATTTTTCTTTTCCTTTGAAAGTATATCCATGACTATGCCAAGGGACATTGCGCCATCCCTGCAATACTGGTGGTCTCCGTAGATTATTCCACCATTCTCCTCGCCTCCCAGCCTTGCTTTTTCCTGAATCATTGTTCTCGAAACTATTGGTGCGCCCACTCTTGTCCTTACGACATTCGCGCCAGCTTTACTGCAAACTTCCTCCAGTGCATCAGATGAACTTATAGGGGTCACAACTCTTTCTCCTTTCCTAATATAGTGCTTTACAAAAAGAGTGAGTGTTTTATCGCCATCTATAAAGTTCCCGCTTGAATCGATGAAAACAGCCCTGTCCGCATCCCCGTCATGTGCAATTCCGAAGTCAAACCCTCCAGATTTAACAAGATCTATCAGGTATTTCAGATTTGCAGGTTTTGGTTCCGATTCCCTCGAAGTAAAAAGGCCATCAGGATTTGCATTCAGTGTCACTGCTGTTGCACCAAGCCTTGACAGAAGTTCTGGTGTTGTGAGATAGGCAGCACCATTCCCGGTATCAACCGCCACCCTGAATTTTCTTTCCCTGATCTTTTTAACATCGATCATATTCATTATTCCATTGAGGTAAAGGTCGAAGCCTGAATTATCAAGAATGCTTCTTCCTATGCTGTCCCACCTGGCTGTTCTGTACTTATTAGAGTAATATATTCCTTCTATCTTCTCTTCCTTGGACCTTTCAAGTTCTGTTCCGTCACTGTCTATGCACTTAATCCCATTGAACTGTGGCGGGTTGTGTGACGCAGTTATCATCACGCCAGGAAGATTGTGCTTCTTGCAGTAGTACTGGATCCCGGGAGTTGGCAGAACACCAATCATAACAGTCTCTGATCCTGTGGACAATATGCCGGAATTTACGGCATTAATTATCATATCTCCTGACAACCTGTTATCTGAACCCACAACTATTTTGCCATTAAAGAAAGTGCCTATGGCCTTTCCCACCAAAAGGCAGAATTCCGGAGTTAATTCTTCATTTGGAATTCCTCTTATTCCGTTTGTGCCAAACAGCCTCTTGTTTTTTTCAGGATCACTCATAGTACCTTATTGGGTAAGGCTATTTTAAAATTTTATTAATCATAGAGGTTGTATTTGTTCCCTCTCCAGGTTATCTCCCTATTTTTGGATCCCTTAACCAGGTTCCACACATAGAAAAAAGGAAGAAGTATCTGGACTATTATATAAATTGGCTCTTTTCTGCGCAATCTTACGAACATTTTTACCTCATTCAAAAGCAGTGGCAGAAATAAAACTGAATAGTAATATGATGCAAAAAGGGACAGAAGCAGTCCGCCCAGCATAAGAAGTGCGGAAGATCCATACAACAGTATGCCAATATAATACGCATTTCTGGTTTTGCTCAATAGAAGTGAAGTCTGCCTTATGGACCACTCCCTGAATACTTTCCAGTCATCAGGCGAGTATATTGTTGCAACACTTTCAGGTGCATACGCGACCTTATTTCCCTTTGACTTGCACACATCAGTTATGGCCATATCGTCAGAAACAGCTTCTGAAAACTTCTTTATGTCGTCCTCATCCATCAAGCTTTTTCTGAAAGCAAGGGAACCGCCCCAGCCGAAGGCAGTGATTTCTGATTGCATCATACCAACACCAACAAAGCCCCAAGCTGCCTTAAATTTTGACCAGAATCCGTTTTTCGGCTCGAAATAGGGAAATGTTGTGGATATTCCATATTTCTGATCTGTTAGAGGCTGGAGAAGTTTTTCCAGCCAGTCTCTACTTGCAAGAACGTCTGAATCCACTATCACATAAGCATCATAACTTTTATATTTCCGGAGGGCTGTTGCAATGGCTCTAACCTTTCCACTGCCTCCAGACTTGCAATTGCTGATAATATATTCAATCCTGTTATTTCTTAGAAATTCAACTGAAGGATCCTCTTCCGAATCCACAACAGCCACAACGGTATATTTTTTATAATTCTGCCCTGTTATTGATTTAAGGTTTTCATCAAGGGAATAGTCTATATCTTTGCACGGGAGGATAACAAGCGTATTGAAATCAGGCGTCCCGGAATAAATCTTTTTAAATCTCCTTGGGAGAGAAAGATAAAGTTGCAAAATAAATATTATAAGAATTAATGCAATGATAAAGCAATAAATTAGATTAATAAAATAACTTGGGGTAATCAGGGCCATATTGCAGTTAAACCAGGCTCATATCTTCTGCATCTACCTGGCCAACTCCGCTTATGCCCTTTAGAACTTCCTCTATCCTGTCCTGTTGCCCCTCATCGTCCTTCACGACAACTTCAAGATTAATTTTTTTCAATCCAAATGCAATTTCTTTGATCTCTAAATTCGAAATTCTGCAGTAATTTGCCAGGGAAGCCTTGATTTCCTGTGACATCTTATTCAAATCTGAATCAGCTTCTTCAGGGAGTACCGAAAATGTAATCGCCACATCAGCCATTTCTATTACCTCATGGACCAGTGAAATTGCACTTTTCACAGGAATATGCTGTTGTATGTTCCCTGCAATTTCTGCATCTTCCAATTATGCTTTCTCCACAGTTCGGGCAGTCAAATATTGAGTACCCCTCACCTATAAGGCCTTTGCCGCATGAACTGCAATCTTCTTTGTTTCCCATTGAACATCCTCTTAATTTGCCATAATTTCAATTTCTTATATACATTTATTGTTTAAATTCAGTACCGGCATATTTTTCATGTGCTATCATTTCAAGTGAGAGAATTTTTAATTAACAATGACATTTACCTTTATGTTCATTCAGGTGTTCAGTTCAAAAAAGCTTGAGAAGTCTTTGGAGGCAAAGGCATATACTGTGAGCGAAGAACCACTTTATCTTGCCATTTTAATAAAACCACAGCCCGGTATCTGGGACGAGCTCATGGATCAGGATACCATGTTTATTAAGTTAAGGGAGAAGAAAGAGTTAGAAGTCAGGATAAGCCAACGTATTGAAGTTGGGGAAACCTCTATATTTTTCGTCACTTCTGATGATGAGGAATTCCGCGATATCTGTGGTGAACTTTCCTGATGTTCCCAAAGAAGTTTTCAAATCAGAATATAAGGATTTTCAAAGGGCACATCTACACTTATACAAATTACAAAGACAGTGTGTATGGAGAAAAACATATAAGGATGAATGGGGAAGATTACAGGTTATGGGATCCTAAAAGAAGCAAACTTTCAGCCGCCATATTTAATGGTTTCTCGGGAACGCCAATTCTGGAGGATTCCGAAACTTTATACCTTGGCGCTTCCTTTGGAACAACTGTAAGCCACATTTCGGATATTTCTCCAGAAGGCAAAATATTTGCAGTTGAATTTTCCCCGGAACCATTTGCCGGTTTAATGAAACTTGCAGAAAATAGAAAGAACATATATCCAGTTCTTTCAAACGCAAGAAACCCTGAGGCCTATTCATTCTTCCTTGAACGTGATCCGGAGATAATTTACCAGGATATCTCACAACGGGATCAACTGGATATACTGTTCAACAATCTTGACTGCTTCGAACACTGGCAATACTCATTGTTTATATTGAAAGCAACATCTGTGGACTCCTCAAAGAAACCCTCAGAAGTTCTAAACCAGGTGACAGCCAAGATTAAAAGCAGGGGTGGAATTCATATTATATCTGTAACTGATATTTCCAATTACCATAAGGGACATTATCTTTTATTCCTTGAAAATAGCAGGTAGATAAACAGCATTGATTCCAACGACATTCATTTATTAAAGAATGAACCCACGATTTTTGTTTTTCCAAGTTAAGCAATTATTATCCTTCGTGAGTGTGCAGGACTTTTCAAAAAGGAAGGATCGGAACAAATAGAAAATAAATATATATCTAACAATATTGCATATAATGATGTTTGGAACTGATGAAGCAAATGGGAGTTTAGCTGAGGCAAGATGAAAACAGGCTCAAAAATAAAAGAATAATTTAAAATGTGAAGGAGATAGGGGGGATATGAAAGGCAATGAAGAAAATGAAGGGACTTTTCAATTAACATTTTTCAGGGAAAATGGTTTTCAGAGGAAGCAGTGCATATCATGCAAAAACTTTTTCTGGGCACAGAAAGGTGATAAACTGACCTGTGGCGATCCTCCATGTGATTCTTACGGCTTTATTGGAAACCCTGTTGGAAAGAAAGCACTCCTGCCGGATGAAGTGAGAAGTGCGTTTATAGAATATTTTTCTGCAGATCATAAATTCATAAAACCATACCCGGTTGTTCCGCGATGGAGAGATGACGTACTCCTGGTAAACGCTTCGATTTATGACTTTCAGCCGCATGTTACATCTGGCATTGTGCCTCCACCTGGAAATCCTCTTGTCATGTCCCAGCCATCGATTCGGATGAACGATCTCGACCTTGTAGGTGTTTCGGGCAGGCACTTAACGTGTTTCGAGATGCTATGCCACGACAGTTTCAACAGCAATCGGGAGAGCCACTACTGGATGGAAGGCACCGTATCAAGGTGCAACAGTTTCTTTTCTGAGATAATTGGAATAGAAAAGGGGGAAATAACTTACAAGGAAAAACCATGGTCAGGGGGAGGAAACGCAGGGAATGCAATGGAAGTCTTCATAAGGGGGCTGGAAGTGGCAACGCTTGTATTCATGGATTTGAAAGAAGATCCGGAAGGCTATGTTGAGATCGAGGGAACAAAATATTCAAAAATGGAGATGCAGATTGTTGACACTGGATACGGGCTTGAAAGAATCAGCTGGGTTACACAGGGTTCACCAACTATTTATGACTCAACATATGGAAATGTCGTCAACTATATTCTAAAAGAATCAGGAGTGGACATGGAAAATATTTCTGAAATGGGAGCAATCACACAGCTTTACTCGGCAGATCCAGACAGGCCCATTTCTGAAATTGAGAAAGAGGTAAAAAAGATTATAAAAAATGACCTGGCGATAAACTGGGGCCATGTGGAGAAGATCAGGCAGGCTTACATTCTTGGCGACCATGCAAGATCAATAGTGCACCTGTCAAGAGATTATGTTATCCCCGGCAATGTTAAGGTTGGTTATCTTTTCAGGCTTCTGTTAAGAAGATCCTTCAGGGCAATGGAGAATCTTCATTTTAAAGGAACTCTGATGGAAATAGCCAAACTCCAGGCATCAAATATGAAAGATGTTGTGGACGGGTTTCCGGAATCCTTCCTGGGGGAAATTATTGGGCAGGAATGGCAGAAATACCAGAAATCACTGGAAAAAGGCACAGATTTTGTAAATAGAATATTGAAGAAAAAGGGAATCCTTGATTTCAATGATCTGGAAATGCTTTACGATTCATATGGGCTGGTACCGGACTTCGTGGCTCAAATAACGAAGGAGCAGGGAAAAGAACTTATTGTGCCTGCAGATTTTCACTCCAGAATAGTGGAAATGCATTCAAACAGGGGAGAAAACCCTGCATCAAAGGAGAAATCATCAATTTTCAAAGGAATTGAGACACGCCCCTTATACTATGACGATCCAAATATGCTGGAGTTCACTTCAATTGTTCTCGAATCTTCCGGAAACCTTCTGGTGACAAATCAGACAGCTTTCTACCCAACAGGTGGAGGCCAGCCATTTGATACTGGATATTTCCAGGTGGGGCCAAAAAAATATAATGTTGTTGAAGTGCATAAGGAAGAAAATGCCGTCGTGCACAGGATAGATGGCCATATAGAAAAGGGCACACGCGTAAAGGGAGTTGTGGATTCTGCCAGAAGAAGGCAGTTAATGGTCCACCACACTTCCACACATCTTTTGCTTGGCACACTCAGGAAATTGCTTGGAGATCAGGTATGGCAGTCCGGGGCACAGAAAGGTGTGGAGTCCTCCAGGATAGACATTACATATAACGGAAACATTACAGAAGAAACTGTAAGGCTCATCGAGCATGAATGCCTATCCAGAATCACTGAAAACAGAAAAGTAACATCAAGGTTCATGGACTGGAACAGAGCTATAGACACATACGGGTTCAGGCTGTTTGAGGGAGGCGTTCCACTCTCCAGGAAACTGAGGGTTGTGGAAATAGAAGGGGTGGATGTTGAGGGATGCGGTGGAACTCATCTGTCTAGCACCGGAGAAATAGGATTTTTGAAAATAATAAAGGTTGAAAGCATTCAGGAGGGAATATACCGGTTTACATTTGCATCTGGAAATGCTGCCCTTTCATATGTAGAATCAATAGCCTCTGACCTGAATAAAATTGAGAATATTGTAAGATCGACTGAAAACACAGTGGAAAAGGTGGAAAAGAGCATTGAGGAATTGATTGCCCTCAGGGGGGAAATTTCTGAGGCAAACAAGGAGATAGTTAATTATCTGTTTGAAACAAAGAAAAAGATTGCCTTGTGCAATATGGATGCATGGATCGTAGATCTTAAAAAGGAGGAACTTTTAAAATTTGCGGTTCCAGTGGCACTAAGCAAGAATGAGCTTTTTATAATCTCGACACCAGGCAAAAAGACGGTTGTTGGAAAAAACAGGGAAAATCTGGGCAAACTCATAAGCTGCATTTCAAAAGCCGATTGGGATGGAAAAAATCAGGTAATTTCAATACCTTTGAACCAGTTGAAAAGTGAAAATTTAATAAACTGAAATTAACATAACTATAGGATATATGGCAGGAATCCACGAACAGGAAGATGAAGAAATAGGGATAGTTTCATCCTTTTTCACAATCCTCAAGGTAGATCGCGAAAGCAACATTTTGACTTTCAGCATACCCGAAGGTGAATACAGCAGTGAAAGTTTTGAAAAATTATATAATGCGTTGAAAGCAAAAGGCTTCTTTTCTTACACCAACGGAAAAGGGGAAATTATATCATTCCCAAAAGTGAACAATAAAAGGAGAACCTACCTGAAGTTTGTGTTGATGATCTTAACAGTTCTTTCCATCATTTATGCAGGATACACATATTCTTCAAGCTACTATTCCGGCTTGAACCCATATACTATTTTCATGCTTGCATTGCTTTATTTTGCCCTCCCCGTTGTTATAATCCTTGTGATGAGGGAGGTGCCAAAATACCTTATAATGAGGGCAAGAAAGCAAAAATATTCTTTTCCCCTTTTTGTTCCAAACCCATTTTTGATGGGCACCATGGGAATAATAAATGCCCCTGATGAACCCTATATGAATTCTGACGATGAAATTATGGCCGGATTTTCTTCCTTGCTTATTGGTTTCATTGTTTCAACCACATTTTTATTGCTGGGATATCTTGGTGTATCCCTATATACTGGAGCCAGTTATCTCACGAACAGCAGCACCAGCGTAATCAACATCCCTCTTTTAATACAACTAATCACAGGCCACTTCATTCCAAGTTCAGGATTCCTTGACCCTGTGAGCCTTGCCGGCTGGTCTGGGTTGATATTCACTTCATTCAATGCCTTTCCCATAGGTTTAATGGACGGTGGGATGATTCTTTCCGGCTTCAACAGATCTTTCAGGAAAAATGTTTCATACATATTCATTACAATTATGATTTTCATCTCGTTCACCTATCTTGCGTGGCTTATCCTCCCATTGTTTCTGGCATTCCTGGGCATGGGAAGCATTGAGCCTGTAGATATGAATTATCTGAAAGCAAGCAAAAAGGCATTAGCTGCCATTGGAATTACAATGGCTTTGGCCATAATTGGGCTCTCTCCATACCCAATCCACCTGTCAAGCCCGGAAATGGGGGTATTTTATAATGGGCAATGGGATGTATCCGTGAATGGTTCCCACTCAATGAGTACCTATGGAATAATAATATCAAATTATGGCCAAAGCAACATAAATCCTGGTTTTTCATTGAATCCGGCAATGGGAATAACAATATCAACAAATAATACACTTGTAAAACCAGGGGAAACAAACACATTTAATATTGGCATAAACACCACGACTGCCCCAGTGGGAATGAACAGGGTAAACCTCAGGGTATGCGTGGGAGGTTCCAACATGTATGTTGGCCTTTCATTTTTTAAATTATATCAAACTTCAGCGATCCAAATGAACAACTTCCCGGCACAGGTATCAAACGAATCCGAATTTCTTGAAAACGTAACTCTTTACAACACCAATAACCAAAGTGTAACAGAAAACCTTCTGATTGGCGCCCCTGAAAACTGGCATTATTACGTAATGGTCAGCAACACAACACGATTCTTGAATTCCATACCGTTGGAACAAAACGGTTCCTACAGTTTTGGCACGTACCAGATTCAAAAACCATCGCAAAAAGGCCTGAATTTCCTGAATATAAGAATTTACTCGGAAGAGATGCCTGAATCCAATATTTATTTCGCTGTTTACAATAGCACTGACTATGGCAACATGCTAACTATACTGGAGTGATTGTATGAAGATTGGCTTTATAATTAACCCGAAAGCGGGAGAAGGAGTCCTCTACCGTACAAACGGGTCGGATGATCTGGAATTCAACGAAAAGTATAATTATTCAACCACAAGGGCAATGAGGTTTCTTGACAATCTCAACAGATATTACACTTTTTTAACAGCTTCAGGGAGAATGGGGGAAGACGCACTTAAAGAATCCGGATTCGACAATGTGGAAGTTATTTATAAGTCAAAAGAGGTCAGCGATCGCCAGGATACCATAAACTTCGTCAGGGAAGTGGAAGGAAAATGCGATATAATCCTTTTTGCAGGGGGAGATGGAACGGCAGGCGACATACTCTCCGCAAACCCCAAAATTCCAGTGCTTGGAATTCCTGCCGGCATGAAGATGTACAGTTCAGTCTTTGCCAGAGATCCTGAGGAAGCTGCGGAACTTCTGGATCAGTTCGATTCTGGAACTGCCGTTTCCGTGGATTCTCTTGTTGAGGATGCAGACGAAAAAAGAATGTTAAGAGGGGAGCTAATCCTAAAAACAATGGGAACTGTAAAATCAATATCATCGGAATCCCACTATCACGATCCAAAAATAGTATCATACGAATGGTCAGAGGAAAGCATAATAGAATATGTAGTGGATATTATGGATTCTTCTTATTATCTCATTGGCACAGGCACAACATGTAAAAGAGTAATGGAGAATCTCGGGATAAGCTCTTCAATGTTTGCTGTTGACCTGATTAAGGATAAAAGAATTGTGAAGGCAAATTATTTTCCTGAGGATTTTGACAGATATGTGAAAGAAGATGCACCTTTGAAAATAATAGTGTCCCACTATGCAGGGAGTGGATTCTTCCTTGGCAGGGGGAACAGGCAGATTGACTCAAGGGCCATAAAAAAAGCAGGGAAGAATAACATTTTTGTTGTTTCGTCAGAGGCGAAACTATCAACTACCGGAGGGCTGAGATTTGACGTTGACGGCATTCCCCCAGACTTTTTTGGAAAATACATAAAGGTAATAATTGGCTATGAACGATTTAAAATGATTCCGGTGCTTTAACAAATTTTGCGGGAAACCCCGTCCATCATGGCTGAGGGGATGTCACTACAACAGTTTAAATCTTAAAACTAAATGGCGAGAAGTTAAATGGAAAAAACATTCGCAGACCTATCAAAGTATGTTAAGAAATCACCCCCTTACTGGTTGCTACTTTCAGTATCAGCCCTCTTATACATTCTTGAGTTTATAAACTCAAGGAGCCTGCTCACAGCACTATTCATTGTTCCCCTGACAGCAGCAATAACAGTCACTATTGATCAGATGCTTTCAAGGTATTTTCAATCCCATCTCAACTTGAAGAAGAATATTTTCCTATTCGTACTGACATTCTTCTTCTTTTTTGTTGTATATATAATTCTCAACTTCATATTTCCATTTTTTAAAACGCAGAATATTGCTATCTCCCTTTCTTTTGCATCATTTTTTAGATTTTTGGTGTTTTATGTATACTTATCTGACAATGACAGGATAAATTATCTCAATTCATTGAGCCTGACACTTTCTTTTGTTCCTTTTTTCCTTTATTACCTGGATTACACTGTAATGGTGGAGGCAATTCTTTACAGCTTGATTTCCAGTTATCTTTCATTTTTCTTCGTAACCAAGGCCACCTCCACATTCAGGGATGAGTTTCACGAAGAACCGAGAAACCTGATAAAATTCTTCCTGTACAGTGCCACAAACAAAAAATATTTTGAAATTGGCGACAGATTCTTCAAAAGAATATATTCTGAAGAAAGGGAAATTCCTGTAAATTTCATAAGAATAGTCAATGAGAAAGAGGAAAATCTTGTAACCATGATTTTTCCATATATTCACCCCGGGCCTTTTGGCCTGATAGGTTCCAGTGATCTGCCAAGAAGGCTGGCAGAACAATTGCGGGACCTGAATTCAGATTTCATGGTTTTTCACACAAGCACAACCAACAATAACAATTGCGCTGGAGATGATGATATCAAGGCGATCGGTGATGGAATAAGGTCATCATGGAACGGACAATCACAATCAAAGAATATGTCAAGAATTGTTTCCATAAAATCATCAGGCATCATCCTTGATGGGATGAAATTTGGGACCTTTGGGTTTCTTGCCCTTAATCCAGACAAAGTCACATTTGACGATATACTGCTCACAGAAGGGGAAAAGCTTTGGAATCATATTAATAAGGAATTTAATTTTCAGTTTTCCATTCTTGATGGGCAGAACAACTTCTTCCCTGGCGGAAAGGAAATTGTAGACACGAACCCGTACTTCAGGTCTGCATCAAGGCTGATAGCAAGAATGAAGGACCGGTATAGAGGCAGGGCAGGCTATTCAAAAAAGGCCATAGCCATAAACTCTCTTGGGAGCATGGGAATCCAGGCAATTGTATTTGATTATGGGGATCAGAAAAATGGCATTTTGCTGACAGATTCCAACAATATAACCGGAAGCCTGATGAAAGAAATAAGGGAGGGTGCGAAGGATCTTGTCAATTACCTTTCAATATACACAACAGA
>JAKAVO010000028.1 GCA_021817255.1 Thermoplasmata archaeon
TCAGGTATTCCCTGAATAGCTGGTCGTTCTATCAGCTTGAGCAGATGATAGAATACAAGGCCAGGCTACTTGGAATACCCGTTGTCTATATTGATCCATACAATACGTCAAGGGAGTGTTCAAGGTGCGGACAGACAGGCAAACGTTCCGGAAAAGAGTTTAAGTGCCAGTGCGGGCACGTTGATCATGCTGATGCAAATGCTTCGTTCAACATAGCATTGCGCCCTCCTATGGGAGAAAGCATAGATCGATTGCATGCAGACAGGGATGCATGCAAGGGGAACACTGATATCCCCAAAGGGGCAACGTTATGGACGGCAGCGGCCTTAGAACCCCACATGCTTTAGCTGTGGGAGTATGTCAGGGCTGTGGTTTCACCAAATTTTTTCGTTAAATTTTCAGTTTTTATGATTTCCATGCTATTCTCACACTCTGCTGTTTATAATTATTCTGAAATCTAATTCATTGATTAATAGCTTATATTTAATAATAGTTGTGCATTAAATCAAAGGCAATAAGCCTTCATTTCCATTACAGGATATAATATTTGCACTGGCATCAGCTTTTCAGGGTTTAAAGATAAAAACATTTAAGATAAGAACGGTGGGTTTTTTTGAATGAAAGTTCAAAAGGCAACGGGATATGAAAAGGCAGATATAGATATGTAGGATTAATGGAAAGAGGCATTTGGAAATTTATGAAAGGGGGCAGTTCTGATAAAGACATGATCCGTTCAAAGTTCACAGAGAATTCACCTGCAAGAAAGCTCTATTTTTATCTCCTTTCACTATTTCTTTCAATTATACTGATTCTTGTTTCCACCGCAGTCCTTACAACTGTGGTCTATCTTACCGGACACATTGCCCCATTTACGCTTTACCTATTGATTGCGATCGTGGCATCAAACATTGCCATAGGTGCGGTTTGCATAAGGGGCGTATTAATAACTTACTCTGCTTTGCCTATTTCCATTGGGAATCAACATATTTTAGCGGTTCCATCTAAAAATAATGCGTTAGGGGAAAAAATACCCGGGAAAGAAAAATTGACAAGTGAGTTTTTTTCTGAGCCAGAATTGAAAGTAATAGATCTTTTGATAAAGAATAACCACAGTATGCTGCAAAATGCTATTGTGCAGAATATGAACATGTCAAAAACTTCTGTATCGCGTGTGATTGCATCACTCGAGAATAAGGGAATCATTGTTAAAGTAAGGAGTGGCGTTACAAACAAAATCATAATGCCTGAAACATATTTCAAATAGTTTCATGAAACATGTTTCAGTAATATGTTAAGAACTGTTTCACCATATTATAAATTATGGGCAACAAGATAAGAAGCCTGTTCTATGTATTAATCGGCCTGGTATTTGTAGTGGCTGCAGTTTCTGCTGTTTCATTCTTCCTATTTGGGAGCCGTTTCTATAACGGAAACTTTATGCCAGCTGGCATGGGCAGCGCATATGGATTTGTTGGAATTGGATTAATGGCTCCAATCATGGCTGCGACTACGTTTATCTTTATACTAATGTTTCTGTATTTCATAATAGGAGCTTTTCACGATAACGAATACGCATATCACTACAACGAACCATTCAGGGCAAATGAAGCCGAGAGAATTGCAAAGGAGAGATTTGCCAGAGGAGAAATAACAGAAGCGGAATACACTAACATAATAGAGGTATTAAGAAAATCAAGAACCTCATGATTTAAATGGCAATCTGAATGCTTTCGATTCAGGAGAAATTCGAAAAAGCCTGAACTTTCCCATTAACCCTGGAAAGGCAGGATTTTGTTTGTAAAATGCAGGCAGGTTAGAAAAATGTTCCGTAATATTTTATTGCCATGTATAGGCCTACTGCGATAACGATAATTGAAAAGAATCTGCGAAGTGTCGATCTGTCCATTGAAGTGGACAGCCTTGCACCAAACATTCCGCCAAAAATGCCTCCGATTACATATAAAATGGCAATTGGCACTAAAACCTGGCCAGCTATGCCGTACCTGATTGCAGTTACAATGCCAAAAGTTCCAACAGACAGAAGTGATGTGCCTACAGCGAGTGTCATAGTCAGATCCGAGGAATATAGTAAACTTGGGACTATGAGAAACCCACCGCCAATCCCAAAATACCCCGATGTAAAACCAGCAAGCAAGCCGAAAACAGATGTTTTTGGGACATTCACCTTTTCTTCTGCCGGGTTTTTTGAGTCCGGGGTTGCATTAGCCCTTCTGCATCTGGTCAATAGCATGTAGAATCCAATGCCTATCATCAGAAATGAGAATATGAAAAGCAACTTCCCTCCAGGAGTCAACAATCCAAGGGTCGTCCCAACAAGAACCCCCAAAACTCCAAAAACAGTGAAAATGGAACCGATTTTCAATGCAACATTTTTCCTTCGCAAATGGGAATAAACATTGATAATAGAATTAATTCCGACAGCGAGTGCCGTTGTTCCAATTACCAGGTGAGGATTATCTATCCCAACAAAATAAATTAATAGCGGTATTGCAAGTATTGACCCTCCTCCCCCTATAAGCCCAAGTGAGAAACCCACTAGCACACCAGATATAATAGCAAAAACTGCCTGCAAAAGTGTAATATACATTTTCAGTTCACCTTCTTAATTGCATTAAATTTGTCCCTAACATGAATTAAGCGGAACGGACCAGGTGCCATGAACAAAGTGCACTTTAGAAGCAAAAAATAAACAGTTTGGAACGGAATGCCATCCCCGGAGGCATCTATTAAAGAATTATGAATGCGAGAAAAACTATGGGAAATAGAAATAGTTGCATCTCCTGGAATGGAAATACTGTAAATGCCAATTACTGTTTCAAGTTTAGTTTCATTAATTTGATAATCCTGCATATTTTTATGCACTTCCATCTGCGTGTAAGATTCCTGCGCCTGAAAAGAGGGAATATTTCGCAATGTGACGATATAAGGATAAACCGAATTTTCCACTAGCCACTTCCTTTCCCATTTCAGATATCATGTTATTGCCTTAGATATCACATATATGTATATATGGCTTCCTAAAATGAATTTAATTCATATCTATGAGAAATGCAACATCGTGAAGAGAGATATGCCATTTCCGTTATTTGAAAGGATAGAAATATGATTATATTTGTGAAATAATCTCATTCGATTCGAAATAGCCTTGAAGCGTACTTTTAATTCCATTTAATGGTTAAAATTTCAAAATTAAAGAATAGATGGGAAAACTTGATTGGTAAAATCATTTAGTATGTATATTGTTGCTAATTTTCAAAAAGAAGAAAGTAGATTTTATGTTTATTTCATCTGCTTAAGAACTTCTCTTGATATTCCTATGAACTCATTGATGTCATTTTGTGAAAGGATCAGCGCTGGCCTCAACCTTATGGTCAATTCACCGGCTTTAAGAAGCAGTACTCCTTTTGAGTACATTCTGTCAAAGAATTCGTCCCTTAATTTTTCACTTTTCAGATCGAATGCGTCCATAAGACCAACTCCTCTTGGATTAGTTACAAGATCCGGGAAATCTGAACTAAGGCTGTTAAGTTCATTCACAAGTATTTTTCCCATATTTTCTGCATTCTTTATGAGTGACTCTTCCACCATTATTTCTATGTATCTCTTTGCCCTTACCATATCCACAAGATTTCCGCCCCATGTCGAGTTGATCCTGCTGGACACTTTGAAAACGTTATCCTTCACTTCATCTATTTTGCTGCCGGCCATAATACCGCAGACCTGGGATTTCTTGCCGAATGCCAGAAGGTCTGGCTTAACGCCATAATGCTGGTGAGCCCACCACTTTCCTGTTACCCCCATTCCAGACTGAACTTCATCAACCATGAAGAGAGAGTTGTTTTCTTTAACAATTTTTTCAACCCTTTGGAAGTATTCTTTCCTGAACTGGTTATCTCCGCCTTCCCCCTGAATTGGTTCCATGATGAATGCTGCAATATCGTTTTTGTACCTGGCAAAATAGCTTTCCATTTCTGCTATGCTTTTATTTTCAAGCTCTTCAACGTCTTTGGTGTTTTTTTCAGTAACAGGAAATTTCATTTTTGGGTTAGTTACCCTTGGCCAGTCAAACTTTGGGAAATACATTGTCTTTCTAGGGTCATGCGTATTTGTAAGGCTCATTGTATATCCACTTCTTCCATGGAATGCCTCTTTTAGATGCATAATCTTTGTGCCAACAACACCGGTTTCACCGTTCATCATGTTCTTCCTGACCTTCCAGTCAAAAGCTGCTTTAAGGCCGTTTTCGACTGCAAGGGCGCCACCTGACACAAAGAAGAAATAATCCATATAATCAGGTGTGGCTTGCCTGGAAAACGTATCAACAAATTCAGCCATCTGTTTGGTGTATATGTCTGAGTTGGTGACCTTCGTCAAAGCTGCAAGCTTGAGCTCTTCCAGAAACTCTGGATCGAACATTCCCGGGTGATTCATTCCTACTGGATTGGATGCAAAAAAACCAAAGAAATCGAGCATAAACCTGCCCTTCTTTGAGTCATAAATTCTGACGCCCTTGCTCTTTTCAAGATCAAGGACAATATCAAGGCCATCAGCCAACATTCTTGATCCAATAACACTATGCACATCTTCCGGTCCAATAACTGTCTGGGATTTCATAATTCGAGATTTGACAGTACAATATATTACATACGGTACCTCTATAAACTAATATTTACGTTTTTCTATTCGATTGTAATAAAAGTTGCGAAATTCGTGTATTTATTGCGAAATTCGTATTTTTTCAATAAAATTTTAGAATGAGAATTCAAGTTTGCATAAATTTAAAGAAAGGGTTCAAATTTGTTTAAACAATTTTAAGCCTGATAAATCCCAACGGAGCAGCTTTCTGGAAGAAAAGCATAAAGTTTTTGGCGCTTCTCATCAAAGGAAAGTGTATGGCTATCCCTTTCTGTTGCAAGCTGTTGCACCATCTTAAGCGATTTTCCATCAAATGCCTGAATAACTCCCGGTTCGCCGATACTGCAATATACAAGATTCTTTTTCCTGTTAAACCACAGAACATCGGGAGGGCCAGCCAATTTAGCTTTCAAAAGAGGCTTTAATGAATCCAGATCAAACGAGCAGAGAGTGCCATCGTCACATGCAACATACGCAATGCTTCCGTTAATTGCAAGGCCATGAGGCCCTTTCTGATCGATTTCGTGAAACCTTGTGCGTTTAAAGTCCTTCCCGGAAATAAACTCAACACCTGGCGGGTTCATTATGTTAAACAGATATTCATCGCTCTCCTTTCTGTAACTGGCCCATCTGGGCCTTCCTGAAAGTTGAGTTTCAGCTATAATCTCACCAGTTTCCTGTTTGTGGAACCTTGCCTTATTGTCTCCCACATCCGCTGCCATCAGGAATTCTCTCCCGTTATCAACAGCCAGGCCATTAGGTTTTTTGCCCGTATTAAATTTGTTCAGAACTTTCAGGGAAACAGGGTCTATGAGAAGTATGTGGCCATCGGATCTTGATGCTGCAAAAACCCTGTTGTTTACAGAATCAAAAATTACTCCACTCCCGCCCGCACAGTCGGGTATTGACTTTATCCATCTATTTTCATTTACATCGAATACTTCCACTTTGCCGGAACTGGTGTGGGCAACGAAAACTCTGCCCGTTGATTGATCAACGTCTCCGTGATCGAATTCACAACCTTTTTCCGACGGAAGTTCTCTCTTTTCCTTAAATTCCAACAAGAATATATCTCCTCAAATTATGATATTGAATTTATTTCTTGGCGTGCTCAAGGGTTGCCTTTCCTTCCATTCGCTTCTTCACATAGGCATACATCGCGTCATAAAACGGAAACTGGAGTTTCATATTTTCATGATCATCTTTAGCGATCTCCCTGAATCCGAGAGCGGCAGCTTCAAGCCCAGCTGATTCAGAAGGGGCATCAGGAATATTTGCATCAGCTCCCCTGACTATTTTGGCGAATTCAAGCAGCGCAGGATCCTTTAGTTTATATTTCTTTATTACAGAATCAAAACTCACATATTCCTTGCCGTTTTCTTCATAATGAAACAACTCTGCACCTGGAGAATCAAATGGTATTGCGTTCTGTGATTTTGCAACTTCAAGCACTTTTTCCTTTGGCACAAACAGGAACACTGGTTCCTTGTCCACAAATCTGGAAATTACCCACGGGCATGCAATCCTGTCTACCTTTGCTTTTTCTCTTGTAACCCATTTCATAATAATCTCTGTCTCATTATCACGTACTATAATAACATTTTATCTCTCTTAAATATCCAGTTTTGTCAGCTAATTATTCTTTTGGAGATCAGTTGAAGCGGCGAAGCCCTTGTGCCACATCCAAATTGCGAATGGTTGGCATATTCACAGTACAGTTGCATCAACTGCCTAAATCTCAGGGGTTTGGGAATAAACCCGCTTCAGGCATCAAGCTAATTAAAGGAAGTGGGTAGATATTTATACAAAGTCCACTTATTCAAAATATGGCAAGAATACTAGGTTCCATAGACAATGCAGCCATATGGTCAACTCAGTACCATCTAATTTTCACTGAAACAGCAGTTTTTCAGTTTGAGTTGATGAGTGGAAAAGATTGGAGGAAGGAAATGTTTTATACACAAATGTCTAATCCAATGCGAATGGTTCCCGTCGCTGGTGAAGTCTCTTCCATACAAATAGGCCGTGAGGAATCAGAGAGAATGATTGAGCAGGACGCTGCCCAGGGTAAAGAAATAGAACAGAACTTTGACAAAATTGTCAGTGAAGGAACTGCTAAATTCACGAAAATTGAATATGGCGACATAAATTATGTAGAACTATCTAATGGCACACCCTTGTCACTTCCGCACTTAATTTTGCAAACTAAGCCAGAGAAGTTGAAATTTCACCTCATAAGAAATAGTTATAAAGGAAAAGGATCATTGCCTGAGGATGTTTTTTCTTCATATGCAAACACACTCAAGCAAGCATTCGGAGACTCCGTGAAGATAAAGGGATGAAGCACAATCTTCACTATACGCCTTCCGCAGGGAAGTGGGGCGATAGGTTAAAGATTATTGTTAAGCAAGAAATGGCCGGCAGAGATAGCCTTTGCAATAGTAAATTTACCCTTCCAAAAGTCATAGGATCACGTTCATTGCTTCATTCCTGTTCCCTTTTAAATCGTCTCTGAAGATACCCAGTGGATTCCAGTGAGGAGAGAGAAACCACAGGAACGTTGACACTATCAAGTTCAACATTCACAACGCTTACCAAAGCAGGATTCTGAATCCGACCCCATTTGCCATCTCTGAAAGACTGTAGATCTCCCATGATTTCTACCTTTACTGAATCTATTGAGAATATCCCGAAGTGAGATCGCCATTGATCAGTTTCTCCATAGCGCACTTCACGAATCAGGAATTCTTTCAGGATGTTTTCAATCCTGTATGCATTGCCAGCGTCTGTGAGTATGTCAATATCATGCGGAGTAACACGGATTCCCTGCAGTGCAAGAGCACAACTGCCATCTATCGCCCAGGAAACTTTATTTTGCAAGATTTGTGTGACCTTGATCAGTGCGTTTCTAATCTCATCGGGAACCACAAGCAAATGATTTGGCAAGGCAATATAAAACTTCTGGCAAATCCTATGAGCTGTGTTAGAAACATATTCGAAATTCCAGAATCGGCTATTGTCAGCATCTTTTAAAAAAAAGTATCTAGTGTGATAGGCTTAAGCACAATCACATTCTGTGCAATTGCCAATAGAAAAGCAAGTGCAAATTTTAAAAATATAAAACATGCCAATGAAAATGATAATCTTCAAAATATGAATAAAAGAGAAATAAATTTTAGAATTTAGTTTAGAATATTATGGCCGAAGTTCACTTCCTCCTCACATAAACAACTGCCGCCGCAATCACTGAAACAACAGCTACAATCGCTGCAGCATAATAATAAGTTGCAGATGATGATGCAGGAGCTGCTTTGTGATTCAGTGCAGTGCTTATATTCTCTGTGCCTCCTGATGCCAAAGTGAAATTTACGTAGCGGGAAACATAACCTTGATCAGATATTACCACGTGGTAGGTTCCAGCAACCACGGAAATATTGAATTTAGAGTTTCCCACACTATGCAACACTCCGTTGACAGTTACATTCAGCCCTTTTTGCGTGAAAGTTCCAACGATATATGCATAATGATGATAGGAGAAATTAACAGTTTCATCAGAACCCCTGATAGTCACAGTCCCCGAAGTTGCTCCACTTATGTAGTATTGTGTGTTGTTATAAACACTGAAACTGTAAGAAGTTCCATTTATCCCGCTCACAGTGTATTGAGATCCAGCCACAGTATGATTTGTGCCGTTAAGGTCCAGTATCCATGATCCCCCGCTTTGCAAACCGGAAGCCCTGAATGTAACTGTGTACCTAGATGAGGTGTTGTAAATATGAATATATTGTGCCTCTTCGGGGTTAATTATGAAATTGTTGGTTATATAGAGGTTTCTGTTGCTAGTGTCAAAAAACATTTTTTCTGAAAGAGAGTTATAATATGGTGCAGTTGCGAGTATCTTTCCATTGGAGTATTTAACTGCTGATATCGAAGCTACGCCTTGTACAATGTTATATGATTGGACGTATGCGATTCCTGCCAGGGTGTTATAACTTTCAGTCAGAGGAACTCCGTTTAGTGGTATTCCAGCGGCAAAGGTTCCGGATGTGGCATTGAAGATAAGGCTGCCTGTGCTTGATGTGTTCAGGGTCCCAACAAGGAAAAGGCTACTATTGGCATAGTTTAAAATATCAGCCCCAATGAACCCTTTTGGAAAAGCAACAAATTTCTCTGTTCCATTTAAGGGGCTAAGACTCAGGACCCCGGTACCGTTTATAACAAGCAAATCACCATTGAATGCCTGGGGTGGAGAAAGCAAAAGCGGAAATGACGACATATTGCTATACGGCACATCCTTCAAAACTGTTCCGTTAACATCCACCACATAGACATTCGATGTAAAATTTGAAATGCCCGAAGCTTGTGCAGTCATTACATAAAGCATACTGGAATTGTGGCCTGGGAGGATATAAGAAAGATTGCAAATAGTCTGGTGAAGGGAGACGTTTTTTTCAATAATGCCGGTTGATGCAGAGATAATGCTGAGGTTCCCATTGGCTGCGGAATCAACATAAAGCAAGTTGTTCTGCCCGTCGTAGTACATCCCGGTGGGTTCTATGACCTTTGTGTTGAACACTGAAGAATTGCCTGTCAAAGGGTTATATTTTAAAATTTTATTCTGGTAGATCAAAGCAGCAAAAATTGTTCCGGTGCTTTGATCCATTGCTGTTGAAGAGATAGTGCTGACTCCACTGGTTGGCGATACATTGCTTTCAAAACCGGGAATTTGTTTCATGGTTCTTGAAGAAAATGTGGATGCTGCCCTTAGATACGTCTGGTTTACTGGGTTCTCGAAGAAAATTTTGAAAGGAGATTGTGCTATGCCCTGTATGTTAAAGTGGAAAGTGGCAGGATATGCTTCGTAGCCATTTGAACCTGAGAAATTGGCAGTGTATGTGCCATTTATCAAAAATACTGAGGTGCTTTCCCCTCCAGTCCCGTTCACAGGGATACCGTTAATAGAGCCGTTCCAGGCGACACCTGCTGGGAGCCCGACTGGTTCCAGTGACACTTTATAGCCCGTTGTGTATGGCAGATTTAGCATCCCATTTGATGTTGAATTCTTTACAAACACCCAGTAAAAGGTATTATTGGGTGAATAATTGCAACACTGGAACCCTATTGTTGCGTTAAGGGTCTTGGGGCCAGCAGGAAAAGATACATGTGAAGTATTTCCCACTTGGCCATTAATGATTCCATCCAAGTATCCCTCACTTACCATGTCAATGCCATATGTGTGAAATTTGTTGGAATTAACAGATTTTGAATAATTAAAAGTGTACGTTATCCCAGTAGAAGTCCATTGACTCATTCCTGGCCCGTTGGAACTGTTTGATGCCCATCCCGAAGCTATATCAGAGAGGCTGCAATAATAACCACCAGTGCTGAAACCCACACCGTTAAGGAAATAACCAATTGAGTCGTAATTGCCTTTCCCTATCATTCCACAGGATTCAACCATTGAAGGAAAAGTAAAGTTCTTTCTAGTGAAAATATCATGACTATAAGTGAGGTGAAGGCTGTTGTTCACAATTGCCTTTCCAGATCCAGATCCTGCACCGGTTGTTATCCATTTTGAGGTATTCAGAACGGTTCCTGCAAAATTGTCGTAGAATTCGAACACATGCGCCCCGTTATCATACTGCCCATAAACCTTGGTAAGTTGGGGGGCTTCGCCAGTAGTGATTCCATTAAACGCTATCTCTCCCAAAGGAAGAAAATTCATTTCCACTGTTGCACTGGAGAACCCACCAATAGGAGAGTCTAGCTTCAGCCAGTATGTTGTATTGTTATAAGAGGAACTGCCCCCTGATTGCAGCCATGAGTTGATAACTGTCCCATTGGCATAACTGAACCACACGTTTGAAAGATTGCTATTTTCATAGTGTGAGTATAGGGAACTGTTGACAACTATCATTTCATTGTAGTTTGCCGGAGTTGAAATGCCCATATTATTATTGACTGCGATAAATGTATGGAACGAAACACCAGGCAGTTTGGAATTTCCAAAAGAACTGGCATGCGATGAACTTCCGGGAGACGCATATGCTCCGGGAACCATCAGGGACACAACTATCATTAAACTGGCGTAAACATAAATATGTTTCATCTTATAATACAATTTAATAACTAATATTTATAAGTTTTGAATTAGTGTAACTGGTCAGTCTAATGTGCTTAACCCGGATGAGATTCCTTTCGGTTGATAATATCTGGGATATCCCTGATTACGCTCTTCTTTCTCAGTTTCTGCGTATAAAATACTGAGTGGAGTCTTGCATATGCTTCTGATCCCCTATCTGATCTCGATCCACCGGAGACTTTCCTGTATATGACAGAGGGTCTCAGTGCCCTCTCTGCCCTGTTGTTGGTAGATTCCACATTTGGATCAATGACAAACCTGAACAACCATTCCTTGTTTCGTTTCAGGAGATTGTCCACGAACTTCCTTGATCTGGAATGAGTGTAATCCCTTTCCAGGAGGAATACGAGCTTCTCATGGATGCGGCCAACATCCTCTCCGGTACCATGGCCATGAAACGCTTTTGCTTCATCGTGTATCCTCTGCAGGGATTCTTTTATTATCCTTCCTTCTTCGCCGTAGAATGATTCCAGTTCCTTTGCATCGCATATGATATGGGACCAGCAGTACTGCTGCTTGTTATGTGTCTTTGAC
>JAKAVO010000011.1 GCA_021817255.1 Thermoplasmata archaeon
TGGATGAATTCAAGCGGTTCTCAGTGGAATTCTTTCACTTTACACGGGAATGGCCTGCTATTCTTTCAACACTGCTTGTAAACACCCCTGACGAGTCCGATGCTGCCAACCTGACAACAATTCTCGTCTCGGAACTTGGGGATATGGATCCAACAAAGAGGCATGAGTTGCTTTACAGAAAATATCTGAGAAGCCTGAATATGGATCCAACCCCACTTGTCAAGGCAGAGCAACTTCCTACAACCAAAGCGTGGCTTGATGGAATGAGGGACTATTTTTCCGGTGATTATTACGAGGCACTGGGTGCAGAATTTGGCCTGGAGAACATGGCAATTCCAATGTGGGACAAAATACTTGCCGGTTTCAGGATCTTTGAAGAAAAACATCCGGAATTTAAAAACACCGATATTGAATATTTCACATTTCACAGAGAACTGGAAGAACACCACGAGGAAGCAATGGAAGATGTTCTCGGCACACACAAGAGCGACCCTGATGCAAGGGAGAAATTCTTTAAGGGTGCAAGGGGAATCCTCAATCTGGAAAAGAATTTCTGGAACGGGCTTAGCGATAAGCACTGATTCCGCCAGGCAAAATTATAATTTTTTCCCATTCCTTATTCAAGTACATCTAGGAGGATACTGGCTACTTTTTTTTAACGATCCGCAGATGGAATGGTTTTGCTTTTCCAAACAAACATTAAATTATATCATTCTATTTTCCTCTGTACCTGGATGGATGTTTATTTCGTGAGGCATGGGGAAACAGAGTGGAATAGGAGTGGAAGGTGGCAGGGTAGTTTTGACGTAGGCCTTTCTGAATTGGGAAGGAGCCAGGCCGAAGAAGCATCTTCATCATTTTCGGGCAGACAATTCGATGCTATTTATGCAAGCGACCTTAGAAGGGCGTGGGAAACAGCCGAGATCATTAAAACGAAGACAAATGTCAAAGAAATCATAAAGGATTCCAGGCTGCGTGAAAGAGCTTTAGGAGAGATAGAAGGAAAAACAACTGATGAAGTATCACATCTTCTTTCAATGGATATAAACATCATGGATATTATTGGAAAAAACCTTTCTGTCAGAGGGATGGAAACCCTGGAAAGCCAATTTCAGAGGGTTGGCCAGTTTATTGAAGACCTGAAAAAATTAACTTTCGAAAATGTCATTGTAGTATCGCACGGTGTGACAATTGGTGTGATGCTGGAAATCATTACCGGTAAAGATTTTAGAAAACGGAAGATTGATAATTGTGAAATTATCAGATCAAAATTATAACCTATTTTTAGATTGAAGTCCCTACAGCCATAAAAATAAGTGCAAGAACTGCAAACAGCAACTCCAGTGTAACATATTTTTTCAGATCTCCCACTTTTTCAGGCGTTACGTTCTTCGCAAGCCTCATTGCAAAACCCTCACCGAAGACAACATAAGAAATTATGGCAAGCACTATGCCAACTGAGAGTATAGCGCCTGCAATGCTGAAGAAACTGAATGATGAGTGCAAATAACCACTAAGCGCTAAAACTACTATGCCAAGGATGATGGCAAGCCCACCCATTATTCTGGATACCGTTCCAGAGACAAATAACCTATCGGCCTTTTCCTTGCCGGGTGAAGACGAGTATGCAGAAACCGCTGTATAAAACCAGAATATCATTATTATCCAGAGAACACCTATTACTCCGTGAATACCTGCTAATTCTTTAAACGCCACATCCATGCCAATCCCTACGTAAATAGGGATTTACCTATTATATATTTTTAAAATGGAAGTTGGTTGAGGCTATCTTAACACCCACCCAAAACTGCAATATGTTTAATAATCGCAAAACATACTAAACTATGCAATATAAAAGAGATGGAAACTTTGTAATCGTTAAATTGGATGAGGGAGAAGAAATTATCAAATCCCTGGAAAATCTTTTAGCAAAAGAAAACCTGAAAAATGGTTTTATAGTTTCGGGAATAGGCGCTGGGATTCAGTTGGAAATAGGCTATCTCAGGGGGAAAACGTACGAGAAGGAAATTTTTGAATCCCCAATGGAAATAACGTCATTCTCTGGAAGCATAACAGAGGGGGAGCCCAGGATGCACATTCATGTCAATGCGTCAGGAGCCGACCATATAACATATGGTGGGCACCTTTTCAGCGGAAAAGCAAAACCGTTGATGGAGATCCTCTTATACGCTTCAGATTCAATAAGGATGTCCAGGGAGTTGAAAGAGAGCAGCGGAATGAGGGAACTTAAGTTTCTCTGATCAGTTCCTGTATCAAATCAAGATGCCATGGTTCTTTTGATTTCAACTTTGAATATATTGATTCGGCATCCTTTTCCTCTATCCCATATTTTGACAGATATTCATTGAATCCCAGCGAGGCTATGAACTCTTTAACCAGAAAATAAGCGTTTTCCGGCATTTCATCTGCTGCGTCTTTTCCAGAAATTGCTGATGCCACCTCTTTCATTGCTTCTGGAAATATTGTGGAATAATATTTCATCACTGTGGGCAGCGTTATGCACGATGTGATTCCATGTGGAATCTCATATTTCGATCCAACAATTTTTCCAATATTGTGGCTTATGCCCATTGGAGAATCAAAAACCTGCCAGTACGAATACCATGATGCCAACTGGCATTTCATCCTTGATTCTATATCAGTGGAATCCAGGTTGTTAAACAGCAGTTTTATTCCCATAATCGAGGCAGCCCTTGAAATCTCCAGAAGATTTGGTTGTATGAGGCTTTCCACACAGTGATCCAAAGATCTTATCCCAGTGGATTTCCACAGCCGCCCTGGAGTTTCAACTGTCATATCCGGATCGAGAATAACCTCCTGGGGGGTAATTCTCTTATCTCTGACACCGTCTTTCTCACCACCAATAGTATACCCGGCAATATGGGAAAATTCGGAGGCTGACAGGGTCGTTGGAATTGCCAGATGGAGGGTTTGAACATCATAATAATATTTCACAACTTTAGCAGCATCTGTAACACTGCCGCCACCTACTGACAGGATCGAATCACAGCTGTTATTCCTGTAAATTTCCACCGCATGCTCTATTTCTTCCATAGGTGAGTGCTGAGTTATCTGGTTCATGATAAAATAGTCTGTTCCGATTGTATTCAGAATCTTATTGAATCCTTTGGTTTTCGAGACTGAACTGCTGGAAATGATCAGCGCCCTCTTCTTCTTGTTTCCGCTAAGAATGGAATTTATCCTCGAAACAGACCCCCTTCCATAGGTTACTCTGTTCAAGGGCAAATAATTAAATTCCTCTATCATTGGTACCACGACATGGAATAATCCGGGTCTTCTATTTTCTTTCCGGTTTCCGTAAGGAGCAGATGATCATATGTTTCAATCATGACGGCAACTTCATCAGTTCCCTCCTTCCCAATTGCACCTTCAATGGCGCCAGGCTGTGGGCCATGTATTATCCCTCTGACGTGAAGCGTGGCTGAACCTGGTTCTATTCCTTTCCTGCTCATAAAATTCCCGGATGAATAAAATAGAAATTCATCAACGTCAATGTTGTTGTGATAATATGAAATTGGCACACTTCTTGGATGAAAATCAAATTTCCTTGGAAGGAATGTGCCAACCATCATGGATTTTGAGGAAAATGTTTCATGGACGGGAGGAGGCATGTGGATCTTTCCAACAATTGGTGCCATTTTTTCTGTGCTTATGGCAAAAGGATATAGATACCCGTCCCAGCCTTCCACATCAAGTGGATTATAGTCCCTCTCCTCTACCACAAAATAATCTTCAAATTCCACGTAAACCAAATAGCTGCCCGTCTCGTCGGCAGGCTTTTTTAGAACTGGCACCCTTATGTCTCTTGCATAATATGGAGAACCCTCCTTGATCTGGCCATAGAGATTGAGGTATCTCCCCGGAAGAGTTATGTCATCCTTCGACTGAAATATGAGAAAATAAGAATCCAAAGAATTTTCAAGCCTGAATGTTAACCCCTTTGGTATGTAAATATAATCTTTCTGGGCAAATTCCAGTTCTCCCATTGTCGAAACAAGTTTTCCGCTGCCATTGTGGACAAACAAGAGCATATCATTAAGTGCGTTCCTGTAAAAATCAGATGTATTTCTTTCCGGTTTCAATATCTGCACTCTAACCCTTTGATTGGAGAGAATTGTGTGCTTTCCATCTATGATGGTGCCCTTCCTGCCCAGTTCTGACGTTTTCAAATGGCGGTGTGAATAGGGCTCATCAGTGATTTTTTCCTTTTCAATGGATTGTGAAGTGAATTTCTTCACTCTTGTTGGTTCATGCAAATGGTACAAGAGGCTGAATGCCCCGTCAAAACTTTCTTCTCCAAACAATTCTTCCAGCCTCAGGTTATTCCTGTCATCGTATGTATGCCTGCTTTCAGGCAGCCTGCCCTGTTTCACATAAAACACCATCTAATCCACCTCATTTTTTAAAGTTCCCAGTTCATCTGAACTTATTTCTATTACGTCGCCCCGTTTCAGCCATTCTGTTCCTGGATCGTTCTTTTCAAATAGGCAACCACCCGGCATTGTGCCAGTCATAAGAATATCACCTATTTTTATTGAGCTATCCATTGAACAGTACTCTATCATTTTGCCTATGCTGAAGTATATGTCTCCCATATTGGATATTGAGAAGGTTTTGCCATTAATTCTGGAACTAACTTCTATATCGAAAGATCTTCCATTCCATAAATGGGACAGTTCATCAGTTGTTGTTATATACGGGCCAATGCTTGTGCCGAAATCCTTTGATTTTGAAGGCCCAAGGTTAAGGCCCGCCTCCCTTCTCCACAAATCCCTGGCACTCCAGTCGTTCATCAGTGTTAAGCCAAATACGTATTTCAAAGCATCTTTTGATTTTATATCCTCTCCATTTTTGCCAACAATTATCCCTATCTCCACTTCAAGATCGAGCTGCTCTGTAAACGATGGTTTATGTACTTTCTCTCCTGTGGCAATCAGGGCGTCTTTATTGCTGTAATAATAAATCGGGCCTTTATACCATTCCGGGTTCATTTCCAGCCCCCTGTTCTTTCTTGAGTTTTCCACATGTTCCTCAAAGGCATAAAAGTCTCTCACCTGATTTACGTTATCCAGAGGCACTCCAAATTTGTATTCATCCTTTATTATGGCAAATTCTGAAATGTTTTTCTCAAATTCTTTTGTATTGAACTCGTAGACCGGCATTTTGTTCTCCCGCAGAAAATCCGATATGCCATACACTGAATTATCAGTGAATACTGCGTAAGAACTTGAACCGTTTAATAGAATTCTTCCAATTTTCATATTCGCAAGGTTTAAAGGTTTCCTCTTCTCGCCTGATCTTTTTCAATGGACTGGAACAAAGCTTTAAAGTTCCCCTTCCCGAAGGACTTGGCACCTTTTCTCTGTATTATTTCATAGAAGAAAGTCGGCCTGTCTCCCGTTGGCTTGGTGAATATCTGCAAAAGATACCCATCATCGTCCCTGTCTACAAGAATATCAAGGGCCTTCAATGTTGCAATATCTTCATCTATTTTTCCTACTCTCTTTGCCATCTCTTCATAATATGAATCGGGTGCAGATTGAAACTGGATTCCCTCCCTTTTCATTTTAGAAACCGTTTCAACTATATTGTCAGTATGAAGGGCTATGTGCTGGACACCAGGCATATGGTAATAGTCAAGATATTCCTGAATCTGGGACTTTTTCTTTCCTGGTGCCGGTTCATTAATTGGAAACACTATTTTTCTGTTGTTATAATGTACAACCTTGGATCTTAAGGCTGAGAATTCCGTGCTAATATCCTTATCATCAAAGCTTATAAGGGGTTCAAATCCCATTCCATCCACATAGTAATCTACCCATCTGTCCATTTTCTTATCTTCTACATTTCCTACGATGTGGTCAAATCTTGTCACCCCACTCCTTTCAGTGCCAACAAATTCTACTGGTTCAAAGTTTGGAGGCAGTTTGCTCTCGAACTCACCATAATCTATGAGGGAATGGACAGTTTCACCATATGTTAATGCCCTTGACCTGTGAACAACTCCACTATCAGTTTTTACATCCACTGGCTTTTCGAATTTTACAACTTTTCTTTCCTTTAAATCATTGAGGGCATCATCAAGATTATTGACTCTTATGGCAATGTCTTTCACACCATCCCCATGCAGCCTGACGTGGTTAGAGATTTCTGAGTCAGGGTACAGGGAATTGGTTACCATCACTTTAACCCGCCCCTGTTCCATAAGATAGGATACCCTATCTCTAATCCCCGTTTCCGGACCACTATATCCAACTATATTAAAACCAAGCCCAAACTTATGGTAATACGCCCATTGTTTAGCAGATCCAACATAAAATTCAACATAATCCACTCTATCCATTGCCTTTTGAGCCATATTTGATAATGGCAAGGGAGGTATATGAACGTTTTCATAAATAAGGTTCTTGGAGCACGCCTGTCACTCATTCTCACGCAAAAAATTAGAGCCCCTTTATTTCCTTTTCAACTGGTTCTGGATCCATTCCATCCTGTTTCTGATTGCACGTTTTGATACGGAAGCATCAGGAACCTGTGCATACCAACTGTGGAATGCACCAGGATATACATGAAGCTCTACAGGCACTTTATGTTCCATTAACCTTTTTGCGTAGGAAATATCTTCATCCCTGAAGACCTCCATATCACCGACTTCAATGTATGCCGGAGGCAATTCTCCTAAATATTCAGCACGAGCAGGTGCCGCGTAAAAGGGCACTTCACCGCCTCCTGCACGATCCCCAAGCAGTGCACGCCACCCGAGAACATTCATTTCCCTTGGCCATGATGGCCATGAACCTGAACACATATTGCTTGATGGGGTATTATTTCTGTCATCCAGCATGGGTGCCAGGAGAACCTGAAACAGCAGCTTCGGCCCTCTATTATCCCTCAATTTGAGAGCCACAGCTGCAGCCAGGCCTCCACCGGCACTTTCGCCAAACAAACCTATCTTCAAAGGATCTATACTGAGATCGCCAGCATTGTCGAAAGTCCATATAAGGCCGTCATAGCAATCATTTACACCAGCAGGATACGGATTTTCCGGAGCAAGTCTGTATTCAACATCGACAACTACAACTCCAAGAACTTCAGAAAGGCGGGAGAGTTGAGTGGTATTATTATCTATACTGCCAGTTATCATACCCCCTCCGTGGATATTGTATATGCATGGGAGTTTCATGCCACTTGATCCAGGCCTGTAAATGTTTAGCCTTATGTTTTCTCCGGGGGTGCTTCCCCGGATGATGGCCCTTTCTGGCACTTCCCCCTGCTGCTTTAGATTGCCAGTTCCATTTGGAGAATAAAGGTTCAGCAAGACTTTTTTAAGAGCCAGTGCCTTTTCATCCAGGTCCTTATACGGTTCTATAGCTTCAAGAATCATTCTGGTGTGTGCTTTTCCAAATTCTGTCGCTTCTTTAAGTTCCGGATCAAATCTTACATCATCTGCCATTTTCCACAGCCCCCATAAGTGGTTTTGAGTGAACCTGTTTTTCTGGCACTGCCTGGAACACCACTCCATATTCACAGGCATTCATGGGACTACCCCCGTTCCTATCTCACAGAAGTATGCTTTCCCTGTTGTATGAAACCCAAGCTTGCTGTATACAGAGATTGCTCTTTCATTTTTCCCGTTGACAAACAGGCACGTATTATCGGAGACCTTGGATGCTTCTGCAAGTACCGTCCCAATCACATCGGAAGCAAACCCCCGACCTCTGTAATTCTCATCGGTGAAGAATGCACCTACTGAAGAATACTCTTTAACTGACGACATTATTGCACCCCGGGAAACAATTCTGCCTTCCTGTACAATTCCAAAGCACTTCTTCTCTTCCAGGAATCTCTTCTCTCTGTTGATAAGCTCAGCATCAGTGTTTCCACCGGTCACACCATTTGCAAGTGAAAGTGATTCTGCTGCATATTCTTTTGAGAGATTCCGGGACTGAGGCTTGAAAGCTGGACCCTCGATTTTTCCCTCCCTGGACATGATGTTTTCCGAGAAGCATCGCGCACCGGGATATTTGGATGTTACAAATCCAGAAATATCAAAAGACGACATTAAAACAGATCCCCGCAGTTCGATAATTAAAACAAGTTGCTTTGAATCCTCCTCATTGCCAACGACCCAGACTATGGGATCATTCCAGATGTGCCTGTTGTATCCGGACCTGAACACTCTGACATCCTCCCACAGCTAAAGCATGTGGGGTTCCTGCTTCACCGACAGTGCCTCCTTCATGCGATCCAGAGGTCTTATTCCATCTCTCATCACCTTTGAGTGATTTATCAGGCTTAAATTCCCCCGTGCCCCGGGGTACTCGACTGGATATCTGTTTTCCAATCTTAAGCTTTACGCATTCATCCCACGACTAAAGTCATGGGCTTTCTGCTCAAAAGATCGTAAATGGCAAATTGTTGGAGAGAAACTCGTACGCTCTCCGCAATTCAATATCCCTGAGGTTAACGACTTTCAATTCGGTTCTCTCTCGGGAAGAATGGGACGGAAACTTATTAATTTTTCCAGATTCAGGACCATGTTCACTTTTGTTGGCTTTTGCCCATGTTACGCCTTGGAAAAATTGGCATGGATGAGGTCCTTCCATAGCAACATTTTTTCGGGTGCCATAAGAAACTGATTGCAGCCAATGGCTGGAATATCACCGGTGGCAGAGGCTTTTTCGTTTCATGCAGGATTATTATTGCTGCAAATGAGAATGGGGGCAAGTGCACATCCTTATAAACTTGGAGCAATGGAATTCGCCAATGTTATGTGCTAAAAGAAATCACGCAACAAAAAAGAAATGATCAAAAAAACCAGTTATTTATATATTTCCCATTAACGGCGTTTGTTATCAAAACGTTTTAATAGGGATCAAATTTAAGTGTTATAAATGAAAATGGTTGTTGGTGAAGATAAAGGGGTCTCCCCGATTATAGCGACGATATTGTTGATAGCTATAACCGTCGTATTGGCAGCCACACTTATTTCCATACTTTCAACCTTCACAAATTCCACCCATCTGGAGAATATTGATGCCTCTATGTCCCTGAGCGGGAGCATGAAAGGCACAACTAATAATTCATATGACCTGAACATTTCCTCTACCAGTACTTCTCCGCCACTTTCCCAGATTTTTGTAACGGTGTTCAATGGTTCAAAGCAAATATATGACGGTTCACTTTCACCCGGAACTCACGGAAACTTAACTATTACATCAGATCTGAAGACGTTTTCTCCAGGCGGGTACATAAAGCTTACACTCGCTGGAAAGCATAGCAAGCTGACGGAGATAGAGCTAATATATGCGAGCTCAGTCTTCGCAACAGTTACTCCCGTCTAAAGATGATCGGCAGATTATGCAATGCAGCTTAAGATCTAAGCCATATCTAAAAAAAGGGAGTCAGGAAAAAATGTTTACTTTTTCTGGTTATTTAGATATTCAAGAATTTTACCATATTCTGCCGCATCAAGCACACATGCGCTTGAATTGCAGAGGGAATAGGAACCAGGCGCCAGGTTATCATCCTGTTCAAAGTAAATATTGTTATGGCCATCTCTTGCAAGATTTTTCCTGATCTTCTGAATTTCATCAATAGAATCATAATTTCCTTTCAGCACTGATGCATATTTTCTTTCCATTTCGGTTTCCATTCTAAATGTAAAGAATGAGGGATATTTCGTAAGGTTCTCCACAGTTTCCGATGTTGAAAGGTCAATTTTTTCATTATACTGGCCCGCCATGCCCGCGTATAAGAGGCTTCTCTCATAAGCTGCAAATTGCGATGGGATCGACGAATCCTCCTGGGAGTTAAGCGTCCCGATAAAAGTGCTTCTATCTCCGCTTTTTAAGGCAGAACTTTCCGCTTTAAGCTTCAGGAATAACTGGTCGGATATTTCCATGGCTTTCTTAATGGCATCCACATTACCCGTTGAAAGGCCTAATTTAAAAAATCCCATTGATAAAAATGCATAATCTGAAAAATAGCCATGAACCTTTTTTCCGGAATTGTAGATTATATGCATGCATTTGCCGCCATCAATATAATGTTCAGAAAGAAACTCGTAGAGCTCTTCAGCATACCTCAGGATTTTTTTATCATTGGTTGATGAGAATGCCTCGCTGTAGGCATAAAGAAGAAATCCATTAATATCTCCGCATATTTTAGTATCAGTTCTTGGGGCAACCCTTTTTTCACGAACATCCTTTAGTTTTTCCAGATCTTTTTCAATATTTCTGTTAAGCCAGAAGGTACCCTTATCCCTGAATTTATCTGTGTCCTCCTTTTCATTCTCCACATATAGTATATTCTTCATGTTTGAGGTGCCCTTTGGCTCTTCGATATAATTTCCATCTTCCTGCACGTTGTACACAGTTGCAAAGCCCTCATAATCTTCTTTTAAAATTTCCATTAACTCACTGGATTTCCACAGGTAGTACTTTCCTTCTTCACCTTCACTGTCGGCATCGATAGCGCTGTAATATCCACCTTCTGGAGAAAGCAATTTCTCTCTGAGGAATTCTGCAACATCAAATATCATTTTTTTGTAAAATTCTTTTCCAGTTGCTTTGTACAGTTTTGAAGCAGCTGTGATTAAATTAGCCTGGTCATAAAGCATTTTTTCAAAATGCGGTATCTTCCATCCAAAATCTGTGGCATATCTGTGGATGCCTTTGCCTACATGATCATAAATCCCGCCCATCCTGATGGAAGCTATTGTGTTTGTGGCCATGCCAAGCGCATTGCTTTCATTATAAATGCCATAATATTCTGCGAGAAACGAAATGATGTGGGATGAAGGGAATTTCATATTTCTTCCAAAACCACCATAATTCTTGTCAAAGGAATTGACCAACTGGCCATATGCGTTTTTTATAATTTGATCTGAGACATCGGGTGTGGCTTTCAGGGTTTTATTTATCGTAAGTTTTTCGTTTTCATTTATCTTTCTGTAAATCTCTTCAGGGCTTTTCACCCAAAGTTCGTTAATGCTGGTTAGCAATTCATTAATTCCGATTGAACCATATCTTGATTCTCTTGGTATGTATGTAAAGGGGAAAACTGGTTTCCCATCAGGGGTAAGAATGATATTCAGTGGCCATCCCGCGTTGCCTGACACTCTATTTGCAAAGTCAATAAAATAGGCATCAACATCTGGCATTTCTTCCCTGTCCACTTTTATGCTGACATAGTGTTCGTTCATCACTTTAGCCACATCCTCTTTGCTGAAGCTTTCCCTTTCCATGACATGGCACCAATGGCATGTTGAATATCCGATGCTCAGGAATATGAGCTTGTGTTCATTCTTTGCAAGCCCAAAAGCCTGCGATCCCCACGGGTACCAGTTAACAGGATTCTTTGCGTGTTGGATTAGATATGGGCTTTCTCCTCCTTCCAGATGATTCATTTTATCTGCTACCATAACATCCACATAGTGGAAAGATTATTATTTTTAATGTATTTTTCAAAATCAAAAAAGAGGAAAAATCAAAGGGCTGGCCTTGTAAAGAAAAAAAGGCAAAAGAGAACAATACGATATAAATGCATCATATCACTTACAGGAGTAGAAGGGAAAATATGGTCGGGAAAAATAAAGATATTGCTATTCTTGTACGACACGGAGAGAGCCTTGCAAATTTCAGGAAAATAGTATCTGAAGACATTGACGGTTTTCCACTCACAGAGTTAGGCGCAAAACAATCTGTCAGGGCAGGAAGGACCCTGATTCCCATTGCAGGCAGGGTCGATTCCTTTATATCAAGCCCAATTATAAGGGCAATTCAAACAGGCTCTGGCGTCATGGAAGGGATGGGCATAAGAAGAGAAATTATTCAGGAACCACTTTTGATCGAGACTAAATTCGGGAAATACAATAATTCAAGCATGAAGGATTTTCCTAAATTTCACAAAGAGGAATTTGGCATAGAGCCTTTTGAAGAAAATGGGAGGAGAATTCTTGAGGCAATTGAAAGGCACAGGGGGATTAACCTCTATTTTTCCCACGCTCTGCCAATCAAGGCACTGGTGTGCAACATGCTTCATCTCGAAGAGGAAGATGCCGGAGGAATACACATAGAAAATGCGTCCATAACAATAATTGACGTTTCAGAAAAAAGGATATTGTCAATTGGTTCACATTACTTATCAAGCAACCTGATCTCATTTTTCGATTCCTGAGCTAGAGTATATAAAAAGAATCCCTGAAGCCAACCCAAATGCCATTGCAACTGTGAACGAGAAGAATACTGCATGGGACTTCAGGATCAGGAATCCAAGGGAACCCTGCAGAAGCGCCCCAAATCCATTTCCAGAATACTGGAAAGCGTAAAACACGCCGTACGAAATATTATTCTCATTTCTATTTAGAACCCTGGCAAATAAAGGAATAATGGAAATCTCGTAGATTGAAAAGCCTGTAAAAAATGGTATTAAGGCAAACATGCAAATAATATAATCCAGCCTGAAGAACAAGCCGAGATAAACCGCAGCTATCCCGGCAATTGCCAAAATCAGGGAAAGCGCAATTATGTTAAAGTGTTTCTTTCTATAAGCCACTTCGGATACGGATATTGCCAGAATACCTGAAATTAATATGCTGAAGAACAGAATGGCAGCATAGCGGTACAATCCATAAAACGAAACAAAATTTATCTGGATCGACAAAAAAATCATAAAGGCGACAGATGAAATAAGGAATGAACCCGCGAAAATAAAATAATTCCTGTGATCTTTCTTTCTATATCCTATGTTTCTTTCAATCTTTTGCGATGGTTCCCGTATCATTCTAATAATAAAAACAGCCAGTGTTCCGAGTATGGCTGAAATAAGGAAAAAATTTCTGATTCCTATATAAATGGCAATGAACGGCGATAGTCCAATCCCTCCAAGAAATGCAAATCCTATGCCCAGGCCAGTTATGGCCATTGCAGTATTTCTTCTGTCTTCGGGCACAAGGCCAATTGCAATTGATGCTACGGGTGTGCTTATCGCTCCAAGGCCAGCAACAAATCTGCCGGCAATCAAAATGAATATGTTATTGCCAAAGAAACTTACAAAGTTCCCAAGGACAAAAAAGGATAATCCGAGATATATGTAATTTTTGCGGCCTATTTTCTTAGACAGATATCCACTTGGAATTTGCATTATTGCCATTGAGATCTCATAAGAGCCGAGTGATAACCCTATCAAAAATTCATTGCTGGTATATTTGGATGCGTACACTCCTATTAATGGCACAATAAAAAAAATGCCAGTCATTCTCAGAAACTGTGCCATTGATAAGCCCGAGAGCGATATCAGGGTTGTCCTGTCCAGTTTTGAAGCCATCTCAATCTGATAGGATTTTTACATAGTACGCGATCAGTTCTGAAAGAGTGGAGAGAAATTCTTCATCGTCCTTCGTGAAGGCACCCTTTGTATCGGAGTCGATATCTATCTCTCCAACCGGTATGCCTTTATACCTCACCGGAACTACAACTTCCGATCTTGTTTCAAGCGAGCATGCAAGATATTGTGAATTGGAATTCACATCCGGTTCATTTACAATTCTATTCTGGACAATGGCCTGGCTGCATAGCCCCTCCCCAATATTTATCTCCTCATGTACTGTCGGTTTTCCAACATAATTTTCCAGTATTAACTTATTTGATTTCAGGGCATAAATCCCTACCCAGTTATATTTTGGATTTTTTTCAGAAAGATAGGAGCAGAATTCGCCTAGCATCTGTCTTGCATTTTTGCGGTTAAGTTCGGTAATACCTGATGTTTGATCAAGATGTTCGCCCTTCATATTGCCTGTATGCCAAGGAGAATATTAAATTTCAGCCAAATTCAGGATGTGGCAGTGGATTGGATTTTTTTCCTGAATAAACTTCAGCAGTTTACTTTTTCTTTATTTTGCATATGATAACAGTTATGTTGTCTCTGCCACCATTTGCAAGGGCATGATCCCTTAATTCTACCATCAGTTCTCCGCTGGTTTTGGAAGGCTGGTTCAAAATTGCAGAAATTTCAGCATAATTCAGCATATCAGTTAATCCATCTGAACACATCAGTATAATATTGCCATTCTGGAGTGCCAGATTTCTTGTGAAAATATCCGGAGCCTTATCCACCCCTATGCATGATGTCAGGTATCCACTTACCGGTTCACGGTGTATCTGGCTTAGGGTTCTCAATTCACCATCGAAAACAATAATTTCGCTATCACCAGAATTTGATAGAACGATCTGGCCACTATACATAATAAATGAAGATAATGTAGTTGCCATGTATTGTGAATGTTTCCTTCCTTTGTTTATGTTCAACACCAATTCATTGGCTTTTAACATCCCCTTTCTTATGGAAGAAAGAACGTCCGGGAGAAAGTTTCCACTTTCAACAGCATCCTTTTCGAAATGCATAAAAAACTTCACTGCCTCCTCGCTTGCAACTTCCCCATCATGCATGCCGCCAACGCCGTCAGCCAGAGCCGCTATGAGGAAACCGCCATCAATTCCACTTTCCGGATAAACGCATTCAATTGATGCAAAATCTTCGTTGTTGGCCCTTACAAATCCTTTATGTGTTTCGACTGAATATTCGACGGCCATTTGTTTATTCTCAAAAATCACAGAAAATTCATTCTGCCATATCTAATATATTTTTACAGTTTTTCATCGCTTTGCAATACAGAATAATCAAAAAGGCAGTTAAAAAAGAATTAAAAATTCTAAAAAGTTTAATTGGCATTCAATATTACAACAAGAAAAAGGGGCAAATATATGATAAAGGTAATTACCGATGCAACTACGAAAACCGGTGTGGGTAAATATGCTTTTTTTCTTGCGGAAGCCCTGTCCAGCGAATTAATATCGATGAGAAAGGACAATACGAAAGTGTTAGGGGATTATGGAGGAAGAGTATTCAGCGGGGTGAGAACCGGTGGTTTATCCACGGGGTATTATCTCAACGAAAGATTTCCCGGCCTTTTTTTTCACCAGTGTTACACTTATTTAAACAGGGAAAGTGGCGATAACATGATATTGCACTACTCTAACCCCGGAATAAGGAAATTCAACATTAAAGCAAGATCTGTTGTGACATTCCACGATCTCTTCCCCCTTAAAATAAGATCCGGGGACAGAACCAACAAATTAAAGGTCAAAAATTTCGAATCTTTTAAAGGTGCCGAACATATGCTAACCATATCTAATGTGATGAAGTCTGAATTAGAACAATCAGATTTTTCAGGAAAAATTAAAGTTGTCTACCATCCAGTTTCATCAACGTTCGTGAAGCTTCCTGAAACAAAAGAGCAATTAAGGAAAGAATTGAATCTGCCCGTTAACAGGAAATTAATACTTAGCATCTCAACCAACTCACCTGTAAAGAATTTGGATATAGTGGATAAGACTGTAAAATCACTGGGGGATGGTTATAAACTGGTAAGGGTAGGCCCTCCAGTATCAGATTCTATCGTTTTCAACGGAGTTAGTGAAGAAACTCTGAACAGGATATATAATGCATGTGATGCCCTTTTGATGCCCTCATCAGAAGAAGGATTTGGATTTCCTGTAATTGAGGCGTTTGCCACTGGCCTGCCGGTTGTTGTATCTGACATAGATATTTTCAGAGAAATTACAAAGGGGAGTGCCATTCTTTCCAGAATAGATCCTCAAACCCTGAAGGAGTCCCTTGAAGAAGCCATTGGAAACGGGGAGAAATACGCAGAGAAGGGCATTAAAACCGCAGAATTCTACAGTTTTGAAAATTTCAGGAAGAATATGGTTGAATATTATGCAAAAGAACTTGATGTTTCATTTTAATGCACTTTAAAAAAAACCTAAGCTATACGCCGGAGACACTTTATAAATATTTTAGAATTATCCCACTGATGGGTGGAATAAGCAAACTTGCAAAACTCAACCAGAATATTTCGTCTCTTATGGGGCAAATAATGAAAGAAATAGAAGATAATACGCTTGATCTGGATATTTACAGCAAAGTGGAAAACGGCCTGAAGGATCACATTTACATTCAGGAAACTGAAATTTTCAGAAATAAGAATAGCAGTGGCTCTTATAAGCCAGTGATCATGGGTTTTGAAACTGAACACGCATCTATCTGGAAATTGCTTAATAAGATTGATGGGGAAATTAATGCCATGGCTTTTATCAAGATTAAGAAATACTTTGATGAGATAAACAGGATTTTTGCCAACCACACCGAAAGGGAAGAAAATTATATTGTTTCCAAGCCCTCCGATCCGGATTTCAGCAACATAAAGAGGCCTGAAAACTGGTTATGCAATAAAATGCAGGGAAAAAACAATTTAATCCACAAATAATATTTTTCATTGCAACCACAACAATCTTTTTTATGAACAGTATGAAAACCATGTTAAAGCATATATCCGTTAATTAAATTAACTCCACATGGTTGAAGAGCAGAATTATTATAAAAAAAAATTACAGGAGGTACAAAAGCACACTGAATTGAAAGAAAATGCAGAAGAAAAAAGATGGAGGGATACAACATTAAAAAAGTGGAATGAAAAGACGGATTTTAATGAGAAAGAATATACGAACTCTTCGGATATTAAAATAAAGGATATTTACACTTCCAGCGATTTGCCGGCTGATCAGGAGCCACTTCTTGGAATTTCAGGAGAATACCCATTTACAAGAGGCGTCTATCCTAACATGTACAGGGGAAAATACTGGACAATGAGGATGTTTTCGGGGTTTGGAACGCCTGAGGATACTAATTCCAGGCTGAAATACCTAATTTCCCATGGTGAAACGGGGCTCAGCATTGCGTTTGACATGCCAACTCTCTACGCAATAGATTGTGACAGCAAAAGGGCTGAGGGGGAAATTGGAAAATGTGGGGTCAATGTAACATCCCTCAAGGACATGGAAGTTGTGTTCGATGGAATAGACCTTTCCAAGGTGACAACTTCAATGACAATCAACGCTCCAGCTGCAGTGCTTACAGCAATGTACTTCGCGATCGCTGAAAAACAGGGATTGGATCTAAACAAGATTGGAGGCACTGTCCAGGCTGACATCCTGAAGGAGTATATTGCGCAAAAGGAATGGATTTACCCACCTGAAGCACACCTCAGAATAATAAGGGATATGATGGTGTTCTGCACAAAAAATGCCCCTAAATGGAACTATATCAGCATCTCCGGTTATCACATAAGGGAAGCTGGTGCAAGCGCTGTGCAGGAACTTGCCTTCACACTTGCCGATGGTTTCTACTATGTGGACATGGGAATTAAGGCAGGGCTTGATCCAAACAGGTTTGCTCCCCGCCTGTCTTTCTTCTTTAATTCATCGATTAACTTCTTTGAAGAGATTGCAAAGATGAGGGCAGCAAGAAGAATCTGGGCAACGGTGCTGAAAGAAAAATTTGGAGTAACCGATCCGAGGGCGCAGATGTTGAGGTTCCACACACAAACCTCAGGGTACACACTTACATGGCAACAACCACTTAACAATATTATCAGAACTACTGTTGAAGCAATGGCTGCAGTTTTCGGGGGAACCCAGAGCCTTCACACAAATTCCTACGACGAAGCAATGGCACTGCCATCTGAAGAGGCTGTGAAGATAGCCTTGAGAACGCAGCAAATTCTGGCAGAAGAAACCGGAATAGCTGATACAATAGACCCACTCGCAGGATCGTACTATTTGGAGGCGCTTACGAACGAAATTGAAAAAGAAGCCTACAGGTATTTTGATAAAATAGAGTCGATGGGTGGCATCCTGAACGCAGTTAAAAATGGATATATCCAGAGGGAAATAGCTGCAACATCTTACAGGAGGCAAAAGAGGCTTGAATCAGGAGAGGAAATTATGGTGGGAGTTAACAGATATGTTGAAAAAGACGAAAAACCCATAAACATCTTAAAAATATCGAAAGAGGCAGAAAAGATTCAGCTTTCAAGGCTGAAAAACACAAAGGAAACAAGGAACGTGGAAAAGGTTAAAAAGTCTCTTGATGCACTCAGAGAGGCTTTCAGGGACGAAAAAAAGAACGTAATGCCTTTTCTTATTGATGCGGCGAAGAGCTATGCAACAATAGAGGAAATTTCAGATGTAGGGAGGGAGATTTATGGTGGATGGAAAGAACCAGTTATTGTTTAAGGATAAACCAATTAAAATATTGCTGGCTAAACCCGGAATAGATGGCCATGACAGAGGAATTCTTGTGCTTGCGAAGGCTTTCAGGGATGCAGGAATGGAGGTTCTTTATGCAGGCCTGCTGCCGACTCCGGAGGAAGTTGTTGATACAGCAGTAAACGAGGACGTGGATGTAATCGCCCTGAGCCTGTTGAATGGAGCCCACATGACGGTATTCCGCAAAGTGGCACAGATAATGGAATCAAGAAATATAGATGATATATCACTTGTGGGTGGCGGCACAATACCGGACGAGGATAAGCCAGAGCTGGAAAAAATGAAAATTACCGGGAACTATGGGCCAGGCACTCCACTTTCAGTTATAATTGATCATGTAACTATGAGGGCAATAGAAGCAAGGGAACGCAAACTCAGGTGATTACGCGGACATAAACGAATTAATTGGGAAAATTCTGGATGGGGATAAACGGGCTATTGCGAGATCTATCTCACTTGTGGAAGGTGCAAACGATAACCTGAGAAAGGAATTGCTGGCAAAGCTCTACCAGTATGGTGGACATTCGCAGGTTGTGGGCATAACCGGACCACCGGGAATAGGAAAGAGTACCCTGATTGGAAATATGTCTTCTTTAATCATTAAATCCGGAAAGAAGGTAGCGATACTTGCCATAGATGCCTCCAGCCCATACACAGGAGGTTCGCTTTTAGGCAACAGGATCAGGATGCAGGATCAACTCTGGGAAAATAAAATTTACATGAGGAGCCTTGCAAACAGGGGATCGAAAGGTGGGCTTGCCGATTCTGCACTTGGGTCGGTAATCATACTAGACTCTGCAGGATATGATTATATTATAATAGAAACAGTAGGTTCCGGACAAGCGGATCTTGATATAATGAACCTTGCTGATACGACGGTGCTTGTCCTTGCACCAGGGCTTGGGGATCAAATTCAGGCAATTAAGGCAGGGATTATGGAAATCGCGGATATCTTTGTCATGAATAAGATGGACAGGGAAGGTGCATATTTCGCCATGAAAGACATAGAAGACACACTGTCACTTGATGAAAATAAGGAATTCAGGAGGGAAGTAATAGGATCAACAATTACGAAAAGTGAAAGTTATCTTGAACTGATTAATGCAATTGGCAGGCATCGGGAATTCCTCGACAGAGCAGGGCAGATGGGAAAGAAAAGGCTTGATTTTGCACTTAGGTGGGTGCTTGAGGATGAACTGAAGGAAAAACTCATTGATCCAATAATCGCTAAAATTCACTCAAACCCCAAAAATGCCAGTCTCAAGGAAAATATATACCAGGAAGTTGACTTTATAATTGACAGCCTCGACATAAGGGGGCTTCTTAAAAAAATCTAACCAGTGGATGATTTTTGCATTAATCTAATTATCTTTTCCGGCTTTAAATTGCTCTTCCCTCTTTTTCAGGATTATGGGCCTGAACTTATCAGGAAATAATTTCAGTGCCATGTACGATTTGAACTGTATCCACCTCCTCTTCCTGGGAATATGCCTGCATGTTATGAAATTCAATACGTGATCAGGCTTAATTTCAGGGTTAAATTGAAATCTGCCCATTTTAAGGTCACCAATAATTGCCTTCATATAATTCTTGGCTCTTCTTCTCTTGAGAAGGGAAACGGCCATATTCGCATTGTCTAAATATTTTTTATATGAAGCATATGATCGTTCCTTATACTCTGCAAAATTAATGCCCAGAAAATTTGATGTACTTTGATGCACCAGATATTCGGTTAATTTAGTTTTATCATCAACAATCTTTTCACCATAATCCAGAGCCATAGAAAATACAATAGGATCCTGGAAGAAAGATATTCTCGCAAGCATGTCTGTTCTCAAGGCCTTCTTGATTATGGATATATTTGACATTCCAAAATCAATTGTATTATGCAGAAATGAAACAGGCTTGCCACTATCATCTACGGCACTGTAACCATTATGGTAGTAAGTGAGTTTTCTTCGTTTTTTAAAATTATTATATACTGCTTCAAGCTTGTTTTCCAGAAACCTATCATCATCATCAAGAAAGCTCAGGACATTTCCGGAAGATGCCTTCGCGCCCTCTAATATAAGCTGGCCCGCAATATCCTCCTTGAACAGATTTATTACATTGTTCTTTTCAAGGAAATTGTCCACCTCATCGTCTCGCCAATTTTTTACAACTATTACTTCGTAAAATTTTCTGTCCAGCGTTTGATTTAATGCGCTCTTGACTGCACCAACCAAAAATTCTCTTCTATCATGCGCCCTGATAAGAACAGAAATAAGGACTTCTTCCACCCTCCCTTATTAAAAACGATTTTATTATTTTTTTGAAAAAAATGCATTGAAGTTTCAAATATTTAAATACCTTGTTGAAATAATTAGATATGGCAACGATCTATGGCCCACTGAGATTTATGGCTGATGAATTTGTGAAAAACGTTAACGACAGGGCAAAGGAGGTACTGACATATCTTTACCCGCCAGTAAGAATATATGAAGAGAGTGGAGAATTGGTTATAGAGGCGGATATGCCAGGATTTGAAAAGAAAGACATCAAAGTTACCACTTCCAATATGTCTGTTGAAATATCTGCATCAAGGAAGCCCCCGGAGAACGAAAACATGTTTGTAAACCAGAGGCCGGACAAGATATGGAAGTCAGTAAGGCTGCCTGTAGAGCTGGATCACGAAGTACCTGTATCAGCTAAATATTCATCCGGAGTTTTGACAATCAAGGCTCCAATAAAGGGTTTAAAAACCGTAAAAATTGACTGAAACTTTAATATTTAAAAACTTTAATATTTTTCTCCTGTAAATAGAAAGTTTTTTAAGGTCAGACAATATATACAATCATGGATATTATGGGAATAATGACTGTTGCATCCCAGACAGTATCACCTGCAACGAGTTCATTGACTTTATCGTCCGCCCTGAGCAATCCACTTGTTGAGCTTGCGTTAATATTCGTGGATGGTTTGCTATTTGGATTAGGCATAAAGAAAGGAGTCTGGTCTGTAATTCTTATTGTTGTAGCCGTATTGCTTTCTGAATATATCAACTACTCAGTATTGCCAAACACATCTTTAACAACCTTTTTCGACGCCGTCAAGGCACACATAGAATACATAATAACAAACATAAACAAAATAGTCCCGTTCTCAAACATAGGCGCGGTTTCAATATCTCTTATCCTGTTTGCTGTTGGGTTCATCATAGGATATATGAAAGGATAAACGCCAATACAATTTGTTAAAAATTTAAAAATTCTTTTCATTAAACAAAGGAAAACCTTTTATTCTAATTTAAATTGATTCAACGATCATATGCCTTTGTTTAATAGCAGAAAACCGAAAGGTCTTGAAAGCCTTTCTCCAGATGAGATAGAGAGCCTTATACAACAAACCAGGACTGAAATTTCCCTTATAGAAAAGGATAACGAACGCAAGCAGGAGAAATTTGACTCGTTAATGAAGGAGGGCAGCAAATCATCCGGATCAAAGAGGATCCAAATTGCACAGGAACTGGAGCTAACGGAGAGAAAAATACACTCTAATGAAAACAAAATTCTTGAAAACACAAAAAAGATAGAACTTATGCAGGAGGTTAAGGAATCCAAAACCTCAATATCTCCAAGCAGCATTGACAGCATCCTTTCCAGGACAGATTCAAACGCAATAAAGAGCTCCATTTTAAAGACTAAAACAAAAACGAAAGTAACGTCCCAGAAAACAGATGATTTGCTTAATACTGTCAGGGATTTGCAAATAGAGGATGAAGAGGGTTCTGCAGTTATGGGAAGCAAATACATGGAAATGTTCAAGGAAATGGATAAAAATGACAATTCATTGAAGCCGAACAAATTAAAGAAATCAGAGGATAATAAAGAATCAGAGGAGAATCCTGAAAGCAGTACAGGCGGAGAGTGAATTATTTGGATTCAGACTATCTTCAGATTGGTGGCATTAAGAAGATAATTGCTGATGATATTAAAGCTGAAACCGCCTTTGAGGAGAAGGGAAAAATTGGAGAAAGCGTTGTTCTTTGCAATAAAATAATAAATAACCTGAAAGTGCTTAAAAAACTGGATGGGAGCAACTCCACATATGATTCATTAATAAGATCATGGGAGAAAAGGAAGGAAGACATTTCCACGTCTGGATCCCAGGGACTGAAGAAGACAGGCAAACAAACAGAAAAAAAAGGAAATACCAGTGGATTGATTGGCCAGATGGAGCAGGAATTCAGAAGCAGGATAACTTCACTTATAAGCGATTCCAATGTCAAATGGTCCGAAATTGGGGGGCTTGAAGAGCAGAAAGAGTTGATTAAGGAAGCCGTCTTTTTTGCCATGGCACAGCCAGATGTGGATGTAAAAGTGCCCAACCTGAGAAACATTCTTCTGTTTGGCCCTCCAGGGACTGGAAAGACAACTATTGCCAAGGCAATCAGCTCCAACATAGAAGCCACATTCTTCAATGTGCCCATTTCAGAACTTATTTCCAGATATGTAGGGGATTCTGAAAGAATCGTTTCAGCTTTATACACTATTGCCAGGGAGAAGGCACCTTCAGTGGTATTTCTTGATGAAATAGAATCGCTTCTCAGGCAGAGGGGTGATGGAAATAAGAATGCAGGCGCAGTTCTCCAGCAATTTCTTTCACAGCTGGACGGTTTTTCCACAGATGACAGTTTTGTAATGACAGTGGCTGCAACAAACGTGCCATGGGAACTGGACCAGGCTATTTTATCAAGGTTTGAAAAAAGGGTCTTCATAGGATTGCCGGATCCTGAAACAAGGCGTAAAATTATTGGCATTCACACCACCGGAAAGGGCTATAAGGTAGATTCCACAATGGATAACATTGTAGAGCAAACAGATGGTTTTTCGGGAAGGGATCTTTTTTACCTCTGCTCTGAAGCAATAAGAAACATGCTCAGGAGGACGAACAAGGAAATAATGGAAGAAAAGGAAAAAGTTATCGGTGGAAGCAGCAAGGTAACTTACAGGGTAAACCCATTATCCGCATCTGATTTTGATCAGGCGCTTCAAAAGGTAAAACCAGCAATTAATGAAGAAATGAGCAAAAAATATTTCAGGTGGAAGGAAGAATTCGCAAATAATTGATGGTTAACATGAAAAAGAAGGATGAATTTCAGGCTCTCGTTCAAAATCTGTCTTTTTACAGGGGGGACAATGTTCAGGCAGAGAACTTCATGAAGAAATTCGTTGGTTTGTGGCAGTCTTATGGTGACAAGAAATTCCTGGGCAAAAAAGGCATGAGAACACTGGAACAGAACCTGCAGGAACTTTACGTCCTACTGGGAATCTCAAGGGACCATATGGAGGAACTTAAAAGTTTACTGAAAGAAATTGACAGTAGCCCTGAGGAGATGGACAGGATTAAAAAAATAAGGGCAGGAGACTCACTGAATGCGGAAACTGTAAAGTTCAACAGGATGGAAGAACGATATAAATTCATGTCAATGCTTCAATCGGTAAATGAACTGATGTCTGGAAAGGATTCAAAATTTATGAAGTCACTGGATAAAACATTAAAGAACAGAAGGATAGTCAACAATTTTCAGGAGTCAATAAAAGGTGAACTCAACGACCATACAAAGCTAATGGACGATATGGATAAGATTCAGCTTTATTTTGAAACTCTCTCTGATAAAACCGGATCATCCGAGATGGAGCAGAATAAGGTGAACCCGGAGAGAGAAATGGATAAAAGGGAAACTGAAAGCATTGACGAAAGCAGGAATGGCAAGGAACAGGAAGATGAAAATGCGGATGTGATATGAAGTGAGTGTTTTTAACAGGAAATCAAAGGAAGAACTTGAAGTGGAAACACAGATGAATATTAAGCTTCTCAAGAAGAAAGCAGAAGATTACGCACTTAGATGCGACGCAATGGCAAAAAAGTATGAGACTCAAATGGAAGCTGCAAAATCCATAGGCAACAAAGGCTTGCAGCAGACATTTGAGGAGAAAGCAAAAAACCTGCGTGTACAGGCATCAAAAATCAGATCATTTGTGCTTATAGTGGATGATATAGGCATGATGAAGGACCAGTCAAGCTTAATGAACAGCTTTGCAGATACAATGAAAACTTATGTCAAGACAATAGGAAGAGGGCAGTCCAATCCACAGTGGATGTCCCAGATGGAATCACAGCTTGACAAGGCAGTCGATGAAAGTGAGCGTGTAGGCGATCTATTCGGTGGGCTGCTGCAGGATGTCGGGATGAACCTAAATCTGGAACTGGATTCCATATCCGGCGGAAATTCAAAGCCAGTGAAAAGCGAGGGCGAAAAGAAACCGGAAGAAGATCAGGTTAATGTGGATGAAATGGAGAAGAGGCTTAGGGAAAAACTTAAAAATATTGACAGGGAAGAAGAGAAGGAGCAATGATGGAGGGCGCACCGGATTTAAATTCATTCAAAGAAACCCTCAAAACCATCAGGAGTTCTGATTTGCCACATGACGAGAAAATTCTCAGGCTGAAGGAGCTGGCTGATCGTGCAATCAGTTTTTCCACTGGCAAGGAAAAATCCATCAGGGTACAGTTATTAATGCTTGCCAACCAGTGCATTTCCGACATTGAAAAACTCAGGCAGGCAAATCCGCAAAGATCGGAAGCGAATAATTCTGCATCTTCGGAAAAAAAGGGTGCTTCCAATGTGGAATTGAAGAAAAACAAACAGAATGATTCACCAACATTCTCCCAGGAAGCCGAAAATTATGTAAGAAACCTGCACCCATTAATTTCTTCCACTTCATTCGATAATATAGCAGGGCTGGCAGAAGTTAAGAAGATTGTTATTACTCAAATAATAAAGGCAAGGGAAAACGTTGAACTGGCCAGAATGTTTGGGATATCCGGAAGGAACATTCTTCTATTCGGTCCGCCTGGTACGGGCAAAACAAGCATAGCACAGGCCATTTCGAACAAGGTGCAGTATCCGCTTTTGACTATAACACCCTCTGATATTCTGGATAACAGATTTGGAGAATTTGAAAAGAATATCAAGTACCTGTTTCATGGTGCTGTCCTGAACAGCCCAATTATAGTATTCTTCGATGAATTCGAATCACTAGCAACCAGGAGAACGAGCAGCAATTCCTCGTATATGAAGAGGGCAGTTCCGGAAATGCTCAGACAAATGACCGATATGAGAAAGCAATCTGAATCAAAAGTAATGATAATAGCAGCAACGAATAATCCATGGGATGTCGATGACGCCATGTTAAACCCGGAGAGGTTTGACACCAAGATATACGTTCCACCACCTGACGTTTTTGCCAGAACAGAACTTTTCCGTACTTTTCTGGGAGGGCTTAAAGTGGCAGATGATATAAATTATGAAGAACTGGGATCTTTGTCTGATGGTTTTACAGGTGCGGATATTAAGTACATATGCAAAAGGGCAGCAGAGGAAGTTTTTGCCGAAGTGGTTGACAAGAATGAAATCAGGGCAATAAATCAGGATGACATCAGGCGATCTATAGAGAAAAGTTCCACTTCTGTAAATAGTGATTTGCTGGCAAAATATGCTAAATTTATGGAGAAATTTAACATTTAGCCGGATTTATTTTCTTTTTTGCTTATATCTCCAGAGCCCAATAGATGCAAAAACGAGAATTAGCGATGCAGAAAGGATGCTAATTGGCAGAATATAGGGGTTTGTTGCATTTGAGGGCTTTATGCCCGGCAGGTGTGAACTTGCATACGAAGTGGAAATGATCGAAATTGTCCCGGACTTCAGGTTGCTGACATATAGAAATCCATTTAAGGAATTATATTCAATTCTAAAGGGAGAATTGCCGGCTTTAATTTTTCCAAGCATCTGGTTATTTGTGGAATTAATTACTGATATAGAATTAGAGCCTTCATCAGCTATATAGACAAAACCATTCTGGGGATTGTAAGCTATGCCTTCTGGCTGAGAACCAACGTACATGGTTTTAATAATGCTATTTGTGGTGGAATTTACTATGTAAACATTTCCGGAATTGAAATTTATATTGTACATTTCCTGGTTGAAAGGGTTATATAGTAGGCCCTGGGGGCCGGACCCAACTGTTATGCTTCTTTCAGCATTGCCCATTGATGGGTTTATTACAGACAGATTGTTTGATGCAAAATTGCCGGTATAAATGTCTTGATTATTTCCATCAAAGGCAATTGAGAGGGGGCTTGTTCCAACGTTGATCTGGCTTACTGCCATATTTCTGGAAGAATTGATAACTGAAACATTGTTGGATTTTTCATTCACAACATAGATATTGTGGTTAATAGGGTCATAAACCGAAGCAGCAGGGCCATCACCCACATCAATGCTTTTGCAGATCTTTTCCGTATATGAATTTATTACAGAAACATTGTTAGAGTCAAAATTCGTCACGTACAGATTGCAGTTAAATGCATCAAACGTTACAGAAGAGGGCCCTACCCCAACGCTATCCTTGAAAACAATGGAATTGTCCCTGGACTGTATGGCATAGACAAAATTCGAAAAGGCATTTGAAACATAGAATAGGCCGTTTGCAGGATCGTAGGCCCCTCCCTGGGGGCCAGAACCAGTCATTACTGATCTGCTGACACGATTTGAAGTGGAATTGATAATTGAAACGTTTGCAGAGTATTCGTTGAGGACATATATCTGTTCATTGAAGGGGTTGAATGCCACTCCATACGGATTTAACCCCACATTTATAATTCTGTTTAATTTATCAGTCGAGGAGTTTATTGCATACACGTTATTTGAGCAAAAATTCGAAACATAAATTTCACCATTCTGAGGATCATTTGTTATTCCAAATGGGGTCAATCCCAGTTCAACTGTATTGGAAACAACATTGGAAGTGGAATTTATGATGCTCAAACTATCAGATTTTTCGTTAACCACAAGAATGCTATTGCTTTCAGAATCGTAAGACAGCTTAGCAGGGCCATTTCCAACCTTAATTGTATTTTCAATTTTGAGGGATGAGTTATACACAGTAACGCTATTTGTTGCGTAGTTGGCAAGGTAGATTAAATTATTATCCGGGTTATATATAAGCGCTGAAGGCGAGTTTGAAGAAATAGTTCCCATAACCTGGTTGGAACTGGCATTAATTTCACTAATGGAGTTGGAATAGGAGTTTCCAACTAGCACACTGTTGCTTGTGGGAATATAAGCGATTGCATCAGGCCCGTTTCCCACCTTTATGCTAGAAATTACCTTATTGTTTTTTGAACTGATTACAGATATATTATCAGAACCTTTGTTGGCAACATAAACAGCATGGCTCTTATAGTCATAAGCAAGAGCCTGCGGTGAATTTCCTACGTTAATCCAGGCAGTTTGCCTGTAGTTCGTGGAATTTAAAGCCAGGACATTATCAGTGCAACAATTGGTGATGTACATCTCATTGTTATATCCGCCATAAACAGCACAGGTAGGAACAAGCCCATTAAAACCTTCTGAACTATTATTTTTTCCCAATTTATTATTTAACAGATTAAGGGTCACGTTAACCTTCCCAATTTTTGTGGAATTAAACAGGGTGAGTGAATTAGGATTGATCCCCAAAGAACTGGAGCCGTATCTTATCTTGCCGTTTAAAACACCGTTTCCTGCAGCGGTATCCCCCCTAAACGCAAGATTGGCCATAGGTGCAGCCAGGAAAAGAAACACGATTAAGAATACTATGGCACATAGTATGACTTTTCCGTGAATCAGGGCACTTTTCATTTCTGAGCCATACACTTTTAGTATTAAGGGTTATCCTCTGGCATTATGCAAGTATAAATTTTGATGGGCACAACAATTTCTATATAATTTATTGATAGAATTAAAGAAAAATTTAAATACTTTAATCTACGCCACAGAAGAAAAAAATCATGAAAAAGGCATAAATTAAAGGATCCAACGCATTTACTAAATATGTAAGTAAGATGAAACGAATTAGTTTTATATAGATAATAACAACTAAAGACATATGGAAGATAGCAATAAGACTAGAAAAATCATATTAGCCATTGGACTCAGTGCTATAATGATGCTCTCAGGACTGTCTGTTTTTGCAATGGCGAATAATTATGGTGCCCATAATGCGTCGGCAACTGCAGCAACAAGTTCTTCTGCGAGCAGCAATAATAGCACTTTGTATTTGTCTGCGGGGCCCTCTCCGGCATTTGTAGATAATTTTAATCCATATAATATATGGACGTCACCAACAGGTATGATGGGTATGATATATGAGCCCCTGCTCCAGGTGAATACATACAATGGAACAGTTCTCCCCTGGCTCGCTACAGGCTACAAATTCAGCAATAACGGCTTGTATCTTAATATGACCTTAAGAAAGAATGTAACATTCTCTAACGGACAGCCATTCAACTCATATGATGTAGTTTATACATTCAATATACAGAAGCAGGCATATGGCGCATGGGGTTCAATCAAAAATATAAGTGCAACAGGGCTTTACAGTGTTTCCTTCAAGTTTCTCACTCCGCAAACAAATTATCTCTTTTATATTGGATGTACAGCAATAATGCCAACAAACCAGACATGGGAGAATCAGAAGACCAGTTCAGGCATACCTGACCCACAGAGTGCAGTGGTTACCAACCCTATAGGAACCGGTCCATACGTTTTGAGCAGCTTCAGCCCCCAGAGGGTAGTGCTGACTAAAAACCCACACTACTGGCAGGCAGGATTGCCCAAGATCGACAAGCTCGTTTACCAGGATTACACAAGTGGCAGTGCGCTGACGTTAGCTCTTGCTGAAGGCAAGGTGCAATGGGCGTCTGTTTTTGAGCCAAACGTCACAAGCCTGTTCGTTCAAAACAATCCAAAATATAATCATTTCTGGTATCCAGCCGGACAGCCAGTGACCATGATGATTAATGACCTGTCTCCATTCCTTAATGAAAGTTATGTAAGGCAGGCATTAAGTTTGTCCATAAACAGGACTGCAATTTGCAAGATAGGGGAATACGGATATGAAAAACCAGCAAATGCAGCAAACATACTGCAACAGCAGTGTTCATACCTTAATGCCGCAAACAAGAATCAGGCGCAAGCGCTTGCCCAATTCAATCCGGCAAAAGCCCTTAACCTGCTGGAAAGCCACGGATTTAAGCTAAACAGCAATAAAAAGCTGGAATACGCAAACGGAACTCTGGTGCCATCAATCTCCCTCATGTCAGTTGCAGGATACGCTGATTGGGACACAGATATAACAATAATTGCAGCAGATCTAAAGCAAATAGGCTTAACAGTGGTTACTACAACACCAACAGGCAGCAATCTCGCAGGTGATATAGCAACTGGAAACTATCAGATGGCACTCGACACAGTAACAGGAATAGGGCCAAACCCATGGTACGATTACAGCGGTTTAGTCGGATCAGTCACTCCAATAGGCAATACAACATATGTAAACGAAGAAAGATGGAATGCGTCAGGAACAGACTTCATGAGTGCGTTTAACAACTTCACACTGACAGGAAATTCAACATTGCAGGATAAATACACAAATGAAATGGTAAGTGTAATGTTAAATCAAATGCCAATAATACCTCTTGTTTATTCAGGAGACTGGTATGAATACGTGAACAGTTCCATAGGTGGATGGCCAAACCAGAACAATTCATTCTGGATTCCAATGCCGTGGTATCCACACCCATCTGAGGTCGTAGTATTGCACTTGTACCCACTGACAACTGCCAAATCAGTCAAACCAGCCTCCCCGGTTGTCTATGAGTATGTCGGTGCAGCAGTTGTAGCAGCAATTATCGCAGTGGTAGCAGCAGTAACAGTGTTAAACAGAAAACAGAAAAAGAGAAATGATTAATAATCATTTCCTACCACGGTGATTACAACGGCTATTCCAGTAAAATATATTTTTAAAAGACTTATTATTTTTGTAAGCGTTTTTTTTGGTGCGCTAACATTGAATTTTGTGCTGCCAAGGCTCATGCCAGGGAACCCAGCAGAAGTTATATATCAAGATCTAATAAAAGCCTCAGGCGGAACAATCAACACTGCATATCTCCACCAACTGGAGGCAGAGTACGGGATTTCAACTGGCAAACCCATTTATGTTCAATACCTGATTTATCTGAATGATCTTTTCCATGGCAACCTGGGAGTATCCATTTCATTCTATCCGGAACCAGTATCAGCAATACTCATACAAGCACTTCCATGGACACTGTTTCTCGTAATATCTGCTGTCACTATCTCTTTCTTCATTGGAAACAGGCTGGGAAGGTACGCAGGCATTAACAGGAATACAGGCAAGGACCTAGCCATAGATTTATTCTCTATGTTTATGGCCGCTTTCCCTGCTTTTGTACTTGCTTTTATACTGTTGGATATATTCTCCGTTTATGGGAAAGTATTTCCAATTGGCGGCGCATACTCCAGTTCCATTACAATGGGCTTTAACCTGCCTTTTATTTTCAGTACGGCATATCATGCGGTCTTGCCGGTTGCAACGATCATTCTAACGTCCCTGGGTGGATGGGTTCTTGGAATGAGGAACAACATAATACCAAACGTGAACAGTGACTATATCAGCTTCTCAAGGAATCTGGGAATGAAGGATTACCAGATAAAGAGCATTGCATACAGAAACGCACTGCTGCCAAACCTGACGGGCTTTTCAATGTCAATAGGCTTATCAGTTAGCGGTGTCATTATAGAAGAATCAATCTTCTCCTACCCAGGAGTCGGGATGTATATGATAACGGCAATAAACAATCTTGATTACCCCTTATTGCAGGGAATATTCCTGATGGTTATAATCGCTGTTCTTGTAGGCAATCTGATTGTGGATATCCTTTTGGGATTTCTGGATCCAAGAATAAAACAGGAGGGTGAGTAATATTCAGGAAACAAAATCAAACGACAATCTCATCATGGGCTTGAAAGGAAGCAAGTCTATAGGAATTCTGTTAAAAATATTCAAGCCTATAGGGATGCTGCTTCAAAACAATAAATCAAAGGCAGGCTTCATGCTTTTGCTCTCAATTGTTGTATTCGCAATAGTTGGGATTTTTTACACCCCGTTTCCCCCTAATGCATATCTATTCAAAAATTCACTTCCCCCATCATATTCACACTTGCTTGGCACCACGGGATATGGGCAGGACGTGTTTTCTCAACTGATTGGTGGGGCTGCACCAACTTTAATGATCGGTTTTTCCGTGGGTATTCTTGGAACCCTCATATCGGTCTTTGTTGGAGTCTTATCCGGTTTTGCATCGAAGGCTGTTAATGAAGTAATAAATGCAATAGTCAATGTTTTCCTGGTAATTCCGGGAGTATTGCTGATAATGCTTTTTGGGGCTTATTTCCTTGGAATACACCAGAATCTTGGATATTTCCCAACAATCCTGATTCTTGTGGTAACGGGATGGGCATTTGGCGCAAGAACGTTCAGATCAGTTACACTCTCAGTTGCAAAGAGGGATTATATTTTATCTTCAATACTGATAGGTGAAAAGAGGCTCAGCATCATTTTCCGGCAGATTATAAAATCAATTATGCCTGTCATTGTTTCCAATTTCTTCTTCACAGCAATGTATGGGACCATGGGCCTCACTTTTGTTGAATATCTTGGAGTTGGAAATTTACAGCAGGTGAACTGGGGAACAATGCTTTACTGGGCAATTAACAATGAAGCCTATCTTGTAGGCGAGTGGTGGTGGATTCTTCCTCCTGCCATATTGATCTCAGTTTTGATGTTTGCATTCATTCTCTTGAATTTTGGGATGGACGAAATAGCCAACCCGGCATTAAGAGTATTCAAAGTTAAAAAGGAAAAAGTGAAATCATGAGTTTGCTAAAAATTGAAAACCTGACAAAAGAATTTACTGTAAGAAAAAGTGTTACTAAAGGCCATACAATAAAAGCTCTGGACAATGTAAATATAGAATTGAAGGAGAGGGAACTCCTTGGAATAGTTGGAGCCAGCGGAAGTGGCAAAAGCACAATGGCAAGGCTAATGGTGTTGCTTTACCGACCGACCTCCGGCAAAATTATTTTTGGGGAGAATGATGTGTCCAAATATAAAAGAAGCAAACTCAAAAACTATAGAAGGAACATACAGATGGTATTTCAGGATCCTTACGCATCGCTCGATCCGTTCCATAACGTGGAGTGGCACATTAAAAGGCCATTGATAGTCAACCATTACAAAGGAAATATCAATGACAGAATTGCAGAACTGCTCACACAGGTAAAACTGGATCCTCCGTCTCAGTTTCTCACCAAATTTCCGCATCAGATATCAGGAGGGCAGAGGCAGAGAGTTTACATGGCCAGGGCACTTGCCACTGAACCAAAAATCCTCGTGGCGGACGAACCAGTTTCAATGCTGGACGTATCTCTCAGGATAGAGATCCTGGAACTGTTGCTGTCACTAAGGGACAGCCTTGGCATCAGCATTGTGTATATCACGCACGATCTTAGCACGGTAAGCATGATCACAGATCGAATATACGTCCTGAATAAAGGGCAGGTTGTCGAATCAGGAAACACAAAGGATGTTATTGAAAATCCGGTTGATGAATATACAAGAAGATTGATTAATGCTGCCCCGGATCCATTTAAGAAAATAGAGGTGGAATAGATGGCAGAAGGGCTTGTTGTCGAAAATCTGACCGTAGGATACCACTGGGAAAATGGATTTTCCAAAATAATCAATGATTTGAGCCTTTCAATTGAGAAGGGCATTATATTTGGAATTGCCGGTGAATCCGGTTCAGGGAAGAGCACCTTCGCCCAGTCCATATATAATTCCCTTTCATACCCCGGTGAAATAATAAGCGGGAAGGTCTATTTTGAGGGAAAGGACCTCTTAAAGACGCCGAAGAATGAATTGAGAAGAATAAGGGCAGTTGATATAACATTCATTCCACAGGCTGCTATGAACGCATTGAATCCGGTAAAGAGAATAGGGGACCAATTCAATGATGTCCTCGAAGCACACGGAAAAAGCTCTGCCGAATATGAGCAGAACGTAATGGAAGTTTTGAAAATGGTCAGGCTCCCTCCGGATATACTTCACAATTACCCTCATGAGTTGAGTGGAGGAATGAGGCAGAGAACAGTGATTGCGATGGCTCTTGTCCTTTCGCCAAAGCTTGTGATCCTGGATGAACCCACAACAGGGCTTGACGTGCTTGTAGAACATGATATACTTATCGACCTCAAGAAAATACAGCGAAAAAGGGGATTTACGATGATAATGATAACCCATGATCTTTCTATCCTGTATGAAATATCTGATCAGATTGGCATGATGTATGCCGGGGAGTTGACCGAATATGGGGAAAGGGAGGAAATGATAAACTCGTCGGCCCACCCATACAACTACCTTCTGTTGAAAAGCATACCAAGAATTGGCGTCAAACGATATAGTGGAATCAGGCTGGCAGGGAATCCGACAAATTACGACGAAAATTCCAAGGGCTGCCAGTTCATCAGCAGATGCCCATACAGGACTTATGAGTGCGAACTTGCCCATCCTGATATGAACATTGTCTCCGGCGGGAACCACCATTACAGGTGCCTGAGATATCCGCAGTGGAAAACTGATGAAAAATAATTTTTTTTAAAATAATCTTTGCAATGAGCCTGAGTGATGAAATTTATAAATAGAAGTTGCATAGGTACCATATGCAGGAAAAAATCTTTGAAGGCTTGTCCAAATTTGGCTTATCAAATTATGAAATTAGAATTTATGAGATCCTGATACTGAAGGGGCCTATGACATCCACCAATGTTGTTAAGGAAACAGGCATTCCCCAGCCACGGGTTTATGATCTTTTTGGATCCCTTGAGCGCAAAGGATTCATTGAGAGCAGTTTTGAAAAGAGGAAAACCTACAAGGCAATTCCTGTTTCCACCATAATGGAAAGGGAGAAAAAATGGCTGGATTCTTATAGTTTCAATCTTGAACATTTTGTCCAGAATAAGAGATCATTCAGCCAGAACAATGGCTCATTTCTTTCTCTTCTTGAAGGAAAGGACAAGGTTACAGAAAAAATGATTTCACTGATCACACACACAGAAGATGAGTTGATACTGTCGACCAGTTTTGAGAGATTCGGGGAACTGTACCCTTACATACAGGAATTAAGCACGAGAAATGTTACCATGTGCATTATCATTTTCAAGGAACAGCGGCAGAGGCTCAACCAGATTATTCAGGGAAATTGCTTTGTCAGAACAATGTCTGGAAAACCGGTAGATATACTCATATCTGACAGAAAGAGCTGTACAATGAACATTGAAGCAAAGGAAAAGGAAGAGGATGTGGCCCTTTACTTTGAAGAAGACAATTTCATCCATGTTATCTCATATTATTTCAACCAGTCACTCTGGAAGTATGCTACCATCTTTTCAGACCAGATTAATGACAAGTGCATAAGATTTCGAACCATATGGCTTGCCTGTGATATAATCGAGTATTTCTTAAATAGCGGAGTTAAGCTGAATTCTCAGCTGGAATGCTATTACAAGGACGATTACAGGGAGCTGGAAGGAGAAATAGTAAGGGTTGAGAAAATTCCGTTCGTCAGAAACACATTTTTCATCAGGACAGGCAATGAGGAATTTTCTGTAGGCGGCAAAACGTCATCAATAGAGAAGCTTAGGATGCTGTATCTGAAGATAAAGCCTGAATTACTATGAATCATAGTATTAACTTTAAAAAAACTTTAAAATAGCAAATCAAAATGAATTAAGATGTTTCCAAAGAACTTTAAATTCGGTTTTTCTGAGGCTGGGTTTCAATTCGAAATGGGATTATCAGATGTTGATAAAAACACTGACTGGTATCGGTGGAGCCGCGATCCGGAAAATATAAAAAATCACATAGTGTCAGGCGATAAGCCTGAAGAGGGCGCCGGATACTGGGACTTGTACAGCAAAGACCATGATCTGGCAGAATATATTGGAATGAATGCTGCAAGGATAGGAATAGAGTGGTCAAGGATATTTCCACTATCCACTGAGGGAGTTGATGTGGAAGTTGAGGAAGATAATGGTGATCTCCTCAAGGTAAAAATTACAGAAGAAACCTTGAACGAATTGTATAAGTTATGCGATAAAAAAGCTCTAAACCACTATGCCAGCATTTTCAACGACATAAAGAAACGGGACTGGTACCTGGTCATAAATCTGTTTCACTGGTCGCTGCCATTATGGATCAACGATCCAGATAAGAGGGACAGGGACAAAGATGACGCAATCGGAAACTGCCTTTCACGTGATTCGGCAATTGAATTTGTCAAGTATGCTGCTTTCGTCGCATATCATTTCGGGTCTCTTGCAGATAGATTTGCCACAATGAATGAACCCAATGAAGTTTTCAAGACATGCAGCCAGGATAAGAGGGCAGATTCATATCATATGAGGATGAAGTGGTTTGTGGAAGCCCATGCAAGATCTTATGACGCCATGAAACAGTTTTCAGACAAACAGGTTGGAATTATATATGCAAATGGAGATGTGCAGTCGTACAAAAACTTGGATGACAACCTTAAGCACGAAGTTGAGTTCGAACAAAGATATTCATTCTTTGATGCGCTTACCAATGGAAATGTCCAGTGGTATGTTGACGCGTGCGAAAGAAACAACCTTTCACATGGCAAATCACAGAGAAGCGATCTTGCCAACAGGATGGACTGGATCGGTGTAAATTATTACAGCAGAAATGTGGTATCAAGAACAGAAAATGGTTATGAGAACGTAAAGGGGCTTGGGTATGACACAGGTTGGATCTCATACAGTGAATCCCTGGATGGAAGGGCAGTAAGCGAAACAGGCTGGGAGATTTATCCTGAAGGAATTTATAACATTCTTATGAGTTACCACAACAGGTATGGGCTTCCAATGATGATAACCGAAAATGGCATGGCAGATGACAATGATATTTACAGGCCAAGATATCTGGTTTCCCACTTGAAAAATCTTGAAAGGGCAATCAATGATGGCGCAAATGTTGAAGGATATTTTCACTGGGCACTTACAGACAACTACGAATGGGGAAGCGGCTTTTCCAAGAAGTTTGGATTAATAAAAGTGGATTTCAGGACAAAGCGCAGATATTTAAGGCCAAGCGCTCTTGTTTTCAAGGAAATAATAAAGAATTTAGGGATTCCGAAAGAAATGGAATGGCTTGGTGAAGACAAATTCGCCCCATCCAGTTCCAACATGGGTGAAGTTGCTCAGGAAAATGAAGAAAAAACCGTTTCCACCTGAACTTTTTAAGAAACACCCTTAACTTATTTTCAACTTTGAACGGGGGATTTTATTTTTAAAAAAGGGTTCCAATAGCCTGAAGGATTACCCAAATAGGAAGCCAACTCCACCCTGGGCGGCTTCTTCCTCATCTTTAATCTTTTTGTAAACTGCTCCTGCATCTTTTTCTGATAATGGCTTCTGGCTGTTTCCCATCAATTCGTCAAGCCTCTTGAAGATTTCTGATTGCCCTTCGACGACAAGTATTATTTTTCCTTCATAACCCATATTTGCCCCATCTTTCTCTATAATTGTCTGCCTTCCCATTGTATCATCCGAGAGGATCTTTTCTATAACGCCCCTCTCGTTTTTGTTCAATGCATATACCCTGTACATATAACATGGAATGTAAAAATGAGTTTAACTTTTTCCATCGTGTTTGACTGGGGAAGGCTTATCAATTCAAAAGCAACTATGGAAGATGTTCACTCCATATGGCCGCATTTGTTATTATTGCACTTAAATACAGTGATTTCTCCACGGGGATTATAAACTGGCTCCATAGTTCCAACCATACATGCCGGGCACCTGAATTTGAATTTCCTGCTTCTGTGGGATAGCAGCACTTCAGAAACGTTTTGGACGGACAGGTGCCTTGAAAGGTCGGTTATTGTTATTATTCCCACCAGCTCGCCTTCATTCCTGAAAACAGCGCATCTGCTCAAGCCATTTGACGAAAGGAAACTCGCTACATCTTTAATGTCGTCATCCGCCATTACTCTGGGAATGGGAGTTCTCATAACAGACTTTACTTTAATTTCTGTGGCAGGCACATTTCTCAGGACAAACCTGTTGATAATGCTCCTTTCACTTATTATTCCTACATAATGGTTATCCCCATCTGTTACCAGAAGGCCGTATAAGCCATTTTCATACATCATCTTAACTGCATCAAAAACAGTAGCATTCTGGTCTATGCTTTTTGGGTTCTTCTGCACAAGGCTTCCGACCTTCATGCTCTTTTATTAAGTCCGTCTTTATAAATACTTTGCATAAAACATAGACAAAGATCAGGCATGAACATCAATACCCTTTCAATTTCAGTTCATTAGTTATTGATGAATACAGCTTAACGCTTTTTCTATCCCTGTCTACAGTTTCCATAAACACCCTGCTGCATCCTATATTCAAGCTTTTTCCATTTTCCAGTGCAACCAGGTTAGGCGGCTTTTCACTGGAAATGGTAACTTTTACCTTTTCTATCAACTGGCACATATCGTCTCTGCACGGCCCCTTTTCGTTAATTATCCGGATCAGCAGCCAGGAATCCTTAAACTTGGCAGCAGCCGATTCAGTTATTGACAATTTGCCTTTTCCAATCCTGATTTCTGTTTTATTTTTCATGTCAAATTCTCTTCCATAGTTTTCAGTTGCATAACCAATTCAATTTCATTCAGTTTCTAACATCTCTCCTTCTCAGGTCTCCTTCACAGTTTGTGCAACAGGCATACATAGTTTTTCCATTTAGCTGAAATACTACTGAGGGTTTCTCCATTTTCTTTCCGCAATAGTCGCACTGAATATTCATGATCCTGCCATACGAGTTAGTAATTTTTCTGGCTAGTGCGAACTTTAAATCCAGAACATTTACCCCGGAAAGCCCTGGGAGGGTTTCGTAATAAATTACAGCAATAAATGAGCCATCCAGCAATTCGAAATGCTCAATAATTGCATCTTCTGGCATGCCATCAAGGGATAGAAGATGCAGAATTGCAAGATCCTTCTCATCTTCTTTTGTGAAAACTGTGAAATTGCTTATTTTGCCTGAATCGATTAAATTTGTGAGCGTTTTGCTGGCAGTGATTCTGCTTATGCCGAGTTCCTCTGCAAGGTCAAGAATACTGGCCCTTGAATTTCGCCTGAGAATATTTACCATTCTCTGTTCAATCTCATGGGAATCTTTATTCATAATGTATAATTAGTACCAATTATTTAATCATTATGTAAAGGATACTCTTTTATCTTTTAAGGGAATACGCATTTATGCCAGTAGATGTAATGTGTGGAATGAAAGTGAAGGAAGATACGAAGTTTGTCAGTGAATTCCAGGGCAAGAAATTCTATTTCTGCTGTGAAAGCTGCAAGAAGGAATTTGACAAGAATCCATTAAAAAACAGCAGATAAGCGATTCTAAATGCCAACGGATCCAGTATGCGGCATGTTTGTTTCTGATGACAGCCAACTGTATGCAGATCTGGAAGACAGGAGATATTATTTCTGCTCAAAATCATGTATGGAACAGTTCAGGTCCCCGGAAGCTGAACTGGGAAGATTAAAGCGTAAGCTCATAGTAGGATGGATATTTTCAACAGCCATTATATCAATAACATACCTATCAGGGCATTTTAATTATAAGGATTACCTCCTTCTGATCCTTGCAGTTCCAGTGCAGTTTTATTCAGGGCTGAACTTTTACGCCGGCGCGTTTGAATCACTTAAGAACAGAAGCAGCAACATGGATCTGTTAATAGCAATTGGAACCCTCACAGCATTCTTTTTCTCATTGTTTGTCACGGTTCTTCCATATGCAATTAAGGGCGCTTCAGTTTATTATGATGCATCATCTTTCATAATAACACTTATCCTCACCGGCACGTTTATTGAAAACATCTCAAAAAACAAAGCCAACGGGTCAGCTATAAAGCTTCTCGAAATGATGCCAGATAAAGTGCGGGTTATTGAAAATAATAATGAGATAGAGAAAGCTAGAAATGAGGTTCAGATTGGGGAAACTGTCCTTGTTAAACCTGGAGAAATAATACCGGTGGATGGTGTGGTTGGCTCAGGGCAGTCAGAAATTGATCAAAGCCTGATCACCGGCGAACAGGTTCCCGTGTTTGTTTCAACTGAAAGCAAAGTATGCTCTGGTTCAAAGAACCTCAATGGGGCACTTTACATTAAAGTCCTTCAGAGCTCGTCAGACAGTATGGTAAACAGGATATATGATCTGATCCGGAGCGCCATCTCAGGCAGGGTAAAAATTCAGAGGGTTGCGGATGCCTTTGCAGCAGTATTTGTCCCGGTGGTCCTTGTTATTGCCACTATCTCCGGCATCTTCTGGTATTTCTACCTCTCCAGCATTTCAAATCCCCTGAGCCTTGAAATAGCTGTGCTTGCTTTTGTTTCAGTGGTTGTAATCGCCTGTCCGTGTGCAATAGGGCTGGCCGGGCCAATCACCCTTCTCATTTCATCAAATATATCTTCCCGAAATGGCATCCTGATTAAGAATTCAGGTGCGATCGAAAGATTGTCAAAGGCAACCATAGTCCTTTTTGACAAGACTGGTACATTAACAGAAAGAGACCCGGAGGTTCTTGATATAAAAGCAGAAGAACCCTATGATCCGGATAAATTAATCTCCATTGCTGCTTCAATTGAACGGTACTCCACACACCCTATAGGCCGGGCGGTGTTTTTGCAAGCCATGAAGAAAGGCATTTCACTGGTGGTTGCCAAAGATTTCAGGGAAATTCCCGGATTTGGCGTTGAAGGGATAATTGATGGCGCAAAAATAGAATTAAAAAGGGGCCTTAATCCAGGGAGCCCCTCAGTTACAGTATATAGCAACGGAGAAAACATTGGGCAGATTGCCCTTTCATACAATATTCGAAAAAGTGCTAAAGAGGCAGTTTCAAGCCTCAAGAATATTGGGCTTAAGGTTGGGATGCTATCAGGAGACTCAAGGCAGGAAACGGAAAGGGTTGGAAACCTAATGGAAATAGAAACAATCCATTCTGAGCTGAAGCCTGAGGAAAAGTCGAAGGTTATAATGGAATACCAGGAAAAAGGGGAATACGTTGTTTTTGCAGGAGACGGAATAAACGATTCCATTGCGCTTGAAACTGCCGATGCAGGTTTTGCAATGTCTTCAGGAAGCGATATTGCAAAGGACACTGGGGATATTTTATTGCTTAACGATGATCTTGGAAACGTGCCTGCATCCATAATAATATCCCGGAATACTGTGTCGAAGGTTAAGCAGAATATAGGATGGGCCATTGGATACAATGCAATCCTGATACCTGTCGCTGCCGGCTTGCTGGTGCCAGTTTTCGGGCTTTCAGTTTATTCATTCCTTCCCATCTTGGGGGCACTTGCAATGGGCTTGAGTTCAACCTCTGTTGTGATGAATTCGCTCCTTCTTAAGAAAAAGATTGGAAAGGATATGGATAAGCATTTGCACATGGCTGGCTCAAATAAAAAATGACTTGCACACCCGGAAGAAGATAAAACTTCCAGCTATAACATCACAACTTCTCAATAGCTATGGGCATGGCCGGGAACAGGTTATTTTTACAATGCTCCATGCGTGAATTTATTGCTTATTTTGAAAAAAAATTAAAAAAAATTATTCAGTGGCAGTTGCCACAGGTTGCTTAGGCGTATTCTGGCGCTTCTGCTTCCTTCTGTGAATAAGGCTGTGCCCTCTCTGCCTGTTCATTGCCAACTGATCTCTTTCCAAGAATTTCCTTTGCAAATATTACCAGGAAAGCTGACATTATGAATGAAATTCCGCCAATCAGGAAAGCATAGAAATAAGCAGTATTGGTGGGGAATGAAAATGTGACATTGCTGCTCACCACGCTTGTAACGACAAATGCGGATAGCACCGCTCCTGCAATTGGTGCACCAACACTGCTTCCCAGATACCTGAAAGTGCTGTTCATCGATGTTGCCAGGCCCATATTCTTAGCTTCAACAGAAAGGACTAACAGGTTGATCAGTGAAGCATTCATCATCGACATTCCGGATCCTATTATGAATTCGTCAACCAGAGTCAGATCATACCCTGGAGCCATTGCAAGCAAGAAGAATCCTATGCTTGCAATTATAGCCCCCAAAATAGCGAGCGGTTTGATTCCTATCCTTGAAATTACTTTTCCTGTAATTATGGAGAATATAATCATACCAACTGCAAATGCAACCATTGACAGGCCTGTATCAAGAATTGACAAGCCGAACCCATAAGGTGCAGGAGTTTCAAATTTGTATGAGAGTGACTGCATAGACAGGTACATCCCAAGCCCTGCGATCGTAAGCGTAACATTGGTAACCAGGACATTTCTGTTCGAGAGAAGCTTAAGATCGAATATTGCCTCTCCGCCTTTCCTGTGGTATCTCGATTCGTAAATGAACATGGGTATGAAAAGCAAAATTCCCACAAATGCCATTCCGATGGTAAGTGATGATGTCCAGCCCCATTGTGATCCTTCGGAAAGTGCAAGGACGATAAGTGTTAAAGGTGATGCAAGCGCTATTGCACCTATATAGTCAACCTTCACTTCAGGCCTCCTGTATCTTGACTCCTTTACCCTGGTTATTGTAAGTATTGCCAGAATTATAATAAATGGTATCGCTGAGTGGTAAGTCCACCTCCATCCATAGGTATTTGATATCAGGGAACCTAGCGGCAGGCTAATAGCAAACCCTGCACCGAACATTCCACTTATGAGCGCCTGTGCCTTCGGAACCATATCTTTCGGGAACTCCTCCCTTATCAGCGACATGCCCAAAGGCATGACAGTCAACCCTACTCCCTGGATGGCTCTCGAAATGACCATGAAGGTAAAATTTGGCGAGAATCCTGTAAGTGATACTGCAGCTGCATATATGAGCATCACCACGCCCATCATTTTCTTCTTTCCATATATGTCTCCCAATTTCCCTACAATTGGGCTCAAAGCCACACCTGCTATAAGATAGGTTGAGAGGACAAGGCTGACCTGCCCAACTGTCACTCCAAAACCCTCAGCAATTGACGGCAACGATGGCGTCAACATACCTTCTACATACATAACTGCAACAATTATCATTGCAAGCAAAATCATTACAAAATTTGCATATTTTTTATCGTACTGGATATCTTCCATTCTTTTCTGTCCTCTTTCTTTTTTCGTGAATACTTTTGGATAACTTCCTCATAACCAGCAGAAAGTTTTCCATGCTTTTTGGATCCGATTCCGCCAAAGCTCTCAGCGTCATTACCTTCACATTGTAGATTCTTTCCTGCACTTCCCTGCCCTTTGGAGACAGCCTTATGTATACAACCCTTCTGTCTTCCTTTCCATATTCTCTCTCTATAAGATTTTTAAGCTCCAAGTTGTCAATAATGCGGGAAATTGATGGTTTGGTTACATTCAGCCTGATTGCTAATTCTGAGGATTTCATTGGTCCCGTACTTGACAGTGTGGAAAGAACGAAGAAACCGGAGAGCGAAATATTTTCCAGTTTCATTATTTCTTCTCTGTAAAGCATGAGTTCATAGGTCATCTCTTCAAAAACCTTTTCAATTTCTCCTACATCCACTTGGGGATATCACGAGTAACTATTTATCAATTAGCTTAAGTTAACTATTTTTTAGTATATTAAATACGTATGTTAAATATTTAGGCATAAAGAGTTTCGTGATTTGTTAAACAAAGGCTGGAAGGGCATGGTGAATAACAAATGTGCGAAAAATTGAGGATCCGGCAAACGTTATATATGTATCTTCTGATTCTAAAAGATGAAGAGTGAAGCCATCTGGAAAGATGTAGAAGAATATATAAATAGAAAAGTTGTGAAGCAATCTGCGTTCCAGTCTGAAGTGCTAGATATCAGTGAAAAAGAAGGGTTACCACCAATTAATGTGCAGCCACCTGAAGGGAAGCTGTTTTCCATTATAGCTCGCTCAATAAATGCAAAAAGAGCCCTGGAAATAGGTGTCCTGGGAGGGTTCAGCGGCTTATGGATTCTTTCAGGCATGGAAAATGGGACGCTCATAGGTTTGGAAAAATCTGAAAAACATGCTAGAATAGCTAAAGAAAATTTTGTAAAGGCCGGTTATGGAAACAATGCCACTATCATGGTTGGGGACGCACTAAGTTCGTTAAATCACCTGATAGAAGATAAGGCAGAACCATTTGACATTATCCTTATAGACGCAGATAAACCGCCTTACCTTGAGTATTTCAAGAAGAGCATTGCACTTTCCCACTCAGGGACTATAATTTTCGTAGACAACATGGTCTGGAATGGAGATATTGCCAACAGGAATGATAAAAGTGAAAGCAGCCAGGGAATAAGAAAGTTATATGACCAACTGGAACTTGATGAAAGGGTTGTTGGAACAGTAATTCAAACCGTTGGAACCAAAGGGTATGATGGGTTTGCAGTTCTAAGGGTCTCATAATCAAAACCAATTATGAGCAACTATTATTTTACTGAATTATTCAATCGCCCAGAATCAAGCGTGAATCCGGGGGCTGCTGTCTCTATATCAGGGCTGCAATGAATGTAACGCCTGTCCCTAAGAGTATAATCACGACAAGGATTGTTACTATTTGCTTTGCATTAGGCAATTTCATAAGTTCACAATGCGATTATGATTATAAGGGTTGCAGTTCCAATAGTTGGAATAATTCAATGCGAATTCAACAATTTTCGATATCTTTCTGTTCAATGAATAAGAATTAACACTCAACTATTTTATTAGTGGAGGGAAGGAATGGTTTCTCATTCATTTTTAAGCCTATTAACGGACTATCCATGCTGTATTTATGCATCCTTCGAAACCACCATAATTGCGTTGCAAAAGACTCCAATTTGAAGGGTTAGAATGAATCAGGTCATTCAAATTGAACGAAGAAGACAATAAACAAGAAACCAAGGATAATAAATGAGGTTATAATCCAAAAAGATGAGATCGTTTATTGCGTCTCCTGTGGAGAATGAATCCGATTTCTCAACTTTATTGGAAAGCCTATCTGCATTTCCAGAGATTAATCCCGTTCCATTGAATAATTTGCATTTGACCTTTCTCTTTCTTGCTGATATCAATGATAAGCAAAGAGATGAAGCAATTGAACTGCTGAAAGAAATCAATTATAGAAAAATTAGGAGCAGAATTCTTTCTGTGGACATCTTCCCCGAAAAGTCAAGGCCACACGTAGTCGTTCTGAAAATTGACAATAAGGATATAATGGAGTTAAACAACATGATCCAGAATTCTTTTTCAACCAGGTTTAATCCAAATTTGCGTTTCCTGGCACATGTGACAGTAGGCAGATTTAGAAAACACGCAATTCCTGTGGATCTGGAATCAATCAAAATTGATGCAACTTACATTGAATTCAATCGAGTTTGCCTTTATAAAAGTACATTGGCGGTTTCTGGCTCAGTTTATGAAAAATTATACTGCAGACACCTATGAAAGGTGGATCCTGTTTTTTGAATTTTGCCAAAGCATCGATCAAACTTCGCTTAGCTATTCCATTTTCATTTTTCCAGATTGGCTCCTTCTTCCATTAGCATTTTGCGCTTTCCATCTTTACCGCCCTTGCCGGAATAATTGCCAATTTGGCCATCCTTTCTTACCACCCTGTGGCATGGGATTTCCGGGGCAAAGGGATTCTTTCTCACCACGCTTCCAACTGCCCTGTATGCATTCTTATGCCCAATAGCACTGGCTATCTGTGAGTAAGTCCTTGTCTCTCCCTTAGGAATTCCATAAACTTCAAGCAACACCTGGATTTCAAAGTTTGAGAACTTGAGATCCATTAGTTTTTTCCTTATTTCATCAGCACTCCCATTCTGCATAAGGCAATATGGGTGTGGTGCTAAAAGACTTATCTATCAAGCCATTTAAAGTTTCATCTCTATATGTGGCCCCTTTTTTATTCATGCGTAAGGCGGCAAGAATATTTAAGGCTGAAATAAATGCCACGCTGTGAATAGAAAAGATTATGCATGGGTTATCTCATTCGTATACATTGCATATCTTTTCATTGGCCAAGTGCCTTTCCTGAAAGGAAGTGAATATTTCAACCCACTGTCAGTTTCACTTCTGCTCATAGTAGCTTATGCGGTATCGAGTATTCTTCTGATGGGCTCTAAAAAATCTGCATATTTTTTCATTATTGCAGCTGTTATCGGATATCTGTTTGAGCTGATGAGCCTGAACACAGGAATGCCATTTGGGAGATACACTTATACCAATGAGCTGGAGTGAAAATTGGCCAACTGCCTATCTTCATCCCATTGCTTTGGGCTTCCATTGGCTTCTATTCATACAGGGCGGGTGGAAAATACCTTATGCCATTTTTAATGGTCGCGCTTGACCTGTCATTTGACCCAAGATATTCAGGCCATTTATGGATCTGGATCTCAAAGACACAATATTTTGGGGACCCATGGTTAAACTTTCTTGGATGGTTTATAACTTCGGCTGTAATCATCGCAATCTTTTCTGCAGTTTCAGAAAAATCAATCTCTTTCGATATCAGGGCAGTAATATTTTACACTTTGTTTGGACTGGATAATTGTATTTCAGATATTTATGCCAAACTCTTCATTCCGGCGTTTGTCTCTTTTTCAATATTTCTGATTCTGGCTGTTTTCCTTTCCAAAGGAGCCGGGCAAAATTCCAGGCTTTACTCATCGGCAAATTCTAATCAGCCTTAATCCAATAAGCATAACTTTGCCAAATTCCTTTAATACTTTCTATAAATGACATAAATAGAGTTTCAATGGATATAGAAAGAGTTAAAGCCGTTGGAGAACAGATAAAGTCTGTGCTCCTTGGCAATGGCACTTATGAGGAATTAGTTTATCCTGAGCCGGTTTTAGAGGATGGCAGGATTTCGTATGGAGCCAGCTACCCAATTAAAGCATTTGAAAAATTTCTCGGGTACTATGACAGTGGGAATAAAATTGCATATAATCCATCTATCTCCTTCAACACTGACTTTTCATTCTGCCTATCTTCGTGCCAGTACATGAAATCAGGCAATTCTGACACAGTGGTGCTTGATGGCATTGTGAACGACAATTACCAGAAAAAAGCAAAGGAAGCACTATCTGGATTCAAGAGAAAATTCAAATTTGCAGGCTCATTTAATTTTTACATGAAAAGGTATAAAAAATACGGGAATGCAAAAGGGATGAGTGAATCTTCTGCTGTGGCATCAGCCGCATCCCGATCCTTGATAACCAATGCCTTCAACGAGAAGGCGGAAATTATGGATCATCTAACTTCCAGATTTGCAAGGCTTATTTCAGGTTCTGGAACAAGGGCAAGCATTAATGGCCTTTCAATATGGCTTTCATATCCTGGCATAGATCCAGACCAGTCCTTTGCAGTAAAGGTGAAGGAAAATCCACGGGAACTGTATTATGGCATTTTCCCAAAACAGAATTCCATAAGGACAGATCAGGCACATAAGGCTGTGAAGGAATCCATTTTCTATGACTCCTGGATTTACAATAAAATTGATTCATCCAGGATCGCGGCTGATAACAACTTTGATACCCAATACCTGATAAAACGCGGACAGGAAGATTCTCTCAACCTGCATTCAGTTCTCCTTTCTTCTGGATTGCTTGCACAGACTGGGGAAAGCATGGAGCTGTTAAGGAAGATCACCGGGTTTCAATCCAGAAATGAAGGGGTTTACTTTAATTCTGACACCGGCCCATCAATCATGATTTCATCGCTCGACAGAAAGCTGCTCCAGGAATGCAGGAATTTTGTTAACGAAGATTTTCTTGAGGGTGGAATGAAGTATGATAGCCACCTTTCAAAGATGAAGGAATTTCAAGCTGAAGCTAACGAATATTTTAAATCAATTTAGGTATTGGCAACATTTGAATTTATTCATTCAGTAAATAAGAGAGGTTAGCTGCAGAATAAACATGAAAGTCAGGCGGTCAAATCACAATCGCTTCAACTACGTATTTTCTGGGATTCATTCTCAATTCCCTTCCCGTTTTATAGAAGACTAATGCCATTATAACGGGCCCAATCACTGAGGGGATAGTAAATATGTTATATGGAAACACACCAAGGGATTCGATCGACAGAGTGGCCGAAGAAAGATTAGAGACTGAATACAGTTCAGCTGAGACATACCCTATGCTGCCGGCAAAACCAGTGATTGTGAATATAACAGAAGCTATGATTGATACAGCGAGCAGAAACCTGTCTTTCTTCTTATTATAGATGTCGTTTAGCAGAAAATAGGCTATATACGAGAATGATGACAGAATCATCACTATATATAATGATGTTACAATAGTCCTAGAAATTGTGGCCTGTTCAGAAGCCAGGCTGTGGTGGGAATTAACCAAGCCAGCCACTTGGCTTGCGATGTATGCCACGAGGACAAGAGTTGTAAAAATTGTAATAATGATGAATATAGCCATGCCATAGTTTATTTGTTGCCTGAGCTTAAAGAGAAGAGACTTTCTCATCCAGAATATAATAAGAAATCCAGCAATACCCACAACAAAACTAAGATAAGCCAGATCTGCGATTCTTGTAAGGTCTGTAATAACTCCAATTATGAAAGTTAATGCAAATAAGTAATAGGCAATCCCAATAACCTCAACATCTCCCAGATACTTCCTCAGGTATTTGCTTCCGTCCATGAAACTAAAACAGTAGGCGTAATATATAATTTATTATACTCTATAAATGAACTATCCCCAGATATAAAATTTTAATTTCTATGTGTTTGGATTCGCATAAAGATTTAACCTCTGATTAGGGTATACTTAACTGCAAGGCGAGGAAGTGGATGAAAATCAAATATAATCAGATGGCAAAGGAAAATTGGGATTTAAGCTATGTCTCAATAGATGCGAAAATATATTCGCCATCACCAGAACTGTTGGGGGAATTAAGAAAGAATAAATTGCAGGGACTCATGTTTGGGCTCTTCTTTACGCTTCTCAGTATTGCAATTTCCATTTTAACATCAAATATTTTTTACTTTTTCCTTGCCTTAATGCTGTTCATGGCAAGTATCCTGTCAGTATCTCTCAGCTACATCCAATCTGAACTGAAATTTAACAGCCTCTTTATTATGAACAGGGAAGGAATAGGAATGGCTAAGAGAAACAGGGTTGTCTTTTTTCATTCTTATGGCCAGATAAGCCATAGCCTCATAGTTCATTCAATTAAAGGGAACCTCGATTATTATTCCATATTCTTTGTCCCGATTGGATTACAAAAAGCCAGTAAGCGAAAAGAGGCAACTACCAACTGGGATCGGATTAAAGAAAGGTATGAAAGCAGGAATGATGGTTCGGGCAAAAAGATAGGCTTGCGGTTTCTGAAGAAATACTATACCTTTTCTTATCTTGATATGGAACTTGCAGTGAAAATTGAGAATGAATTCGTAAAATCAAAAGAGAACAATGATAACCCATTTCATGCCTGACTTCACTGAAAATTATCCTGCAACATGAAATGTAAAATCTACAATCGGCTTTTCCATGGATCACACAGAATAACTGATTCTGCAATTTCGGAGACAAGCCTCTTAAAGCCCTGGGATTTGTGGCCTCAAATCACAAATAAAAAAACTGGGAAGTGTTTATATTTTTGTAAGTGGGCAGATCATATATCATCTACGTTTTTCACAACTATATCAAGTTCGGCACCAATTTTAACGAGTTTGTCATTTTCAGTCAAAAGAATAAGATTGTTCTCCTTGGCGCTCCATAAATATGCAACGTCCCTGAAATTAATTTTTTTATAAATCGCAATATTGAGCATTGTTTTAAAATTATTCCACTTTACTCCTGCAATTTCAACACTTTTAAGGATATCAATTAGATCTTCTCCCATGGATGAAATTCTGGCCTTTTCATCCTCAGTTTCTTCCATGGAAGATCTATTTGACAATAAATCACCGATTTCAGCATAACAGAATTCGAGGATATATGAATTCTCTATTACACTGAGTGCATGGTCGGGCTTGACCATAAATAGTTTGATAAATGATGCCCCGTCCATAATATATTGTTTTGCCAAATTTACAACTCCTTCTTTCCTTTCTTATTAACCATAAGGAAATTGGCTGGGGACTCCCCTTTCAGTTTCTCAGACAATTGTTTAACTTTTTCAACCAGTATTTCCCGCTCAATCGAAGAAACCTCATCTTCCAGAGACTTTCTTATTACCTCAGATGCGTTAATGCTATAGCGCTTAACTTGTTCATACAGATGGTCATCAATGCGTACGCTAATAATCTGAGTCATCAATATTTGTATACATAATACGTATTTTAATATTGTTTTACTGAGATGCCACCCTACAGAAAACGTTCGCGCATGAAAAGGAATAGCCATCACATTTTCAAAGAATTTTTGTTTTGCCGACTCTTATTTCAGGAAGCATTTTCTTAAATGACGGCTAGAACTCCGAATACAAGAACAAATAATAAACTGCCCCAATATGCCACTTCACCTTTTCTGGAGGTAAAATGCTGCCCCATTATAGATCTGTTTCTGGCGATCAGTCCCATGAGTGTTCCCGGCCCAATCAGCACAAAAACGAAGAGGACAAGGAGATAAAGAACACTGTTGATCAGTGAAGATTCTGGCAGGATCAGTGCGATTATGACAGCTGGAAAACTTTCGGTGATATAAATAATGGGCGATTTTCCTCTTCTAATCCCCAGGGCTTCCATGAATCCCCACGCACTCCCCATAGATATTACAACGAGTGCAAGAAATGCAGCTCCTACAAGGCCAATTCCAAATAAGTAAGGGGAATAGGCACCGGCTATTGCAGATAAGCCTCCAGCCAGTTGTGGAATTGAAGCGAAGTTCATACCTGGGTTAACGCCACTCATTACCATTTCTACCACAATCATCAGCATTTCTGTTACTATGGCCCCAATAAGCGTTTCTACCCTCATAAATTTGATAGCTGTGCTGTAAAGGCTGCCATAGCTGTTTTTGCCGAATTCATCCCTGAGGCTTGCCTGTGGGTATTTTTCCTCCAACTGGGTTATTTTCTCAGCAGTGGCTGAAGCCTGAAAAAATAGCATAAACGGCATTATTACCGCACCTACGTTCACAGCAAGCATAAACAGGAAATTAGTTGACGGAACAAAATATACCGGGCTGTATGGCCTGATACCCCTGACTATGAGTGCACCAAGAAAGGCAATTATAAGAAGAGCTGAAATCAGGAGCAGAATCGATTCAGTAAGCCTGTATTTCCCGTGAATCACCACCAGGATATGAATTAAGTAGAATAATGGGAGAGTAAAGAGTATGGGTATGCCGAAAAGGGAAAGCCCTATTGCTATTCCAAGGTATTCAATTATATATGTAATAACATCAGTCAGAACCATCGGCATGGTCGTTAGTATTGCAATTCTATGGCTGTAGTTTCTTCGAATGACCTCTCCAAGGCCCATTCTTGTCGCCAGCCCAATCCTGCCGGAAGTTTCCTGCACAGTATAAAGCGGAATTATTAGAAGGAGCATGAACCAAATCATGCCATATTTGAAAATTGCACCCGTCTCTGCAGCACCAATCGTGCTTCCTGCATCCATGTCTGCAATCATTACCAGCCAGGCAGGCCCAGAGAACCTGAGGAGATATTTAATTTTTTGAAAGCGCAACTGATCATCACCACTTATACCTGCCACTTGCGCTTTTTTTATTTGAAAAAACCGTTTTGATTGACTGGATTATCATTGGATCACGTAAGGATATCCTTACAGTACTATGGAATACTTAATCTTTTTTCAAAATGCCCACATAAGCGCAATATGCCACACAAACATGGGTTCTATATTTCGACCTGGCAGCATCAATAAAAAAATACTCTGCCGTGATCTTCCAGATTGCTTGCTTCACTTCCATTCAGTCAGTATCTTTTCCCTTCCGAAGGTTTCACGGCTGATGAAAAACATAATAACTGCGATAATTGCCAATGCCAGTGAGATATAAAGCACATTATTTGTCTCGTAAAGCTTCACTATTCCTATCTCTCCCATTACGTACAGTATTATGAAAGGAATAAGAGTCACGCCGCCACCTTGGTATGCGCTTATCACATTGTTTACCTTGGAAGATACAAACACACTCAATGTGATCGCATAAGTGGAGGCAGCAGGAACAGCTACCAGAAGAAGAATTGTAAAGCTATTATTTGGAAAGAAATAATACTTAAAGTCATTATAGGTCAGCAAATCAATGAGGATCATGAATATTGCAGCCCCAACATACACTGCTGCCAAGGACGGAATCCAGGCACCAAGATATTTTCCCATGAGAATCTCCCCATCTTTCGTCGGAGTAGAAAGGAGTGGCTCAATGCTCTTTTCCATTTTTTCACCAATGATGCCATAAGAAGAAATGTAAAGAGGAATAAACGCTGAGAGAATAATGAAAAAGAAGCCAAAAGCACTTATAAGGTCAGAGTCAGTTGAAGCTATAAAGCCCTTCCTCGCGATGAGAACCTCGGTGATTGAAGGAAGGCCTACACCTATGATCAGAGGAAAACCGATGAGCATTGCCAACAGGATTTTCCTCTTCTTTATTATTTTCAGATCTTTTCTGGCTATAGCCCACGACTTCAAAAGATCCATGTTATTTATCCCTCACAAGGTTAAGATAAACCTCTTCAAGGCTTGCACCAATTCCAATCACAGCCTTTATTTTTCCACCTGCCCCTACAATCGCATTTACAAAAGATGGTGTTTCTTTTTCAGGATTGTTCATTTCGAGTATAATTTCATTCCCCTCACTTGCAATGCTTTTAGGGTTCCCTGATCTTAATGCATCAAGAATCTTTTCATTGACTTCTTCCAGCTGGAATTTAGTAATCTTCTTCCCGATAGCTGCTTCCAGGTTAGAAGGCGTATCCATGGCAATTAATTTTGTCCTCATAACTCCAACCCTGTCACAAATTCTCTGAACTTCGTCAAGATTATGGGTATTCAGAAATATTGTCCTGTTCTCCTTCTTTAACTCAAGTATGATATCCCTTATGGTTTTCGAAGCTTCAGGATCAAGGTTTGCGGTTGGTTCGTCCAGAAAAAGAAGTTCAGGCTCGTGAATAAGGGCCCTAACAACAGCAACCTTCTGTTTCATTCCTTTGGAGTATGATCCTACAGGAGCATCCCTCTTTTCCCAAATATCAAGCATCTTCAGGTACTTTTCAATATTCTGCCTCAGTTCTTTCTCTGGGAACTCATACATTTTGCCAAAAAATTCAAGGTTATCGTAAGCACTTAACGTTTCATAGAAACCAAAATTATCATGGACTATGCCTATCATTTTCCTGATCTTCATTGCGTCGTTTTTGTCAGAAGTGTCATATCCGTTAATCATCGCGCTTCCACTCGTATTGGAAATCAAGCAGCATAAACATTCTCATGGATGTCGTCTTGCCTGCTCCATTGGGTCCAAGAAGGCCAAAAACTTCACCTTTATTGATCTGAAGCGTAACATCATTTACGATCTATTGAGCAGAAAGCCCATGACTTCAGTCGTGGGATGAATGCGATAGTACATATATGTCAACAATATATTCTGTTATGGCATCCCAGAGATGGAAACGGAGCAGCAAATCTGTCTACAATGTGGGATATCACCTGATCTGGTGCCCGAAATACAGAAGAAGCGTATTAATCGGAAATATTGATACAAGATTAAAGGAACTAATGCTTCTTAAAGCCAAGGAGTTGGGAATAGCAATTGAACAGATGGAAATTATGCCAGATCAGGTTCATCTTTTCATTAAGGCAGACCCAACATTGGCACCACATTATGTTGTCCAGCAACTGAAGGGATATACATCGAGAGTGTTAAGGCAGGAATTTCCTCAACTCAGGAGTAAACTTCCAACGCTATGGACGAGAAGTTATTATGTAGAATCCGTAGGCCATATCTCAGAATCCGTTGTGAAGAAATACATAGAGGAGCAGAAGCACGTATGATACTGGCATACAAGATCAGGCATAACAGGGATTTCTCCACAGAACTGAAGAAAGCAAGGCAGGTAGCCCAATTTGCCATTGATCATAGAACATTATCATCGAAAGACGTAAAGCAATTCGAACTGAAATCCGCCATATCAAACCAGATACTGAGAAAGTATGCAAGGGATAAAAATGCAAGAAAGGTCAGCAAAATCAAGCTGACCCTGCCGTCTCAGGGCATAAAATTCAATCATGGGAAGAGGGAGATCTATATGCCATCCCTGAAACTAACACTGAACTACCATTTCAGGAACGATTTCTCAAAAATCAACCAGGTGGAGATAGACGGGAAATATGCATACGTATCTGCAACCATACCAGATGGAAATATGATTGAACCAGATGCATATCTTGGCGTTGACCGCAATGCCACCGGCCATATTGCTGTCATAGCCAACCCTGAAACAGGTAAGGTTCACAAGTTCGGAAAGGAAGCAAATCATGTGCACAAGAAATACAAGAACACGAGGAAAAACTTTCAGAAGAAAGGCAAGTACAGGAAGGTGAAGAAAACAAAGAAAAGGGAAAGGAATATCGAAAAGGATATAAATCACAAAGTGTCGAAGAGAATAGTGCAGGAAGCAAAACGGAATGGAATGGGAATTAAGCTCGAATACCTGCAGGGAATAAGAAATGCAAGATCGGGCACGAGTTTCAGGTATTCCCTGAATAGCTGGTCGTTCTATCAGCTTGAGCAGATGATAGAATACAAGGCCAGGCTACTTGGAATACCCGTTGTCTATATTGATCCATACAATACGTCAAGGGAGTGTTCAAGGTG
>JAKAVO010000012.1 GCA_021817255.1 Thermoplasmata archaeon
CATGGCCTTCCTATTTCAGCATTCTTGGATATGAGCACACACTTACCCTGCAGTCCCTGTACTACAGCTTCCAGATTTCGTTCAGGTTTACAGCGGCAATAGTGGCAAGCCTTCTCCTTGTTATGACCAATACTCCGGCTCAAATAGTCAAGACGCTCAGCAAGTTCAAAATTCCCAGCCCCATAATTTTTTCACTTATTGTCGCAATGAAAACAATTCCAGCTGTATTTGAATCACTTGACACATCAATAAAGATCTCCTTAATGAGGGGATATGGGGGAGAAAGGAGCAGGATCTTCAGGCCATTCATTACGCTGGGAGCCGCTATCCATTCAATCGTACCAACAATGGTCCACCTGCTCAGGGGAGCCAAAGATATAGGCATATCAGCAGATACCAGGGCATTCAGGGCATATCCTACACGGACAAATTTCGTACTGGCACCATTCAGGAGAGAAGATTACATCTTTTCAGGCTTGCTTGTAATCATAGTTTCATTAACGGCAATCGCAATCGCATTTGGGTTTGGAAGAGCAATTCCATACCTGACATGATCTGCACTGGAATAAAAAATTCTATCCTCAACCTAAATTTCTTAAGCACTTAGATTGGAATGATAATAAATTGACGTTGGCATGAACCGCAATCACCATAGAAATAACTAAAAGGCAGGTAGAATTTTCCAAACCTCCAAGATTGGGCTTTTTCACCAAAAGTTATATTTGTAAATAAATACTTATATGTCATAGAGCTATCCTGAGACATATTCTGACATCAATAGGCAGGTCAGGTAGCACGGGTGATCAACTTGAAAATACCAAAAACAGTTAAAATGTACTGCAAATTCTGCAAGGAACACACAAAGCATGAAGTGGAAAGAGTAAGGAAAAAGAAAGCCAGCGAACTTAATCTAGGGCAGAGGAGATTCAGGAGAGCAACCTCTGGGTTCGGAGGTTTTCCAAGGCCAAAGCCTGAAGGAAGGGAAAAACCAACAAAGAGGGTGAACCTCAGATACAGATGCGCCAAATGTAAAAAGGCAAGCACACCACCATCCCAGAGAGCCAAAAAACTGGAAATTGTGGAGGTAAGATAATGATTGAGAAAGTAATGAAGAAATTAAAGGGAAAGGGCAATAAATTCATCAAAATAAAATGCCCTGAATGTGGAAGTGAACAGATAACATACACAAAGGGATCTAGTGCAGTAAATTGCAACATTTGTGGTTCCGAGTTAGCAAAACCAACCGGCGGATCCATAATGACCAATTGTGAGATCACGGAAGAATTTTGATCAGGATGCAGAAAACAAACGATATCCCTGAAATTGGAGACCTTGTTGTTGTAACGGTGACAAAGGTTGAAAAATTCGGGGCTGAGGTAAAGCTGGACGAGTACAAAGGCCTGAACGGGTTTATCCATATAGCAGAGGTAGCCAACGGTTGGGTAAGGTACATCAGGGACCACCTCAGGGAAGGCCAGAAAACTGTTTGCAAAGTCCTTCAGATTGATTCAAGGAGAAAGAGTGTTGACCTTTCACTCAAGAGGGTAAACGAGCATCAGAAAAGGGAAAAAATTTCAGAATGGAAAAATGATCAGAAGGCTGAAAAATTAATGGAACTCATTTCAGTTTCGCTGAAGAAATCCCCTGAAGAGTGCATGATAGAGTTTGGCAACGAACTTGTGGAAAAATACGGAAGTTTATATTCTGCGTTTGAAGAAGCCGCCACTGAGGAAGACGACTTTTATAGTGGCGTCAGGGCGAAGTGGAGAAATGCATTTTTAAAAACTGCAATGCAAAATGTCCAGTCGCCATTTGTTAAAATTGGTGGAACAATGGAGATATACTCGCTGGAATCAAGGGGTATTGAGAAGATTAAAAATTGCCTTGACATCGGTGATGTTGCAGACGTAACAATAAGATATGCCGGCGCACCAAGATACCTGCTGAAAGTGAAGGAGAAAGAATACAAAAGTGCAGAAGATAAGTTGAAAAACGTTATCCAGGCAATTACTGACAATTGCAAAAAGAACGGGGTATCTTTCGAGTTCATAAGGGATAGTAAGGAAAAATGAAAGGAACTATCAGAAAGTGCGATGACTGTGGCATTTACACCATGGAATTAAAATGCCCAAAATGTTCTGAACCAACGAGGTTGGCAGGGCCGATTAAATATTCCACTACTGACAGATTTCAGAAGTTCAGGCTGGAAGAAATGGAGGAGGAAGAAGATGGAGAAAATTAATATTAAAAAAATAGTCGACGTATTACCAGAGGGAAAAAGTACACTTGTATGTGGCCTTCCAGGAATAGGGAATGTGGGAAGAATTACGGTAGACTATATGGTTGAAAAGCTGAAAATGGAGAAGGTTCTTGAAATATATTCCTCGCATTTCCCCGCACAGGTCTTTGTGGACAGTGAAGGAAAGGTGCACCTTAATAGAAACACCCTGTTTTACAAGAAACTTTCAAAAACAAAGTCCCTGTTTGTCTTCACCGGCGATTTTCAGGGAAACACTCCCGAGGGCCAATATGAACTTTCATGGAAACTCCTTGATATAGCAAGAGAAATGAATGTTGGCATAATATACACGCTTGGTGGATACGGAGTTGGGAAACTGGTGGAAAGCCCAAGAATTCTCGGAGCTTTCACTGATTCCAGCCTGAAAGCAGACCTTATTAAAAACGGGGTAAAATTCCCGGAGGGAGAACCCGGCGGGGGAATAGTTGGTTCCAACGGGTTGATCGTAGGCCTTGCTTATAAATTCTTCCGCATCCCGGCTGCCTGCCTCATGGGTGAAACTTCAGGGTATTTTCCAGATCCAAAGGCTGCCCTTGAGATACTGAAGGCACTCTCAAAGCTCATTGGCATCAAAATTTCCCTTTCAGACATGGAAGAAAGGTGCAAAAATCTCTCAGAAATAACTGATAAGATGCAATCTGACATGGCTGACAAGGAAAAGAAAGATGACCTGGGATACTTCCAGTAAATTCACAACAATTAATTTTTAACGTTTTCATATTCATCAAAAAACATGCTTTAATTTTCTGGAAAAGTGGTTGTTTCATTTAGAATAAGGTAAATATAACTTGTTTCATTTGGTTAATGAATGCAGGAAAAAAGAAAATCACAGGAATTTAAGCAGATTTCCATTTCAGAATTTTTTGAGAAAAACAGGCACATCCTCGGTTTTGATTCGTTGCAGAGGGCCCTTTTTATAATGGTAAAGGAAGCGGTCGACAATTCCCTTGATGCATGTGAGGAACATGGAATACTGCCAGGCCTTGTGGTAAGGATGTCTAAAATTTCTAATGATGTTTATGAAATGTCCGTGCTTGACAATGGGCCGGGCATAGAAAGGACCCAGGTTCCAAAGGCTTTCGGGCAGTTGCTTTACGGCTCAAGGTTTCATGTAATGAGGCAGACAAGGGGACAGCAGGGGCTTGGAATAACTGCATCAATTCTTTATGGGCAGATAACAACAGGTGAATTTTCCCACATAACAACAAAGAGGCCGGTGGATGATGTTGCATATCATTTTGAGCTTGGCCTGGATGTTAAAAACAATGTTGCGAACATTAAAACAGAAGAGCCCGTAATATGGAAAGAAGAACATGGGACAGAGGTTAAAATCAGGGCCAAAGGAAAATACATCACAGGAAGGCAGTCTATCCAGGAATACCTGAAGGAAGTTGCCGTGGTAAATCCAAACGCAAAAATAACATTTATTGACCCGGATGGTTCGTCCACAGTTTTTGAGAGGTCAATTGAGGAACCATCGAAACAATCAAAGCCAGTAAAACCGCATCCTTATGGGCTTGAGGTTGGTGAGCTTTTATCCCTTTCCACGGAGAGCCAGTCCAGGAACCTGAAAGAGCTTTTTGTGGAAAACTTTTCCAGGATAAGCGCAAACACTGCAGTGGAAATTCTGAATAAAGCCAATGTTGATGTTGAAAAGAGGCCATCAGAACTGGAAAGGATAGAGGCAGAAAAAATTATACAGAGCATATCTGAAGTCAAATTAATGCCACCATCAGCAGAGTCCCTGTCGCCAATATCTGAACAGTTCATAAGAGTTGGAATGTTATCGGTTTATGGTGATGAACGCCCCGGGTTTTATGGGAGGCCAATATCGGGTGCAGTAAGAATCCACAAGGGAAATCCATTTTCAGTTGAAATAGGAATGGTATATGGAGGGGAATTGCCGTCAGATCAACCTGCAAGAATAATAAGGTATGCAAACAAGGTTCCCCTGTTGTTTCAGGCAGGATCCTGCGCAATAACCGAGGCAATATCTGAAACAGACTGGAGGCAGTATGGAATGGAACAGAAACAGGGAAAGGGAGTGCCCTATGGCCCTGCAATAATCCTTGTCCACGTATTTGGCCCGAAAATACCCTATGTATCAGAATCAAAGGAAGCCATCGCGCCGGTAAGTGAAATCGTGGAAGAAATCAAAAGTGTCCTGAAATCTGAAATGAGGCAGCTTAGAAGATTTAACAACAGGATAGAAAGAAACAAGAAGATGGGAGAAAAGTTCAGGCTTGTAAGCAAAATAATACCTGAGATCGCAAGGAAAAGTTCTGAAATACTTAAACTGGAAATTCCGGATTACAGGAGAACCATAAGCAAGATTGCAAATGTCGTTTTTGTGAGGGAAGAGGTTGAGAATAAAGATGGAAAGAAGTCAATCACATCTGTCATTAATTATACCGATGAGGATGTATCATTCAACCTGAAAATTGTTTTTCCATTCAAGGAACTGGATCTGAAGATTGAAAATCTAAATTCAGCACAGTCTTTCACCCATGAGGAAAACATAGATCAGGTGAAGGGGGCATACACAGGAGCGGAGTACTTCGTTACGGGAATTAACCCTGTTCTTGTGCAGGGAGCGGAAGAATTGCCGGCAGACTGGAATCTAAAAGGGGTTGAAGTAAATGAACAGGAATGAAAACACGGAAATGCAGCTGAGAAATTTTGTAAATACAATATATGAAGCAATTAAAAATGAAGATATACCTGAAGTAAGGATAAAATCAAGAACAAGGGACAACATCGTTCTGGACAATATATACGGCGTTTGGAAGTATGGAGAGCAGGAAGTCAGGAGAACTGCAAGAAAAATGGATGGGGCGGAGTTCATAGCAAAGTCACTCTACACAATAAACTTCATCCTGGACATGCTGAAGGAATCAAAATCATCCACACTGAGGGAAATGTACTATATTTCAGAAGGATGGAAGGATTTCAAATTTTCTTCACAGGACGAATCCAACGTTCTTTCTGAGGACATGGAAGTTCTCACCCAATTAATGAGGGAAGATTTTCACCTGAGGCCTGAGGAGAATGGAGCGAGCATCATTGGAAATGTCACAATCGAAGAGAAGAACAGGAAGAACGAATTTAAGCGGATTAACTGCAGGGATGATGTAGGGGATGCAGGATATAACATTCCATACAATGTTGAAGCAGAAAAAGTCCACCTGATATCGCACGATGCTGACATGATAGTTGCCCTGGAAACGGGAGGTATGTTTGACAGGCTTGTGGAAAACAAATTCGACGAAGATTTCAGGTCAATACTTGTCCACCTGAAAGGGCAGCCTGCGAGAAGCACAAGGAGGATGCTGAAAAGGATGAATGAGGAACTTGGGCTTCCTGTATACATATTCACTGATGGCGATCCATGGTCTTTCAGGATATATGCCTCGGTTGCTTACGGTGCCATCAAAACAGCGCACATATCACACTGGCTCGCAGTCCCAACAGCAGAGTTTGTAGGCATAAGCGCATCTGATATCCTGAATTATGATCTGCCAACAGATAAACTGAATGACAGGGATATAGCGGCCCTGAATTCAGAACTCCAGGATCCAAGGTTCCAGAATGAGTTCTGGAAATCAGAAATAGAGACAATGCTGAAAATCAACCAGAAGGCTGAACAGCAGGCGCTTGCAAAATACGGGCTGAATTTTGTTACTGATACTTACCTCCCCGAGAAATTAAACCTGAAGAGGTGAGCATTTTTAACAAAAATATTATACGCTCAAACCATAATGTTTCAGTGAAAGGATGAATGGTTCTTCAAAAGGCAATAAGATGAAAATTGCAATTGTGCAATTTAATTCTGGAAAAAATAAGGAAGAAAACCTGGACTTTATCAAGAGAAAAATAGGCAAATTTTCAGGAAACCAGGATATGGTAATTTTCCCGGAGTATTCAATGGTAAAGCCTGATTTCACTAACAGGGAATATATGATTGGGGTTTCCGAACCAGTAACGGGGGAGTTCGTTGAGGAAATAAGAAGCCGGACAAAGGCAGGCAAAATAGCTGTTGTTGGGAACTTCGTAGAGAGCAGGGGTGAAACTGAAAAGCCATTCAATACATCATTTGCAATTGACAATATGGGAATCCTGTTCGGAAAATACCAGAAGATTCACCTTTTTGACTCATATGGCTATACGGAATCAAAGGTCTATAATGAGGGATTAAGGAGGCCGGAAGTCATATCCGTAAATGGAATCCCATTTGGAATGGAAATCTGTTACGACATCAGATTTCCAGAACTCTCAAGATTATATGCCCTCAAGGGTGCAGGGTTGATTACAGTCCAGGCAGGGTTTTTCAAGGGAGATTATAAACTGGAAACATTCAGGATTCTTCTTAAAAGCATTGCAATGACAAACGGCGTGTTTGTGGCAGCTTCAAGCCAGCCAGGACCGGAATTCATAGGGCATTCCGCCGTAATTTCCCCCAGCGGGAAAGTACTGGCTGAACTCGATGGCGAAGAAGATGATCTCACCGCAACTATTGACATGGATGAGGTAACAGATTACCGTCGGGAAGTTAATGTATTGAATGCAAGAAGAAGGGATTTCTATGATATTTCAGGACTCTGAATCATATATTCAAGAATTTCCCTGAATTCAACAATGTTTTCAACAGAAAATCCCGCTGCAGTTTTTCCATTGCCTATATGAATCGTAAGGCATTCCGGGCATTCCAGAAAAGCAAATTCATCTGTCCCCTCATCACCTGCAATCATGCACTCTTTATCATTTCTCAGTGCCCTGATTGCCCTCCCTTTGTTAACGCCAGGAACTTTCAGTTCCACCAGATTTATTCCGTAATAGATTTCCAGCTTGTTCTCAATGCTTATTTTTCTCACCTGCTCTATGATTCCATGCCTCAATTCTTCTTCAACGAGCCCAAGGTGCACCACGAATCCATATGGTTTTGTGTAAGTCCTCACTCCAGTTTCTGCAGGGAAATGCATCTCTTTTTCAAGCCTCCGGAAAATATCAAAATATTCCGACGGGTTTTCCACGAAATCCTTGTGCTTTCCCTTCAGGTCTGCGAACATGCCGTGCAGATAAATATAATTCAGGTCCAGCCCTATAAATTTCTTCAGGTCTTCCAGTGTTCTGCCGGAAATTACATAAAGCTCATATTTTCTGTCAAGTTTTTTCAGAATTTCCTGAATTTCTGAATCAGCATAGGACTTTTCCGGATCCATTATTATGGGAACAAGGGTTCCATCATAATCCAGAAATATCTGGGAATCACCTTCTATCTTCGACAGGCTTTCTTCAATATCTTTTGGTATCAATCAGTTTTTCACCAGTGTTGCAAGAATCTTGTTGGCCCACCATCTGTCATCATGTTTTTTCAGAAATTCTTTCATGCTTTTCAGCCTTCTTAAAATTTCGGAATCAGGCATTCTCATTGCCATTGCAATTTTATCCGAAACATCATCATCTGAGTTTGGATTTGTCTTTATGGATCCCTTAAGGTATTCAGAAACACCAGCAAACTCTGACAGGATCAGTATTCCTTTTTTTGATACCGCCACATATTCCATGGACACCAGGTTCAGCCCGTCTTTCATTGGTGTTATGAGTGCAATATCGCCCCAGCTGTAATACGTTTTCAAAATATCAGAATTAATCTTCCTGTACATATACACTATTGGAACCCAGTTCAAATTCCCATACAGGCCATTTATTCTTCCAATGCTCATTTCCAGCCTCTCCTTCAGTTTATCATATTCCTTGACACCTATCCTGCTGGGGGTGACAATCATCAGGTAAACAAACTTCTCACTGAATTCAGGATATTTTTTTATGAATGTTTCTATTGCATGTACCCTTTCAACAAGTCCTTTTGTATAATCCAGCCTGTCAATGGAAAATATGATCTTCTTATTTTCAAACGGCCTCTTCTTCAGATCCTTCTGTTCATGGGAAAAGGACTGGTAATCTATCCCGAGCGGGAAAGTGAACGTCTTTCTTTCAAGTGCCCTGTCATATCCGATGATCCTGTCGTAGGAATGTATAAAATTAGTTCTGTATTTGGGAGTATGGAAGGTTATGCTGTTGCAAAGGGATATGCTCTTGACTATTTCCACCCTCTCCGGAAGCATTGTGTAGAACTCGCTTGAAACCCATGGTATGTGCCATGTGAAGATCAACTTATTCTTGACTCCGAGTTCCTTAAGATAGTAAGGAACCAGTGACAGCTGATAATCGTGTACCCAGATTATATCGTCGCTTGTTGCAGTGTTCTTGATCACTTCGGCAAATTTTTTGTTGACCTGCTTGTATTGCCCATATGCCGCAGAGTCATGCTCTATCTTTTCCCTGAAATAATGAAACAGCGGCCACAGGGTACTATTGGAATAATCATCATAAAATCCCTTTTTCTCTCTCGGGCTTAATAATATCCTCTTTATTTTGTAAAGATTGTTGTTTTCATCCTGGTAAAGATGATCTGCATTTCCATCTCCCCAGCATATCCATGTCCCCCCATCCCTTTCTATAATTTTTTTCAGCCCTATAGACACTCCTCCTACATTTTCCTGTTTGCTTATGCGATTGAATTTCTTTTCATATGAATAGGGGCCCCTGCTGGTAACCATTATTATGGACACATGGTTAGTAGAACGGAAGAGTATAAAAATATTGGGCTGGTAGCCCTCCGTGTATTGGGTTGCCACTTTGATGCAGCAGACTCGTGCACTTTATTTTCACTTAGATAGCGTTGTTAATTATATTGGAATCATAGAATACAAGTATAGAAAAGAGTGAGCCCACACAATTGCCGGCATTGGAACTTTTTACCAGCTTTATATTATGGCTGAAGAGCTCATGAAAATGCCAAATCACTATTTTGGGGGTACATCAGCCAGGAATAATGTTATATAGAATTGAAGTTTTTCTCATACATGCTCGAAAAGAGGAACAGAAGGATCATATTTGCCTCCATTCTGGCGGCTATGATTATTATTGTTCCAATCTCTTTCAGTGGTCTGGCTTCCAGGCCTGTTCTAACAACTAATAACAATAACCCTGTTTCTAAAGAGATAAATCTGAAAATGGAGATTGATTAAGTGAGAAAATTTGGAAAACATGTCAAGCTATATTCGGCAATTCTTGCATTATCTATGCTTGGGATGGCATTCTTCAATGTAACTGTGCCTATATCAGGTTCCCCAACAATTGTTGATGCTGCTCCCATACCCGGTTCTTCAACAATCGTGGATGCGCATTATGGTTGGCTGGGATACAATGGGAACAATTCAATATACTTGACGAGTGGTTTTGCAACGAACTTGCATAACTACACTGGTTCCAGCTCAGCAAAAACGACCTACCCTGCATATACCTATCCTTTGCCTGCTGTCCATAATTCTCTCTTGGTTGGTATTGCTTCCAGCTTTCCCGGCAATTCTGGCATTAATTTTTCATTTTCGGAACAATGCATGCCAAATGGAGTCCTGGGAATATATATTCCAGTGGTGCTGAGTGGCCTCGAATTCATCAATGGGACAACCCCTTGCCACTCAGGAATGTCTCTCAAGACACTTTATTCGTTGTGTGGCATTCCATCTGATAATGCTAGAACAAATATTCAATATTCTGCGCTGAGCGGATATGATTACGGACTCAACATCTCCGGAGAAAGAGGTCCTTATACTAGAGCCAGTGGAGCCTCTGGGCTGATTCTTCCTGGCGCTGAAGATAACCTTGCGGGTTATTCACAGTCTCCAACTCTCAATACTTTCTACAATGATAATGGCAAATATTATCCGGGAGAGCAGGCAGGGTGTGTGAAGAATTTTGTTGATAATGGCACATTTAATGCTACAGACGGAGACTGCGGGCATTTCTTAAACAAATTCAGCTCACGGGAATTGTTCCACGTCTGCATCCCGAATAAAGAATTTGGGAATACAGGCCAGATTAATATTGCGGGTGAGAACTTTGTAACGCCACGCTCTAGCATCCAGTGCGAAGAAACAGGATGCAGCATCATGGGAGCTACAGCCAGCCTGAAGATACCTATGGTTCCTGCCTATACCATTGGGGGCCAGGTAAAGGATTCTAGCGGAAAAGGCCTTCCAAACCAGAAAGTCCTGATAAGAATGGTATTTCCTGAACCAGAAGCAACAAAGTGTGTTGACTATGTTGTGAATACCAGTGCATCTGGTAGTTACGAATTCTTCGCGGCTCCAGGATATCAATATAACATCAGCCTCTGTTCGGATCCAGGGCACAGCCAGTGCCTAAGTGCGTCCAGTACAAACAATGAAGGAAGCAATACAGGAATCAACTTCATTGTTTCCTCCGCCACATTCTATGAAACCGGCATTCCATCTGAAACATCACGGCCTGCGGCTCCGGGCAGCACTTTAATCAAATCTTCGACATCAGGCACAATGTTTTTCAATTTTGGAGATGAAATGTATTCACATTCATCGGGACTTTTAACCGTATTCACTATTTCTGCTCAACCAAAAGGATTAGGCGGCGTTTCAGGTCTGGGTTACAACTCAAATATCACATTAAATGATCAGTATACTGTGGCATTCGGAAAACTGGATTGCCAACAGGAGCGTCTCATGGACCATAATTTTCGGGAATGAGCCAGTGCCAGGATAGGGCCAATGGATAAGTCTCCCGTCTATCTTCTGTTGTCTTTACGAATAATGATTCCACTTACGGATGAATAAACTCGCATTGACAAAAAAATTAAAATAGAGTTGTCATATATCCGATTGTGACGGTCACAGTGACGGGGTAACACCCGGTCTCATTCCGAACCCGATGGTAAAGCCCGTTACGTATCACGTGTGTACTATGTTCCGCGAGGGCATGGAAAGCGTGGTTCGCTGTCACATTTTTAGTTTAAGCATTTGAATTGTTGCCTTTGCATTTCTGGTAAGTTTTGACATAACATTGAAATAATAGATGCAATTATAATTTCATGAATAAATACTTAAAATTCATACTTTTGGCTCTGCCGTATGCCTTTATGACTTTTGGTTTTGGAATATATGACAGAGTAAACCCGGAAATTGATGGGTGGCCATTCTTTTACTGGTACCAGCTAATGTGGATTTTTATAGCTGCCCTGTTAACATCAATTGTGTACGCAATTGAACGTTCAGAACACAGCAAACAAGGGGTGAGTTCATAATGGCATATTTTTCAACAGTTGATTATGCCATATTTCTCATAGTTGTCATTGCTGCCCTTTTCACAGGTTTTATCGCATACCTCTGGAGAAAGCCTAAAAACATGAATGATATAGAAGAATGGGGGCTTGGAGGCAGAAGATTTGGCACTGTGGTCATCTGGTTTTTGCTCGGAGGCGATCTGTACACTGCATATACCTTAATAGCAGTCCCTGGCCTTGCGGCAAGCAGCGGAGCATTAGCAATGTTTGCAATCACGTACGGAATAATGATATTTCCAATCGTATATGCGACAATGCCAAGATTATATACAGTTTCAAAGAGAAGGCATTACATAACTTCCTCGGACTTTGTAAAAGACAGATTTAACTCCAAGTTTCTGGCAATGTTGATAGGCATAACCGGCGTAGTCGCTGAAATGCCATATATAGCATTGCAGGAAGTGAGCATTGGATATATTTTCAGGTCAATGTCTGTTCCCGTGTCTATAGCATTAATATCTGCTTTTGCAATTGTGGCTATTTTCACATTCGTCAGTGGTTTGAGGGGTCCATCCCTTACTGCCATACTAAAAGATGCAATAATATGGGTTGCAGTACTCGCAGTAGTCATTTACATCCCATACAAGCTTGGCGGGTTTGGGCCGGTCTTCGCAAGCGCAAAGAATATCTTTGGCGCCAACACACCATTATTAGTAAGCCCTGTGCTGGGGCTCGGATATACCACGCTGGCCCTAGGATCGGCACTGGCTTTATTCCTTTATCCGCACGGCGTAACAGGAACACTGTCTTCAAAGGACAGCAGGACAATTAAAAGAAACGCATCTCTGTTGCCCCTCTACAACGTTCTCCTGATGATCGTAGCTGTTCTTGGAATAGCTGCCGTTTCAGTCCAGGGTGTTGTCTTTAATGGGGTAAAGGGGAACCCGGAACCGCCATTCGCCATTCCTTACCTTGTAAAAGACATGTTTCCAGCTGCATTCACCTCCTTTGTTTATGCAGCAATTGTTGTGGGCAGTGTAGTGCCTGCATCAATCATGGCAATCGCATCATCAAACCTCATTACAAGAAATATCTACCTTGAATACATAAACAAAGACGCTTCTTCCAGGACTCAGGCGCTTCTGTCAAGAGTACTGGTTCTGTTCATAATCGCAGGCTCACTGGTATTTGCGCTTCTGCCTGTTGCATCCGGAAACGTGGTGTATCTTCAAACTCTGGGAGGAGCTTTCATCCTTCAGACGCTTCCGGCAATATATTTCTCGCTATATACAAGGAAACTGAGCAAATGGAGTGTTGGAATTGGCTGGGTGGTAGGCGTCTCCATGGCAATTTTTGGAGAATCCCTGGACAAGTTTAGCGGTTCAACACTGTTGCCAAAGGGTTATGACTTTATTTACCTGGGAATATTTGCTTTGGCGATTAATGTGGTGACTGTCCTGGTAATACACGGAATAATGGCAGGAATGCATAAAGTCAAGGATGAGGGAATAATCGAAAACGATGAACTTATACCTGAAATGTAAATTCTCTAATCCCACATTTCTTTCAAAACATATAATTTTAAAATACCTTTTTTTAACTTCCAGGCTTTCTCTACCAACCAGATGAATATTTTGAAAATTAGTTAAAATTATCAATTTTGGAGATGTTGAAACTAAACCCTCATAAAAAGATCTGACTGAATCCTCTTTCTCAGTTCTCCAAGTTGTTCAGGCTTGAAAATCCCATATTCTGTGATATAGCCCGTTACATATCTGCTAGGGGTTACATCGAATGCAGGGTTCCTTGCCTTGCTGTTCTCCGGCCCTATCTTTTTCCCGTTGACAACCAGCACCTCTTCTTGGTCCCTCTCCTCAATAGGTATCCCATCCCCATCTTTAAGGCTGAAATCGAAGGTGGTCCCAGGGGCGGCAACATAAAACGGAACTCCATTCTCCTTTGCCAGAACTGCTTTCTCATAAGTGCCTATCTTATTTGCAAAATCACCATTTGCGCATATCCTGTCAGCTCCAACTATTGCAAGGTTTACATCTCCTTTTTTCATGAAATAGCCCGCTGCATTGTCGGCAATTATGGCGTGTTCTATCCCTTCCTGTTCCAGCTCCCATGCAGTCAGCTTTGCCCCCTGCAATCTTGGCCTTGTTTCGTCAACGAAAACAAAAATGTTTTTGCCGCTCTCCTTGGCATATCTCATAGGCGCGAGGGCTGTCCCCCAGTCAACAACAGCAAGCGCTCCGGCATTGCAGTGGGTAAGTATCCTGCTTCCATCTGCAATCAGCCCATTTCCATACTCTCCTATTTTTTTGCATCTGCCGCTTACTTCCTGGCTGTATCTGTCAGCAGCATGAATATCAAAGCCATTATTCTTCATGAATTCAATTGCTTTAAAAAGATCATAGGCAGTTGGCCTTGTTTTCCTGATCTTTTCCACTGCTTCCTCCATGTTTTCCCCCTTTATTTTTGCCAGTGCAAGCCCATATGCAGCGGTTACGCCAATTGCTGGCGCACCTCTTACAACCATGTGTTTTATCGCATAGGCTATGTCATCAGAATTTTTTGCCCTGAAAAATTCCAGCTTCTCGGGAAGATTTCTCTGCTCTATCAGTACAACTTCATTATTCTCGAACCATACAGACTTGAATTTTCTATCTTCGCCGCCAACGTTAATCTTCATTCTAACCAACCTAACATTTCAATTTCGTATAAAAAATGTTTAATAAATCTGAATTGTATTTCCTTTTTACGGATTTTCATGGAAATATGCAGGGAGAAGAATGGAAAAAGGATAATTATTTTCTTCAAGTTTTTCTTTTTCTTTTGCGGAAGTTCACCAGATCTTAATCTTCTTGAACTGTTGTTCATTTTTTTTAGTGAGGTTGCTGAAAGTTTCTTCAAAGCCTTCGTGAACCCTTGCTGGAATTTCTGCCCTTATTCTTGCAGGGGAGTGGACATCATTGGATATCTGGTACTTCAGTGCCATTTCTCTCACGCTTTCTCTCCAGCTCTGCGCCCATCCAAGAAAGAACCGCTGTTCTGGGGTTAATCCATCTATAGTTTTCCTCTTTTCAGGGAATTTTTTCAATCTTCTCTGCAGGGCTTCAAACGCAATGCTTACCCCACCAAGATCTGCTATATTTTCTCCGAGAGTAAGTTCTCCATTGACATTAAGCCCAGGCAAAACAGTAAGGCTGCTGTAGAGTTCCACAACGTCCTTCGCCTTTTTCATGAAAGCCTGGTTATCTTCTTCAGTCCACCACACCTTCAGGTTTCCGTTAAGGTCGAATTTTCTACCCTCATCATCAAATCCATGTGAAATCTCATGTGCAATCGTACCACCAGTTGCCCCATAATTAACTGCGTCGTCCAGATCAGGATCAAAGAATGGCGGCTGAAGAATTCCTGCTGGAAAGACAATCTCATTATCAGTGGGTGAAAAATATGCATTTACTGTTGGAGGTGTCATGTACCATAATTCCCTGTCAACTTCCTTCCCGGCCATGGAAGCCCTTCGGCCGAATTCGAATTGCCTGCTTCTCAATACATTTCCAAAAAAATCTTCTCTTGAAATTTTGATTGGGGAATAATCTATGTATTTTGAGGGATAACCTATCTTTGCCCTGAATCTGCTGAATTTTTCTATAGCTTTGTTTTTCGTTTCCTCTCCCATCCAGGATAAGTTCTCAAGCCTTTCAGTGAATACCTCTTTTAGGTCTTCTATCATGTCTTTCATTCTCTTCTCGGACTCAGATCCAAACTCCTGCTCAACATACATCTTTCCAAGTGCTTCTCCCATGGTGCCGTCGATTATCATAACTACTCTTTTCCATCTGCTCTCCATCTGGTTCTGCCCAAGCAACTTCTTCTGGAAAAAGTCGAAATTTTCCTTTTCCGCTTCTTCATGCAGAAACGGGGAGGCAAAATGAATTATTTTCCATCTCAGGTATACCTTCCATTCGTCCAGTGAATATTGATTCAATAGATCGGAAATACTGGCTATGAATTCAGGCTGGCCAACTATTATGTAGTCGAGTGCATCCATATTCAAATCCTGCAAATATCTCCTTACTTTAAGATTTCCAAAGCTTTCTTCAGCATTGCCCAGTTCAATCTTGTTATAATTTTTCTCAGGATCCCTCAGCTCTACTGGTTTTCTGCTGGCTTTAGCCATGCCAGTTTCCATTTCCATAATGATTTTTGCATAACTTTCTGCCTGTGCTTCATCCTCACCCTGTAAACGAAACAGGTTTTCCACGTGCTTCAGATAGTCTGCTCTCAGTTCTTTGAAATTTTCTTCAAGATAATAATCCCTATTCGGCAGAGCCAATCCACCCTGGTTAATGTAAACCGCATTAAACCCACTGCTTTTCAAGTCTGGCTCCACCTCGAATCTGAAAAAGGCTTCAATTCCTGATTGGTGCAAATAGGCAATAAGATGAGGTATTTCGCCCTTCTCTTTCATCCCATCCACTTTTGCAAGCATACCGCTAATAGGCTTAAACCCGAGTTTTTCTATATTTTCCTTATCCATGGCGGAAATGTAATAGTCTCCCAGTTGCTTTTCTATGCTGTTTTCAGGTTCGAAGCTTTTCTCCGCACATCTTTCAAGTATCTTTCCAAGAACGAAAACATTCCTCTCTATCAGTTCCATGGATGCTCCCCACAGGAATTTATCCTCTGGTATTGGATGGCTCTGAACCCATTTCCCGCATGAATACATAAAGAAATCGTCAAGGGGATCAACACTGTGGTCAATGTATGAAGCTGAAAAAACCGGTTTTTCCGGTTCTTCATCCATTCCTATTGGCCTTATTGTTTCGAATAAATCTCTCTTCTCCATCCACTGCAATAAGAAAAGACTAAATAAAGTTATAAATGTGGCAGTATGGAAATTGTGTGGGATTTACCTAAAAAGTATGGTATAAGTAGGCAACAACACATTTAAATATGCCATTTTTCATGAATAATAAGCACAGGAAGAAGTCTTTATTCAGTGAATACTTTACAAACTTATTCGTTAAGCTTTTATGCTAAAAGGTAATGATGAAACGTATCTAAAAAAGGTTTAAAGTTAGCATGCTCTACTTTAGTGGATTTTATGGGTTTTCAGGTGCTGAATATAGGCAATTATAAAGAATGTTTATATTGGAAAAAGTTATTCACATCGCCGGCAAATATGGGCCCATAGCTCAGCTAGGTAGAGCATCTGGCTTTTAACCAGAGGGTCAGGGGTTCGAACCCCCTTGGGCCCGTTAAGAGGGATAAAAATGAGTAAATTTAACGTGTTGCACCACGAATTGGTCCCAGAACATTATTTGGTAGAAGAAAAAGATGAGGTCACTATTCTAAAAAAACTCCACACAGAAAAGGCAATGTTGCCCCATATCAATATTTCAGATCCAGCAATTAAGGCATTGATGGAAATTCATGGAAATATTGGGCCAAATAGGATTATTAAGATTGTTAGAAAGAACCCAAATGTTGGTATTACAGAATACTACAGATTGACAATTAGTGAGGTTTTAAAATGAAGGAAATCGTTGAATCGTTTTTTAGAAATGAAAGTATTGTAAATCACCAGATTGACTCAATGAATGCATTTGTTGCTACACCAGACAATGCGGACAGCCTGATGCAAAAAATAGTAGATGAAACAAAGCTGTCAGATGAAGATGAACCAGGAGTCATTTTACTGGATAGGACAAAAACAGGCGGAAAGGAGATAAAGATTTATTTCGGCAGGCAGAAAGAGAGGGGAAGATTCGTAGGAGACACCACTATAAGGGTGGATATGCCTGAGATAAAGGAAGCTTCAGGAGCTATCAACCAGATAACACCCCAGGAAGCCAAGATAAGGGATCTGAACTACACGGCTCCGATAAGCCTTAAGCTGAGAGTTTCAGAGGATGGCATAGAAAGAGAGCCTGAAACAATAAAAATCGGGGAAATGCCGGTAATGGTCAGGACAAAAGTGTGCACACTCTACGGTTCTAACCTTGACAAATATATCGAAAAAACAAATGGGGAAAAGAACAACGCCCCAATCAACGGAACAAGGAAGCAAAAGCTTCAGTACGTTGGGGAAGACCCAACCGATTCAGGCGGTTATTTCATAATCGGGGGAAGTGAAAGGGTAATTGTCTCCCTTGAGGATCTTGCACCAAACAAAATTCTTGTGGAAAAGGAGGAAAAATACGAGACCCAGGTTGAGATAGCAAAGGTCTTCTCCCAGGCTGGCGGATACAGGGCAATGACTGCCCTTGAAAAGAGCAGGGATGGAGATATTAACGTTTCAATACCAAGTGTGCCAGGATCAATACCCATTGCCATTTTAATGAAAGCGCTAGGAATGGAGAAGGACAATGAAATACACGATGCAATATTCTCTGTCAATGGAATGAACCCAATTATTTTTTACAATCTTGAAGCAGCCAGGGATCCGAAGATTCACCCTCCAAATGGCGTTGTTTTCAAAGATGATGCTATTAATTACCTTGAGAAGCGATTCGCCGCTGGACAGGCCAAAGATTTCAGGGAAAAGAAAATTTCACAGATAATTGACAAGTCACTCCTTCCACACCTTGGGGATAAAACGGAGGACAGGTTTAAGAAGGCACTTTATCTTGGAAGAATGGCAAGATCATTGCTGGAATTGAACCTTGGCATCAGAAAAGAAGATGATAAGGATCATCTATCGAATAAAAGGGTCAAATTAGCAGGAGATCTGATGGATGAACTGTTTAGGAACGCTTTTCAATCCGTTGTAAAGGACTTAAAATACCAGCTGGAAAAGACTTATAACAGAAAGAAGGGATTGAGAATCAGGCCTGCAATAAGGCAGGATCTCTTAACACAAAAGATTCTCCATGCCATGTCAACAGGAAACTGGATAGGAGGAAAGACTGGAGTATCACAACTTTTGGATCGTGTTTCAAATGTGAGCACCCTGAGCCATCTGAGAAGAATTATTTCCCCTCTGACAAGATCACAGCCACATTTTGAAGCAAGAGATCTTCACCCAACCCAGTGGGGAAGGATTTGCCCAAACGAAACACCAGAAGGGCAGAACTGTGGGCTTGTTAAAAACGGCGCTCTCCTCATGAATATATCTGAGGGTGCTGATCCTCTGGATGTAATAGAATTTCTGAATTCAAACGGAATCAGGGAACCAACCAAAGAAGAAGCAGGCATGGGAAGAATATATGTAAATGGAGACCTTGTGGGCTATCATGAAGACCCCATTGGCCTCACAGGAACAATAAGAAATGCAAGAAGAAAGGGAGAATTATCTTCTGAAATTAATGTAAGATACGATGGATCTACAAACGAAGTGATTATAAATTGTGATAGGGGAAGGATCCGGAGGCCGCTTATTGTTGTTGAAGATGGCAAGCCGAACATATCAAGGGAAATACTCGAGAAATTAAGGCTTGGAGACATGGAATTAAGCAATCTGGCTTCAATCGGTGCAATAGAATGGATAGATGCTGAAGAGGAAGAAAATTTGTATATTTCACTTTACGCTTATGATTTTCCAGAAAGATGCCCCAGATGCGACACACTTCTTTACAGGGGCATTGTCGAGTGGGTCAACCAGGGCGAATCAAGGATAAGGCTGATGTGCCAGAAATGTGGAAAAGAATTTGACGGAACAACATTGTTGTCTAAAGAACACACACACCTGGAAATTGATCCATCAATGATCCTTGGCGTAACTGCATCGATGATACCATATCCTGAACATAACTCATCCCCAAGGGTAACAATGGCTTCTGCAATGACAAAACAAAGCATTGGCTTGTCAGCTACAAATTTCAGGATAAGGACTGATACAAGGGGCCATTTCATGCATTATCCGCAAATACCGCTCGTAAAAACACAGGTAATGGATTATGTACATTATGATAAGCGGCCTGCAGGGCAGAACTTTGTGGTTGCTATTGTTTCATACCAGGGATACAACATCCAGGATGCAATTGTGTTCAATAAATCTGCAGTTGAAAGAGGAATGGGAAGAAGCAATTTCTTCAGGACGTATACAGCAGAAGAGAGAAGATACCCGGGTGGGCAGGAAGACAGATTTGAAATTCCAACACATGATGTTATGGGCGCGAGGATGGAAAACTTTTACATGAACCTTGACCAGGATGGAATAATAAATCCTGAAGCTTACGTTGAAGGTTCAGATGTGCTTGTCGGGAAGACGTCGCCCCCAAGATTCCTTGAAGAAGGAAACGAAAGGCTTGGACCTCAAAAGAGAAGAGAATCCTCCATCACCATGAGGCCAAATGAAAACGGGTATGTGGATAATGTTATATTAACTGTGTCTGAGAGCAACAGCAAAATAGTTAAAATTAAGGTTAGGAGTGACAGGATTCCTGAACTTGGAGACAAATTCGCATCAAGGCATGGGCAGAAAGGCGTAATAGGTGCACTGATTGCCCAGGAGGATATGCCATTTACAGAATCAGGCATAATTCCTGACATTCTGATAAATCCCCACGCAATTCCTTCAAGGATGACCATAGGGCACATTCTTGAAATGATCGGGGGAAAAGTTGCATCCATGAGAGGAAGCACAGTAGACGGCACAATATTTAAGGGCGAACCTGAACCGTCACTGAGGGAAGAACTGCTGAAATATGGATTAACCTATGACTGCACAGAAACAATGTATGATGGCATAACAGGCAAAAAGCTTGATGCCCAGATATTTACAGGCGTTATCTATTACCAGAAACTGCACCATATGGTGGCAGGGAAGTTCCATGCAAGATCAAGGGGGCCTGTCCAGATACTGACAAGGCAGCCTACAGAGGGAAGATCGAGGCAGGGAGGCTTGAGATTTGGAGAAATGGAAAGAGATACCTTAATTGCACACGGTGCAGCCATGGTAATTAAAGACAGGCTCCTGGACCAGAGTGATGGAACAATACTATACGTATGCGGAAACCAGTCCTGCGGGCACATTGCCATTATGGACAGAAGAAAAGGAACCCTGAGATGCCAGGTGTGTGGAAACACTGGAAATATACATCCGGTAGAAACAAGTTATGCATTCAAGCTGATGAGGGATGAACTGATGTCAATGGGTGTAATGATGAGATTAATATTGGGTGATCTGAAATGAACAGTTTTATTTCAAAGAGAATAAACAACATACAATTTGCCATATTGTCACCGGATGAAGTCAGGAAGATGTCCCAGGTCAGGGTTATAACCGCAGATACATACGATGATGACGGGTACCCAATAGAAAGGGGGCTAATGGACCTTCATATGGGGGTTATTGAACCTGGGCTGAAATGCGCAACGTGTTCCGGAAAGGTAGACGAATGCCCCGGCCATTTTGGGCATATAGATCTGGCAATGCCTGTAATACAGGTTGGCTTCGTGAAGGAAGTAAAGATGTTCCTTGATGGAACTTGCAAAAATTGCAACAGGGTTAAACTGACAGAAGACGAGATGCAGGCTTATGGAAGGAGGCTCTCTGAAAAGAAACTTGAAGATTATGACCCGGAACTGTTGACACTTATAATCAAGAAGAACCTGGAACAGGCCATAAAAAGGGAAGTTTGCCCACACTGTGGCTTCAAGAACCTGACCGTCATCCTTGACAAGCCAACAACATTCAGGGAAGGAGCCAAATCAGGAGGGGCAGCTGAAAAGAAAATCACGCCCAAGGAAATAAGGGAGAGGCTGGAAAAAATACCGGATGATGACTTGATTTACTTTGGCTTGAACAAGAGTTTTGTCAGGCCAGAATGGATGATTCTAACTGCACTTCCAGTTCCGCCAATAAATGTAAGGCCATCCATAACGCTTGAAACAGGTGAAAGAAGTGAAGACGATCTGACACACAAGCTCGTGGATATAATAAGAATTTCACAGAGGCTGAGAGAAAGCAGGGATAATGGATCACCACAATTGATTATAGAAGATCTGTGGGACCTTCTGCAGTTCCACGTAACCACATACTTTGACAACCAGACTGCAGGCATTCCACCAGCAAGGCACAGGTCTGGAAGGCCACTGAAAACTCTGGTCCAGAGAATGAAAGGAAAGGAGGGGAGGTTCAGATCGAATCTTTCCGGCAAGAGGGTAAACTTTTCCGCAAGAACAGTAATCTCACCGGAACCTTTTCTTTCAATAAATGAAGTTGGTGTTCCGGAAAAAGCCGCAAGAGAGTTGACTGTTCCAGTTACGATCAACCAGTTCAACATTGATGTAATGAGGGAATGGGTTAAAAGAGGAACCACTCCAACCAAAGAGAATGGCAATTATGAATCAGGAGTTAATTATATTCTCAGGCCAGATGGCCGGAGAGTAAAAATCACAGCAGCAAATGCTGAGGACAACAGCCAGAAAATAGATATCGGCTGGGTTGTTGAAAGGCAGTTGAGCGAAGGTGATATTGTACTGTTCAACAGGCAGCCATCGCTGCACAGAATGTCAATGATGGCACACACAGTGAGGATACTGAAGGGGCAAACCTTCAGGTTTAACCTTGCAGTATGCACACCATACAATGCTGATTTTGACGGGGATGAAATGAACCTCCACGTTCTGCAGAAGGAAGAAGGAAGGGCAGAAGCAAGAATTATAATGAAGGTTCAGGAGCAGATAATGTCACCAAGATTTGGCGGCCCAATCATTGGCGGCATCCACGATCATGTAACAGCCCTGTTTCTTCTTACACATGGAAATCCATTATTCTCAGAGAAGGAGGCAACCCACATTATGAGTTACCTGCCTGTGGATAAGGATATGAAACCAGTGTCCGTAGAAAATGGTGTAAAATATTTTTCCGGAAGAGATATATTTTCAGCAATTCTGCCTGAAGATTTCAATATAAAATTTAGAAGCAAGCTGTGTTCCGGTGCAAAAAGGTCAGAAGATGGGACTTTCGTCTGCGAATATGAAGAGAACCAGGAAGATATTGATGTAGTAATAATAAATGGGAGAATGATACATGGAACCATTGACGAAACTGCGATATCCCCATTTGCCGGAAAAATAATTGATAAAATCTATAGAAAATTCGGTGCAGCAGCAGCGGCTGAGTTTATAGACAAGATGACAAGGCTCGCAGTGGCTTTTATCAGTTTCAGAGGCTTTTCAACGGGAATTGCAGATTATGACATACCGGAAAATGCGATCAGTGAAATAAAGGAAATATCAATAGAGGCAGAAAAGGATGTCGACGGCTTTGTTATTGATTTCAAGGAAGAGAGAATGAATCCAAGGGAAGGGAAATCTGTTGAAGAAACTTTAGAGGAGGAAATAATGAAAGTGACTGGAGAAGCAAGGGACCAGTCCGGAAAAATAGCTTCCCAGTATCTTGGCCTTACAAATCCTTCTGTCATAATGGCAAGATCTGGCGCGAGGGCAAAGATGCTTAATATATCAGAGGTTGCAGGAATGGTAGGGCAGCAATCTGTGAGAGGGCAGAGGCTTAACAGAGGTTATGACAAAAGAACACTTCCACATTTCAAGAAAGGGGATTTAGGCGCAGATTCAAGAGGATTTGTAAAATCTTCCTACAAGGTTGGGCTGAATCCACTGGAATACTTCCTGCACAGCATTGGAGGGAGAGAAGGGCTTGTGGATATTGCAGTAAGAACATCCAGGAGCGGATATATGCAGAGGAGGCTAATCAACGCATTTGAAGACCTGAAGGTTAATGAAAGGAGGCAGGTAACAGACACGGTCGGGGAGATCATACAGTTCAAATATGGGGATGACGGCATCGATCCAACAAAGAGTGAAAATGGTGAAGCCCTGGACATGAATTACATCCTGTTCGATGAGGAAAACGGTGGTGAACAATGAAAGTTATACTATGGAAAGATACAAAGAAGAACATAGAAAACCTCATGGAGAAGGCAGAAAATCTTTTTTATGCCGTAGATTTTCCAGTTTCAGAAGGAATAGAGGAAGCATACATAAGCGTGGACAAGAAGAAAGTGCTTTACAGGGCAAAAGTAACAGAGATCAGCGAATATAACCTGCCAAATGCAAAAAAGCCTGCTGAAAAGGGCAAGAAGAAGAAAGACACCAGGGAATTGATGCTTAAGAAAAAAACAGGGCTTAAAACTGTGTTGCATCTGGAATCTCTTGAAGTGCTTGCACCTTCAATACCATCATCTGACTTCAGCCTTGGAAGAAACAAGATCAATGCGGTAGACTCATATTATGAAGCAACCCTTGAAAGGATTGTGATAACGCAGAAAGAAAAATACTCTTCAGTTATAGAAGGGCCAGTCAGGCAACTGATAGAAAAAGAACTTGACAAAGGCGTAGTGTTGCCACTCCATATTGCAGAAATGCTGACGAAAATAAAAAAGGAAAAGGGGCAGGACTTTTTCAACAAGATTTTGAAAAGAGTGGAAGAAGATCTTGAAGAGAGGCAAATTGACCCATTTGAGGCAGTTGGGATAATTGCAGCACAAAGCATTGGAGAACCAGGAACCCAGATGACTATGAGGACTTTCCACTATGCGGGTGTCAAAGAAGTGGATGTTACACTGGGCCTGCCCAGGCTAATTGAAATAGTGGATGCCAGGAGAACACCATCAACACCGTCCATGGATATATTCCTGAAGGATGAATATGCAAGGGATGATGATGCGGTCAGCCGTGTTATAAAAGATATAGAAAATACCAGCGTTATAGATGTAGCCGATGTCATAACGGACACAGATGAAATGATGGTTATAATAAGGCCAAAGAGGAAACTGATGGACAGGAGGAGAATAAAGGAACAGGATATTCTCGATGCAATGGGCAGCATAAAGCAGATAACAATCATACAGAAGGAAAAGGGTGATACTTCAGTTGATTACGCGGACATTGAAATCAAGGCCCAGCAGGAATCATACAAAAGGCTTTACCAGCTTCAGGAACAGGTCAAGGCAGTCAATATCAAGGGATTGCAGGGCATAAAAAGGGCAGTGGCAGTGAAAGAGAGAGATGGCACATACAAACTGCAGACACAGGGTTCAAACCTGAAACAGGTTCTTGAAATTGAAGAAGTGGATGCTGTAAGAACTACAACAAACGATATCGTGGAGATTGCAAACGTACTGGGAATCGAGGCGGCAAGAAATGCAATCCTGAAGGAATCAAGAGACACCCTGAAGGAGCAGTCACTGGACGTTGATGAAAGGCATTTGATGGTTGTTGCTGACATGATGACAATCGAAGGGCAGGTAAGGGCTGTAGGCAGGCAGGGAATTTCAGGCAAAAAAAGCAGTGTTCTTGCAAGGGCAGCTTTTGAAATTACGGTCAAGCATTTAATGAGGGCAGGAATAGTTGGAGAAACCGATACTTTAACCGGAGTTGCTGAAAACATTATTGTTGGGCAGCCAATAACTCTGGGCACTGGTGCGGTTGATCTTGTATATAGGGGGAATGTACCTGATAAAGGTGAATGAAGTTGGCTTCTAAAGGAATAGTTATAGACAACAGAATAATGGAATACAGGGCACTCTTTGAAAAAGTGGCAAGGGGAATCCAACCAGAGGAATGCATGGAAAATGATGACATGGTTGTCTTCATTGTTGGGGAAAGGAGGATGGCAGAAATGTTCAAGAGGAACCAGAACGTGGTCCAGAATCTCCGGGAGAAGATAAACAAGCACATCCTGATAGCAGAATATTCGAGGGACATCCTGACGTTTATCAAAAATCTTTATTTCAGGTACGGCGTAAAGGAAATAGATATTTCATGGAAGCAGGGCCAGGTGGATATCCAGATTGGAGTGGAAGTCTCTGAAGTTGGAAAGGCAATAGGAAAGGAAGGAAGAAACGTTAAACTCATGAAAGAGGTTGCCTCAAGATTTTTTGAAATCAGGAATTTTGGAATCAAGCAACCAGCCTGAGTTGCCCTAATTTTTTTTCATTTAACACCATTTTTCGTTCATAAAAGTAAATATACAGAAATCGTATGACTTAATGCAACATGAGAGGTAATAATGCCATATAAGAATAATCATAATAGCGAAGAAAATTTCACAAGAGTAATTGTTCCAAACAAAAGGAAGGGGGAACTCTACGGCATAGTTGAAAAACTGTCCGGAGGCTCACACCTTTCAGTAATGTGCGAGGACGGATATACACGAACAGCCAGAATTCCGGGAAAAATGAAGAAGAGAATGTGGATCAGGGAAAATGATCTTGTAATTGTAAAGCCATGGCAATTCCAGACGGAAAAGGCTGATATAGTGTATAGGTACACTCAGACGCAGGCTAACTACCTTAGCAGGAATTCTGCCCTGCCTGAGCTGATAAACATATTTAAATAGAGAAAAAAATGGATGAAAGAAGCGCGCTAAAACAACTTATTGATCGGGACGAATTTAATTTCAATGATTTTCTGGGTGAGAAAACAGAGGGCCTGGTATTTGACAGGCGGACACTGGATAACATTTACACCCTTTTCAAGCAGTTCAACATAAAATATGTCGATTATCCAATTTCATCAGGCAAAGAATCGCTCGTTTTCAAGGTTGAGGGCGAAAGGAAGGCAGCTGTAATGAAAATATTTAAGACCTCAACACTCCGTTTCCAGCATATCAATGAATATATTGAAGGCGACCCAAGATTTATGAAGCAGCGAAAATCAAGGGGCTCCCTCATTTTTGTATGGGCAAGAAAGGAATACGCAAATCTCCTCGAATGCAAAAAATTCAAGATCAGGGTTCCTGATCCGGTGGCTGTTGAAAAGAATATTATCCTGATGAAATACATCGGGGATAAAAAGTCTCCGGCAAAGAAACTGAAAGACATTAACCAGGATGAGTTGCAGCCATATTTCGATTCAGCAATGGCAGAATACAAGAAAATGGTGGAAAAAGCCAAGCTGATCCACGCAGATTTTAGCGAATACAACATTCTTTGCTACAGAAAGAAATCCTACATAATAGACATGGGGCAGGCAGTTTCATACAAGCATCCAATGGCAAGGGATTTTCTTGCAAGAGATCTCGGCAACATGAGGGCATTTGCCAGGAGAAATGCATTGAGCCTTAATATAAAAGAACCAAAATTTCCAGGTGATCAGGATGAGCAATGAAGAAGATGATGTTAAAAATTCCAGTGTAATAAGAATTCCAAGGGATAGAATAGGCGCACTGGTAGGGAAAGAGGGAAAAACAAAGAGTGATATAGAGGAAATTTCAGGGTGTACACTTGATATCGATTCAACTGATGGCGATATACTTGTGATAGCAGGTGAAAACACTGATCCCCTGAAAGTAAATGTTACAGCAGAAGTTGTCAAGGCCATCGGGAGGGGATTCAGCCCAGAAAGAGCGCTGTTTCTTTATAATGATGGTTTTCAGCTCATTGTCATTTCCCTGAGGGAATTTGCAAGGAAAGGGTCAAACAGGATCAACGAGATAAAGGGCAGGATCATAGGAAGGCAGGGAAAAACAAGACAGATAGTTGAAGATATAACAGACTGCTTCGTATGCGTTTACGGAGACACAGTATCACTGATCGGCGATTACATTTCCATGAAGTATGCCATACAGGCGCTTCAGATGATTATCGAGGGGAAGAAACAGAGAACCGTATATACATACCTTGAATCAAAGGCAAAAGAATTGAAGCAGGAACGGGTGGCTGAATCTTTTGGATAAACTAACCAAACACCGCTTATCAACAAGTGGCAAATGTTAAGCCCCTTATTGAATAATATGTGCAAGAACATTTGATAACATATATATCTGAATAACAAATACGGTATAACAGCGGGGTGGGGTAGTTAGGAAATCCCGACGGGCTCATAACCCGTAGATCGATGGTTCAAATCCATTCCCCGCTATTTTGAAAAAATGAATTCAATAAGTTCCCTGTAATTTCTTTTCCCTTCAAAATGTATATTTTTATAACCATATTCCTTCAAAGTGTCGTTTGTTGTATTTCCAATAGGGTAGGACGGGTTGTTCACAAACTTTCCTTCTGTAATCCCGTTGAAGAGCCTTACTTCGAGAGAGGATGTAAATACAAGCGGAATTCGTTCATTCTTTAATGCGTCCCTGATTCTCAGGCTCTGGCCAAGTTGTTCGTATTCGTACAGGTAGAGATTCACGCTGGAAATGCCAATGCTCTCCAGTTCATCATTCAGTGTTGGGGAATGGGTTTTTCCCCGCGGGATCAATATCCTTTTTGGCTTATGATCAGCGATGAACGCTGCAAAGCCGTGAGAATCTGAGTTCCTGCATGTGAATGGCTCCTTTGTATATTCCATCAATTGTTTTGTGGTTGATTCACCAATTGAAAACAAGGCCAGTTTATCATCAATTTCATGGTAATTCCTGAAAAATAATCTTGCAGCTGTTGCGCTGGTAAATGCTATCCCGTCAAACTCAGTGAGTTCTGGAAGTTTTACTCCTTCAGTTTCAACAATTCTTACCAGTGGTATATTTATAACATCATATCCATTGATATCCGCTTTCCTGAATTTTTCATCCGGCCTGAAACTAAGAACTGCCATAATTTATGATCTCTTTAACATTTCTTGCCACCATTTCAGCTTCCAGAATGGTTCTGGCCTTTATCTTTGTAGAAATCCTGTTGCCTTGAAAATTTATGTCAAGATAAAGAATTTCCGTTTCCGGGTTGTACAGAATGCCGTTTGGCACGGAACAACCCATGTTGAATATGCTTGCCACTCTCCTCTCCACATCCCATCTCCTTCTTGCAATGGGATCCTCGGTGTCTCTTATTTCATCATAATGTGGAGAATCTTTTCTTGATATTACTGCAATTATTCCCTGCCCCGGGGCGGGCACAAAGAAATTTTCATCAAGCAGTTCATATTTTCTGTGGGGATACATCCTTGCAACTGCAGCCTCTGACAATACAATGCAGTCGTATTGTCCGGAATCGAGTTTCTTTAGCCTGGTATCTATATTGCCCCTCAGGCCGGAAACCTCCCAGTTCTTCATATTCTTCCTGATCTGTTCTTCACGCCTTGGAGATGATGTGCCGACTATCATTTTTTCTTTATGGTCCACGTTCTGGCCATATAAGGCAACATCGTGGTAATTTCTCCAGTCAAATACTGAAACCACTTCCAGTTCCTTGGCAAGGACAGTAGGAAGGTCTTTCCCGCTATGGACGGCACAGTCTAGCTCCCCTTTCATCACCATCCTGTTTATGCCATTCACAAAAATACCCTGGCCGCCAATCTCCTTCAAAGGCCTTTCGTGATCCATATCTCCCGAACTCCTGATCTTTACAAATTCATGCTCGCCCCCAAGAATGTTCTTGAACATCTCTGCCTGGATCACGGCCAGCCTACTTTCTCTTGTTCCTATCTTCATTCATATCAAACTCCAGGGTATAAACCATTTTGAACACAGCCATTTCCACTTCTTCAGGTGTGTGTGCCATCCCGACAAACGAGGCCTCAAACTGTCCAGGTGAAAAGTAAATTCCATGTTTCTTCGAGAAATTGAAAAAGTCCATGAATTTTTTCTTGTCGGACTTCAAAGCTGTCTCATAGTTCCAGACCTTCTCGCCATTGAAGAATATTGTGAACATATTGTAAACTCTGTTGACCTGAACGCCTATGTCTGAAAAATTCTTTAGCTTGTCCTCGACCCATTGGGCCAGCCCTATTGTGTATTCATAATCCCTCTTCTTCAGGAAATTAAGTGTTGCAATGCCAGATGCAACGGTGAATGGGTTTGCGCTGAATGTGCCCGATTGGTAGACACTGCCCTGGGGGCTTATCTTTTCCATTATTTCAGACCTGCCACCAAAGAGCCCTATTGGCATTCCACCACCGATTATCTTTCCCATGGTGGTAAGGTCGGGCTTCACTCCTATCAGATCCTGATAGCCACCGAACTTAAATCTGAAACCGGTTATTATTTCATCAAAGATCAACAGGGCGCCGTATTCATCAGTGATCTCCCTTAAAAATTTTAAGAACCCTTTTTCCGGCCCTATTACCCCAAGGTTTCCAAGAACCGGCTCTGTAATTACTGCTGCTATCTCATGCCCATACTTTTTAAAAAGTTCCTTAATAGATTCTTCATTATTAAAATCCCCAATCAGTACAGTTTTGGAAACCTCATCGGGAATCCCGGGGCTTGAAGGCGATCCAAAATTCAGTGCGCCGCTCCCGGCATTGACAAGAACGTAATCGTGGGCACCATGAAATCCTGCATTCATTTTCAGGATAAACTTCCTGCCTGTAAATGCCCTCGCAAGCCTGATAGCATGCATTGTTGCTTCCGTACCTGAATTCGTAAACCTCATCCTTTCAACTGAAGGGACCGCCTTCTGTATAGTCTCTCCAAGCGTAATTTCATGTTCAGTCGGGACACCTTCAGGAATAGTATTATCGAGAAGATACATAATTTCTTCAGCTATTTCTGCATTCGAATAGCCGGCAAAATTCACGCCGAATCCCATGCAGAAATCGAGATATTCCTTTCCTTCCACATCAAAGATTCTTGAACCGGAAGCTCTTGAAAAATAAGTTGGATATGGGCTGTAAAATCTCACTGGCGAATTAACCCCGCCAGGAAAAAGTTTGGATGCTCTATTGAAAAGCTCTTCAGAAAGCATAGTGGTATATTTTTATTATCAATTTATGCTTTTCATTTTTAAGCGACAAAATTTAATCTCAAATCAAACTACCTAATGGTTTGAAACACTTTGCGATGGAAGTTGAAGCAAAAGATGCAGAACTTTTTATAATGAAGGCAAAAAGGGAAAGAAAGCTTGTAAAAGATCTGAAAGTTATGAGAGACAATGGAAAAATAATTGTCCCGTTGGCAGAAAGGGTAGAGTTTGCCGGTGCATTGGAGTGCGAAAGGGATTTTATGCAGAAAGAAGAACTGACAATCTGGGAAGTAATTAACAGGAACATGAACCGCAAAGACCTCAAAATTAACTGGCAGAGAATTGGAAACACCCTGATTTTTAATAAGAATTATGAAAATATGGAAAAAATAGCAGATGAGCTTGTAACAAAATCACTGGCATCCCAGGTATATGTCAAAGAGGGGAAAATTGAGGGAATGGTCCGGACACCCAAGTTAAAACTTGTATCCGGCATTGAGGGTGATTCTTTTTACAGGGAAAACGGAGTTATTTTCGTAACCAATCCTGCAAATCTGATGATGAGCAAGGGAAACATAATAGAGCGGGGATTGCCATCAATAAAAGAAATAAAAGCTGAGGCCGTTCTTGATATGTTCTCGGGAATTGGGTACTTTTCCCTGCCGGTAGCAAATCTTCAATGGGTCCGAAAGGTGGTCTGCATTGATCTTAACAGGGAAGCTCTTCAGTATCTTGCAAAAAGCTCAGCTATAAATAAAGTTGAAAATAAGGTAATTACTGTAAATATGGACTGCAGGCTTTTCAAGTCAGATGAAATGTATGATCTTGTGCTGATGGGCAATTTCAAATCAAAGAATTATCTCGCATCCGGTTTATCGCATGTTAAAAACAATGGCTACATTCTATTGCATCATCTGGAGTTGACCAGCAACATAACAGTGAGCACCATGAATCTTATGAAAACCGGTAGATATCTTGGTTATACTCTGCTCCCGGCAGAAATCCATGTGGTCAAATCTTACGCTCCCCATGTATGGCATTTAAGCTCTCTTTTCAAAGTTGCACATAAATAGGAATCAGCGAGAGTTGCATCAAAAGAAAACAAAATTAAGAATCAGCCCTCCAATGGTTTTTGAACATTTCAGGTAACAATTATAACACAACAAGGTTTAAAACCATCTATAACATATTGCATTGAGCAAAAATATGGCGGCAAGAAGGAAATATACACCTAGAAAACCAGGTAAAAACATCAGGGGCAGATATTACGGATATAATGACAGAAATGAAGCACCAAGGCCAAAGAGAATCAAGAAACTGGACATGAGGAAGAGCGAGGAATTTAATTTTATGTTATCAAAGGCAGTTGAGGCTCTGCCAGACAGTATACGAGGATCTATTGCGGGAGGAATTTATGCTATTGCGTCGAGGACCGGCATTAGCGAAGCAAGGGACTTTGTTGTCAAGAAAAGGGAAGAAGGCGTGATTGACGAAGGCACACAGAAACAGATATGGATCTTATTGAATGACTACTCAACATACAGATAAGGAAGTTTCCAGGGAACTGGAAGAAAAAGTGGCAAAGTACATCGACATCGAAACCAGGGCACTGGAAGTCATATCCATTGCAGTTCCGGAGAATTCCTTCCTTTATGAATTTGCAGCCAGTTCCCTTGAAATGATCAGGTCATATTTCTCTGATGCTAAACATTTTCTTGAAAGCGGAGACCTTTTAAATGCGCTGTCATCCCTCAATTATTCATATGGATGGCTTGATAGTGGAGTGAGGCTCGGAGTCTTCAAAACAGATGGAGATTATAGGAAATTTACATTTTACAAATAGGCATACTTTACAAAAAGAATATATATATTTTAAGGATAAGGAGCGACCGCAAAGGATAAATTTAAAGCGTATTAAAGGACTGGTGAATTAATGCCTGATGAAAAAGAAAAAAATGATTTCCAATATATTGTAAGGATTGCAAGCATGGATCTTAATGGTGAAAGAGACGTTGTTCTCGCTCTCGCAGACTTAAAAGGCATAGGCGTAAGGCTGGCTGAGACCCTGACAAAGAAGCTCAACATTGATGAGAGCATGAGGCTTGGCGACCTTAGCGAAGAGAAGATTGAAGAGATTAGAGATTACATAGAATCAGAAGAGTATGAAGGCATCCCTAGCTGGATGCTGAACAATCGTATGGATCCGGTTACAGGAAAAAATATGAACCTGGTTGGAAATGATCTAAATGTTCAAATTCAGGACAATGTGAACACATTGAAGAAGATAAGATCCTACAGGGGGATCCGGCACGAGACCCACCACAAGGTAAGGGGCCAGAGAACAAGAAGCAACGGCCGAAAGGGACTGACAGTAGGCGTACAGAGAAAGAAGGAGTGATTTTAATTGGGAGACCCTAAGTTTCAAAAAAAGTTATATTCAACACCAAGGCACCCTTGGGAAAAGGACAGAATAGATGAAGAGAGAAAAACCATAAATCTTTATGGATTGAAGAATAAGAAGGAATTATGGAGAAGCCAGGCAATGCTTGACTCCATAAGGTCACAGGCCAGGGAATTGCAGGCAAGAACAAGAAGAAATGATCCTCTTGCCATAAAGCAGCTCAACCTCCTGCTTGCAAGGCTGAACAGGTATAAAATATCAACGGGGGATGCTTCACTGGATGATATTCTGTCCCTGGCAATAGAAAGCGTTCTTGAAAGAAGGCTGCAGACAATAGTGTTCAGAAAGAATCTTTCAAAAACAGTAAAACAAGCCAGGCAGATGATAACACATGGCCACATTTTATTAAATGGAAGGAGAGTTACAGTGCCAGGGCTACTTGTAGAAGGAATGGTGGAAGATTCCATAGAGTACAGTGAATTCTCACCTTTCACAGATGATAAGCACCCCATAAGATTGGTGATAGCAGGAGACCAGAAGGAAGAAGTTGAGCAGCCAGAGGAAGTTGAGGGCGAAAAATCGGAGGAAGTGAAAAAGAATGAATAAAACCGGAATTGCACATATATACTCTTCACAAAATAATACAATTATACTCGTAACAGATCAAACCGGAGCAGAAACACTTGCGAAGGCAACAGGCGGAATGGTTGTCAAGAACGACAGGGACGAATCCAGCCCATACGCAGCAATGAAAGCTGCAGACCTGATATCAGAGAAGTTAAAGGAAAAGGAAATTACAGATCTGATAATAAAAGTCAGGGCACCCGGTGGAAACAGATCCAAGATTCCCGGCCCCGGCGCTCAATCTGCCATCAGGGCTTTGTCCAGAGCAGGTTTCAAGATCGTGAGAATTGAAGAAGTTACGCCTGTTCCACACGACGGAACAAAAAAGAAGGGTGGAAAAAGAGGAAGGAGGGTTTAATGCCATCTTCAACTGAACCGAAAATATCAATACTTGAACTAAGAGAAAACTTTGCCAGATTTGAAATAACGAATATTACAGAAGGCATTGCAAATGCCCTCAGGCGTACTTTGGTGAATGACATCCCAAAACTTGCAATCGATAAAGTGATCTTCAGGCATGGGCAAATACAGGATTCCATGGGAAATGTATTTGACTCATCTTTGCCATTATTTGACGAGATCGTTGCCCACAGGATCGGTTTAATTCCAATAAAAACAGATTTAAAGATGAATTTCAGGGACAAGTGTTCCTGCGAAGGGAGAGGCTGTTCGCTCTGCACTGTTTCTTACAATATAGACAAGACAGGGCCAGGAGAGGTATACAGTGGAGACCTGCTTCCTTTTACAGGAAATGTTGAATTAAAGCCGGTAGATCCTCTTATCCCGATTGTAAAGCTTGGCCCAAAACAGGCACTGCTTATTACTGCGGAAGCAACCATGGGCACGACAAAAGAACATGCAAAATGGCAGGTAACTTCTGCTGTTTCCTTTAAGTACCACAGGGAATTCGAAATTAACAAAGCAGACAACGAAGGATGGGACTTAATTAAGGAAAAATACCCGAAATCCATAATCAGGGAAACCAAAGAAACAATTACAGTAACAGATGACTACCAGCAAAGGGGGGTCCTTAACTTCATAGACACGGTGAATCACAGAACTGAAGTCAGCAAAACAAAACCCGTTAAAATGACTGAGGACAGAAAAAAGTACGTTTTTAAATTCGAGACTGACGGTTCACTAAGCGCAAAGGACACTCTGAAGGTTGCACTGGAAAAATTGCCTGCCAGATTGAATGTCCTTCATGAAAGCATTGTATCTCCAGATTAGTTATATACCATTATATACAATTTTTTACTACATAGGATATGGTATTCCTCAAAAACTTTATTGAAACGGGCTCAGAGATTAGAGAACACATATCAACGCTTGAGAATAAAGATCAAAGAATTGGATATACTGGAATGGGTGCAGACGGCACACTTACTTCGCGGCTGGACAAACTCGCTGAAGACAAGATTATAGAAAGGATTAATGACATTGACCTGCCATTCAACATTATCAGTGAGGAGATTGGCTTTGTGGACAGGGGCTATGAAAGCAATATAATCATGGATCCGCTTGATGGAACGTACAACGCCGAAAATCAGATTCCAATTTATTCAATGTCACTTGCCATAATGAATGATGACTTTGACAGCATCCAGGAAGCATTCATAATGAACCTGGCAACAGGGAATTATTACTGGGCCACAAAGGGAAATGGCGCATACAGGAATGGCTATAAAATGGATAAGCCTGAAAGAAGGAGCCATGCATCCGTTGTCTACAACCTTGAAGAAACTGAGGTTCCGGATTTTCTCAAAGAAGATATCACGAGAAAGAGGATCTTAGGCTGTGCATCACTGGAAATGGCTTTTCTTGCCAACGGTTCCCTTGATAATGTTGCATATCTTGGACGGGAGAAAATGTTAAGGAACGTGGATATTGCAGCTGGCGTTCTTTTAATTCGGGAAATGGATGGATATGTGCTTGACGGAGACTTGAAACAGTTGAACATGGGAAAGGACGTAAGGGAAAGAAAAAATATGATTGCCCTGTCCCCGTTTTACAAAAATGATGTATCGGAGTTGCTGAACAAATGAAAGTTGCGTTTATAATCAAGAAGGACTGCCCAAGATGCGCAAAGATAGTAAAGCGAATAGACGACATCCTGCCACCCGAATGGGAGAGAATATTCGCTGATGAACTGAAGCCTTTTTTGAATGAAAAGGAATACCGGCCCCTTGAGGAAATCGAAGCCGATATTTTGTTCACCATAGGAGGCGATGGAACTGTACTGCTTGCAGCGCAGAAAGCAAAAGGGGCAATTTTAGGCATCAATATGGGTTCCCTTGGGTTCCTGAGCGAAGTGGAGGTTGGCAGGGTAGAAGAGACAGTTTACAGGATAATACGCGGTGAACATAGATTCGTTGAACATATGCGCCTTGAAGTGATGGTTAATGATGAGATAGTGGGATATGCATTAAACGAAGTGGTTGTGCACAGCAACAGGATTGCCAAGGTAAGGAATTTTAAGCTGTATCTGGATGGCTCTTTTGTGGAAAGGACAAGGGCAGATGGGATCATTGTTGCCACCCCAATAGGATCAACTTCTTACTCCCTTAGCGCAGGAGGCCCCATTGTTATGCCAGCGACTCAGGCAATGGTTATTTCCTACCTGGCTCCTGTGACCTTGAGAATCAAGCCAATGGTGGCGCCATCAACATCAGTGCTTGACATTCTTGCATCTGGCATTGATCAGGATTGCATCATAATACTTGACGGGCAAAAAGAAGTGAATTTCAAGTCGACAGACAGAGTGAAAATAACGAGGGCAACGAAGTCCTATAAGTTTATAACGCTAAGAAGAGACTTCTATGCAAAATTAAGGGAGAAACTGTTGAAAGATGTGGTCAATTAGATTCCGGTTGTTAAGAATGATAATGGAAGCCTCAAAGGACACCTATCCAATGGAATTTGGGGCATTATTGAAGGGAGAACACGAAGTCATTTATGAAATTGCCATAATGCCTGGGACAATCCAGGGCGATCATCACACAATAATGTGGATGGGAAACAAGCCTGTAGATTTCACAATTATAGGATCAGTCCATTCCCACCCTTCCGGTGCAATAAGGCCTTCTGATCCGGATCTGCACATGTTTCAAAACACAGGCCCAATACATATGATCGTAGGTTACCCATATAGGGATACAGATTACAAATTTTTCAACAGGAAGGGTGAAGAAATAAAAGTTGGGATAATCGGCGGAAACCAGATTAAATGAGGCAACTTTAAAGCATAACTGTGGTGATATCACAAACCTGTGTTTTCTCCGGGCTAAAGAAAAGAATCAGGAAATTTTGTTCTTCCTCGATGCAAGGCTGAAATCTTCGTTTTCATAATCGGAGTAGCCTATGAGCTGGTAATATTCCTCTCTAGTCATGAGCTTATCGATAAAGTTCCTCTGGGTACCCTCTTCATGCAGTTTTCTGTATATTTCTTCGGTCTGTTTAAGTATGCTCCTGAATGCTGTCAATGGGAAAATTACCATATTATAGCCAATATCTTTCAGTTCTTTCACAGAAAGGAGTGGGCTTTTCCCAAATTCAGTCATATTCGCCATAAGGAATCCATTAACCTTTTTTCTCATCTCAACGAATTCCTCACTGTTCTCCAGCGCCTCTGTAAAAATAATATCTGCTCCGGCTTTCAGGTATTCCCTGGATCTTTCAATCGCTTCATCCAGCCCTTCCACTGATCTTGCATCAGTCCTGGCAATAAGTGAAAAATTAGGATCCTTGGATGCCTCCTTTGCTGCCCTTATCTTGGTGATAAAATCTTCAGCCGGGACAACCTTCTTTCCGTTCAAATGCCCGCATTTCTTTGGAAGTTCCTGATCCTCTATGTGAATTGCAGCTACGCCTGCCCTTTCCATCAGCCTCACGGTTCGCATAACGTTGAGTGGTTCCCCAAAACCAGTATCACAGTCAACAACAAGCGGCAGCTTGGTTATTGAGGTAATATTCTCAGATTCCCTGACAACTTCATCCAGTGATGTAACAGACAGATCCGGGAGGCCGATCATCCCTGCCACGCCGGATCCCGAAAGGTATATTGATTTAAAGCCTGCTTTCTCAGCCAAAATAGCTGATATGCCACTGTAGACCCCTGGGATTGCTATGAACTCCTTTCCCAGCATTTTCCTGAAACTGAGGGAAGAATCATTAACATTATCTCTAAGCCTTGACATTTTTCAATACCTCATTAAGTTCGGCCATTCCCCTCTTTTCAAAGGTTTTTGCAAACTCTATAATGGAAGCAGAGCTGCCTTCACTCATGACCCTGTTTCCTTTGCTTTTCAGGTCATCCCATGTGTACGGTTTCTTATTGTGCCCCTTGGGTGCATCCATTTCCTCCTGGAACACTCCCTGATCTGTTTCAACTGTTATTTTCACCGGCAGGAATTCGGGATACATCCTGTCGAATTTTTCAGTTATCCTGAACTTCATCCTGTCTATAACTGATAAGACTTCTGCATCATTAAGCATATTTTTCTCATATGAGAGCGGAGTCGGATCTCCTTTAACAAGGGTCAGGGCTATAATATATGGCATGCTGTGATCTGCAGTTTCTCTTGTCCTGGGCCTCAACTTCTCAGGGTCTTTGATTATTATTGTGTTCGCCACGGTAAAAGTCTCAACTTCCACTTTCTTTATCTTTCCCCTGATCTTTTTCCTTAAGTTTGAGGCAACTTCAGCTGCACTCATGGCGTGGTATTCAACCGGATAGTTCTTGATCATAGTCTTTAGGATTCTGCTCTTTGAGAAATCAAGGTTCAGGTTCCCGGACACCTGCTTGAAAAATCCCATCTCTCCCTCAAATATGGGTGCAGGGCCTGTAAAGCCGGCCTCAGCCAGGTTAGCTGCGAAAACACTGTTTCTGCATGCATTTGCCGCAGTGGCTCCCTTCCACATGCTCAATTCACCTGCACGTGTCTGCCTCATGCTTATATTATTGTTCAAGGAAAGATTGATTGCATGTGCAAATTTATTCTCATCCAGGTTCAGCAAATGAGCAAGCCCTGCACCTGAAGAGATACTCACATAAGTGACATGATCCCAGCCCCGGTCCCTTATAGAATATGCATCTGAAAGAGAACATACTGTTTCATAAGAAACCCTTGCCGCATCAAGCACATTTTTTCCATTCAGTTCATGGCTTTCTGCCATTGCAATAAGGGGAGGAATGTTGTCAGAAGGATGAAGTGCCTCTTTTGAAAGATATGTGTCATTAAAATCCAGATATCTTGTTGTTGTTCCGTTGATCATTGATGCAACCTCAACAGATGCCTTTTCGCCTGTGAAGAACAGAGATGCATTCTTTTTGCCGGAAGATGGCAGGAGAGTTTTCCTCATTATCGCAACAGGCTCGGCTCTCAGTGCACCATATGAAGTAAAAGCAATATCCGCCACTCTTTTTTTCAGCTCTTCCATTTCAGCGGAACCGGAAGGGGCCGATTTGCCCTGTGACATGTCCCAAATCTCACTAATAATCCTATCCATGGCTGATAATTGCCTCGAGTTAGATAAAATGTACCAAAGGTTATATGGAAAGTTTCAGCACAAATCCAGCATCGCATAAGGGCAAATATGCTAAACTGCTGTGATGAAAAAACAATGATTTAAAAAATAAATAGTGCCAAAAAGATTCTAAACGCTTTTATTTTGTAAAAAATGAGGTATTCAGGACATTGAATATGAATGCAACCGGGACTGGTTCAACGTTATCTGTAAGTCAACTGCCCCGTGATCTTAAATCAGGCAGTAAAAATAACTCAGTGTTCCCTGCTTCTCCTGTGAGAATTTCCCTTGTAGGGTCTTTCTCTTCCTGAGTTCCTTGATCTGCCGCCGCTCTGGTACTTTCTGCCCTGCCTTCTATAGCCTCCGCCGTTTGTTTCTCTCCTCTGCCTGGCTTCTTCAGCCTGCCCTTCCATTGGGAGTTTTGTTATCTCAACACCAGCGGATCTCCTTATCCTGTTAATCAGGTACATCTCATCTGGCAGAATTATGCTCAACGCAGTTCCATCTTTGCCAAACCTGGCTGTTCTTCCCACCCTGTGTATGTAAATTTTATCCTCTCTTGGAAGATCATAATTTATTATGTGTGTTATTTCAGGGATATCGACACCCCTGGCTGCAACATCTGTTGCCACGAGGAACCTTTCTCTTCTCCTGAACTTTGACAATGAATCTTCTCTTTGTTTTTGAGAAAGATCACCGTGTATCTGGACTGCCTTGAACCCCTCCCTCCTCAGTTTGTCACTGAGAAAAGAGGCACCGTGTTTTGTGTTGGAAAATATAATCGCTTTTTCAGGATTATAGTCCTGTATATACCTTACAAGGAAATCTAGCTTGTCGTGGCTGTCAGAAATAACATAATCATGCTTTATTGTGGCAGGTGTGGCATCCTCGTCCTCGCCGTTGATGTACTCCGCATCTTTCATAAATTTCGATGCCAGCCCCTTCACATCCCCTGTCATGGTGGCTGAAAAAAGGAGCATTCTCCTGTCCTTCTTCGTTGAGCTTATTATATCCTCAACATCATCATAAAATCCCATATCAAGCATAAGGTCTGCTTCATCAAGCACAACTCTTTCAACGCCGGATAAATTAAGATATCCCCTATCTCTCATATCCTTTATTCTTCCCGGAGTTCCTACTACAAATTCCGGCCTGTTCCTGAGTTCTTCTGCCTGGCGTGATATTGAGGCGCCACCGTAGACCAGGGCTCCTTTCAGCTTGCATCCGGCACCAAGGGATTTAAACACTCCGAAAACCTGTATTGCAAGTTCTCTCGTTGGAACCAGTATCAGGTTCAACAGTTTTCCCTTAGGCTCAGTAAGCTGTATAAGTGGTATGAGATAAGCTCACGGCTTCCCACTTCCAGTTTTGGATTTTACCATGATGGATTCGTCTTTCAGGGCAACTGGTATTGTCATTGCCTGAACTTCTGTGGGTTCAATAAAATTTATCCTCCTTAAGGATTCAAGCAAGGGTTTTTTCAATTCTAATTCTTCAAATGTATTCATCTGTGCACTCTTCTTTTTCTATACAGAAATCTTTCTGTCTTTTTATACGACATTACTTGGTGTTATATTTAGATTGGCAGGAAGAACTTTTATAATTATGTTTTTATATCAATTAACCAGGTGTCCTTTTCACTGCGTAAAATACTGAACACACCATTCTCAAGATCATCACAATCCCCGAACTGATCTTTTGGTAATGGGATATTAGCCGCATTTCAGGGAGATTCTGGAATCGAAGGCATCTATTTTTCGCCTTAGGCTAAAACCTTTAAGGGTGGCAATAAACGCTTATTAACTACAATCTTCTGATCTTTGAGGGAGTATAGATGAACCTCATGAGTATGGTTCGTTCAGAATTGCGATCTGTATTTCACAGGAAACGCATTGTTGTACTGGTAGTAATTTCATTTTTGCTGATCCCTGCTTTCCTTATGGAGCAATCTTCTATTCCCCCTACAGAAAATAACACATATTATCTTGGCAAATATGCCCAGTCTCCACCCCCCTCCTGCCAGGATTATGTGGAGCAGACAACTTATATGCTGCTGAACCACAATCTTGAAATCCTGAGGAACAGGGATGTCAGCATAAACCTCCTGATAGATTATTGCAACCGTTCCATAGGCAATACGAATTTGGGCCAGTTAAATGATGTATCAGCAGTGGCATACAGGACTACAACAAGCAGCGCCGGCAATATCTCACTGAATGAGAGCTATGTTTTTGGAATACTGGTAAGCTTCATTGATCAGTACAGTATTTCCCAGGCAGCCTATATAAAAAATTATACGCTTACATGCTACAATGTTACATCTTTCCATGTGGATAAGCAAACTTCCACAGCAAATTCCGGTACAAATTACCCTGAAAATGGGCAAGCGGGCCCAGCCAATGCAACTTCCAGTGGGCAAAAGGGGAACCAGACAGACATAATTTTCAGGTTCAAGAACAGTGGATTCTATGTAGGCAATGAACAGATATGCTTCAACCTTGCATTGCTGCCGTCTCCACAACTCGGATACGCAGGAGTTACACCACTATTCTACGTGTATAACAATAGAAGTTTCAGCATTGATATAAATATCACAAGCACTTTTAGCAGCAATTTAACCTCCGGCTTGCATTCCCCTGGAAACACCGATCAGTACACCATCAGGACCAACTCTATCTTCTTTGTAAACAGCAGCAACACACTGTTAAGAATAAATGGCCAGAAAATGTTGTTCATTCATTTTAAGGAACTGAACCTAAATGCCACAATAACAGGCAACCACACAATTTCCGGAACTAAAGCCGGATTATTTGCAAATTATCTGGATTATGGTGCTGGCCTCTTTGTTCTCTACTCCCTTACTATTGTATTCCTGCTGTTCTCCGTTATTTTTGATAGGAAGATATACATGAAATATTTGTCGCTGCCTGCAAAAAGGGATCGAATTATTCTTTCAAGGCTGATATCCACATTCATGGTATCAATTCTCTTTACCATTGGCGTTTTCCTGGCAATTGACCTGGCTGCAATAATAATGAAGTTCCCGTTGCTTGATTTTACATCCTTTCTATACGGGTTAATAATTGTCACCGCGTCCACTTTCACTATAAGCTCCATATACAGCCTGATCGGAGCTTACAGGATAGGAAGGCCAAGCTACAGGATACTTTCTGCCATTGGGCTTTCAGCAATTACCCTCGTAATAGGCACAATTGCCAATATTTATATTGAGTTGCCGAACAGCAATTCTTCCATATATAATGTATTCAGCGCCCAGTCATTATTCAGCCTTAGGCTTTATGGCTTTTTCTCAAGTTTCGTTCCGATATTAAATATAGAGAATCTTAATAATTACCTGCTTGGAAGGCCTGTATTCAATATTGTAATGTTGAACCATCTATCTCTTATTGATCTCTTTCCCGGAGTCCTTATAGCTTCAATACTGGTAGAACCGGCATTGCTTCTCTACCTTTCACTTAGAAGATTCAAGGCAGATTGATGCTGGATCCATAATGTTGTTAAATCTCCACGAAAGCCAATTTTTGATCTGTACATAATTAATAACAGCAGGGAAGACATGCACAGGGTTTCACTGAGCCCTGGTATAAACCATTTTAACAGCTGCAAATTATTAATATGAAGATAAAAGGCTATAATTATGACTAAATGTTGTCAGTTAAGTAAATATCTTATGCATCAATGGGCGATCATGAAGTTATTATTCTTGATCAAAGCCTCAAAGGAAATGGAAAATATAACGAAAGAAATTGGCAAAAGCAAAGGCTTTCAGGTCATATTTGAAAATGACAACGAGAGCTGGGAAGATATAGAAGTTGTACTGACATTTGTCCCGGCATTGAAGAACATTGGTTCGTATATAAACAGGCTGCCCAACTTGAAATTTATACAGACTCTGTCTGCAGGGGTTGATCTTATAGATTTCAGCCAGATACCAGAAAATATTATGGTCTGCAGCAATGCTGGCGCTTTTGCCAAGCCTGTTGCTGAACACGCCGTTGCAATGGCAATGGCACTGTCTAAAAACCTCATGGCAAACCATTCAAAAATGAAAAATGGCGTTTTTGACCAGTCTTCACACAGCATGAGGCTGGAAGGCAAGCTGGCCGGGATAATCGGCTATGGAGGAATAGGAAAGGATATTGGAAAATTATGCAAAGCCATTGGAATGGAACTGGCTGTGATCTCAAGAAGCCCGGTTGAAGAACAAGGCGTAAAATACTCGGGCAGCCTGGACAGCCTTGACAGGGTTTTGCAGGAGAGTGATATCTTATTTGTCAGCATCCCACTGAACACATATACAGAGAACCTCATCACTTCGAAGGAACTGGATAAAATGAAGGCAGATGCAATACTGGTTAATGTGGCAAGGGCTGACATAATCAATCAGAAAGACCTTTACGAACATTTAATAAGCTACCCACAGTTCAAAGCCGGTATTGATGTCTGGTGGAAAGAACCAATAAACGCCGGGAAATTTGAAACTGGCTTCGGCTTCCTTGATTTGCCAAATGTAATCGGGTCACCGCATAATTCAGCAATGGTGCCGGAAATAGAAAATAATGCCTTCCTCACTGCACTGAACAATGTAGAACTGTGGATGAAGGGCGGAGTTCCCAAAAATAGGGTGCAAAGGAAAGATTATTAAAACTGAAGCTGCAGTGATTTGTAGCTTCAGGCAGAAGGATGAAATTTCCAGAAAAGTGCCTAAATTACAAAAAACCTTAAGACTGGAGCAGTTATTTTGGCATATGATACTGGTTGAGGTTACTTATTATCCGATAGGAGAGGGCACATCGGCGGCAAGATATGTTAAAGAAGCAGTGAGGGCGCTTAAAGAAACCGGCCTCAAGGTAATCCCCGGAAGCATGTCCAGCGTTCTGGAGGGCAACAGCCTCGATGAACTTTTTGAAGCAATAAAGAAAGGGGAGGAAAAAATTATATCAATGGGAATAAAGCGGGTTGAAACAATCATAAAGATTGACCACAGGCTTGACAGTGAAAATTCAGCAGAAAAAAAGTTAAGGGAAATATCCTGATCAGACAAAAATAGAGGCATGAATAATATCTATCATAAAAACAGGAAAAATGGATATGTCCGACATTTGTGATAGAGAAAAGCATAACAAAATTGATTAATGGTTGCAGATATATGGTAGATAATGTTCAATGACCATGTACAATCCACTGAGAAAATAAGGCTGCACAGGGATCAAATGGAGAGCCTCTGGGATACTTTTTTTCAGGAGTACCACTATTATGACAAAATAACTGAACTGAGCTCCCACTATCCTGAACAGCGCAGCCTTTTCGTATCCTATGAGGACATAGACGAATTTGACGTTGATTTTGCAACATACGTGATCCAGAATTCTGAAGAGGCAATTGACTTAGCCATATCAAGAGTCAGGAAATTCATATCCAACTCAGGGTGGAACTATCTGATAAAGGATTCAAATTCTATAATAATCAACATTAGGCTCTTCAACCTGCCTGAACATCTGGGCATAGACATAAGGAATATCAGGAGCCTGAATGTTGGAAAGCTCCTGAGCATCACAGGCATTGTGAGAAAAAACACTGAAGTAATACCAAGGCTCTACAACGCTGCATTTCAATGTTCACTCTGTGGTTCAAGAACTTTTGTCCTCCAAAGCATGGAAAAATTGGAGAAACCCCAAAGATGTTCAAATGAGGAGTGCCATGAAGAACCGCCAAAAGTGAAATTCTCGCTTATCAGGGAAGATTCCCAGTTCATTGACACGGAAAAAATAGAACTGCAGGAAAACCCGGAAACAATAAACGGGGGTGCACAGCCTTTGCGCCTCACAGTCATTATAGAAGATGATCTTTCAGGGAAGCTCTTTCCTGGGGACAGGGTTACAATAGATGGAATTCTGAGGGCAGAACAGAAGATTTACTCTGGAAGCCTTCTCACAGAATTCAAGATTTTTCTGTATGCCATAAATTACAGGAAAACAACAAAAGAACTGGAAGAGATCAAGATAAGCGATGCGGAAGAGGAAAGCATAAAGGAACTCTCCAGGAATTCAAAAATAATAGATATGCTTGCAGATTCCATAGCACCAACAATTTACGGGCTTGACAATATAAAGAAAACACTGGTCCTGCAGATGTTTGGCGGCGTCAGGAAATTCATGAAAGACGGGACGATTATCAGGGGCGATATTCATATCCTGATGGTAGGAGATCCTGGAACTGCAAAATCACAACTGCTGAGATACATGTCAGAAATATCGCCAAGAGGCGTCATGGCCATAGGAAAAGGCTCTAGCGCAGCCGGCTTGACAGCAGCTGCTGTGAGGGATGAATTCGGAGAAGGCAGGTGGACGCTTGAAGCGGGGGCACTCGTTCTGGCCGATAATGGTTTTGTATCCATAGACGAACTTGACAAGATGGATGAGAGGGACACATCAGCAATGCACGAAGCCATGGAACAGCAAACAGTTACAATTTCAAAAGCAGGAATAATGGCAACCCTAAAATCGAGATGTTCAGTCCTTGCCGCAGCAAATCCAAAAAATGGGCGTTTTGATGCAGAGGAGGATTTCATGAAGCAGCTCGATTTCCCACTTCCATTGATTTCAAGGTTTGATGTCATTTTCAAGCTGATAGACAATCCCAACCAGGAGAGGGACAAAAATCTCGCAGATCATGTCTTGGAAGTCCACAGGCTTGGGGAAATCTTCAAGAGCATGGAAATGAACAATATAGAAGATGGAAGCATTGGCGAAAATGAAACAAGATACGAACCTCCAATCCCCAGGGAAATGCTCAGAAAATATGTTGCATATGCAAAAGGGCATATTGTTCCAAGGCTTACGGATGAAGCAATGGAATACCTGAGCCAGGAATATGTCCTTACAAGAAACACAGGGCACCAGATAGGCAAATACAAGTCTGTGCCAATAACCGCCAGGCAGCTGGAATCAACAATCAGGCTTGCGGAGGCAGGCGCAAAAGCCAGGCTCTCTGAATTCGTCTCGATTGATGATGCAATGCTGGCAAAGAGAATCGTCGATTCTTACCTTAAGGACGTGGCTAGCGATGATGAAGGCGTTGATATAGACCTTTTATTGAGCGGAACAAGTGCAAAGCAGAGATCAGACCTTGAGATTATTTATGAAATTATAGCAGACCTGAAGGGCAATGAAGGCAACCTTGTGAAAGAAGAGGATGTTCTGGCGTCAGCACTGGAAAGAGGGATACCAAAGGAGAAATTTGTAAAGTCCCTTGAGAGGGCAAGGGAATCCGGATTCTTGTACAGGCCAAGCCCGGGATACATTGACAGGGTGTAAGAGCATGAAGGCATACAGGGCAAAACTCACACAGATAAGGGATGAGATTCTGCTGAGTGCAGCAGATGAAGATCTCATTGGAGAAAACCTCAGGGAAGGAATACTGCATATAGACGTGAAAGAGTCATTTTACGGCGCAACCAGGGTTACTGAAAAATTTCTTATGGAAAGCATGGCTATGTGCACAATAGGCAATTTTGTCGGAAAAAACACGGTAGCCCTTGCTATAAAATGCAAACTTGTGGAAAAGGGAAACATTATAACAATTTCAGGGGTGCCTCATGCACAGTTTGCTAAAATGATCAGGTGAGTTTATGGAAAGGGAAGTTGTGGTGAGGGATATATTCAAATCCATCAGCACAAAATACGATTTTATAGATTCACTGATGAGCTTTGGCCTTGATAAAAGATGGAGAAGAACAGTCATTGATCTTCTTGAAATAGAAGAAGGAATGAGGATAGAAGACATTGGGGCAGGTTCAGGAAAAGCCACTGAGGAAATGCTGAGAAGAATTCCCAATCTGAACATAGACGCTGTTGACCTGACGAAGGAAATGTTTCCGGATCCCATTAGGAATGTCAACTTCACCGTAGCATCTGCTGAGGAATTGCCATTTGAAAATGAAACGTTTGACAGATGCGTGTCATGCTTCCTGACAAGAAACCTTCAGGCATTGCAGAAATATATTGACGAATCGTACAGGACATTGAAAACTGGTGGCATATTCTGCAACATGGATATATTCGATCCGGGAAAAAATTTCATAGCACCTGCATTCCGCATATATTTTTATAAATTCATCCCTCCCATAATGAACAGGGTTTCCCACACTGAAGCCTACACTTATCTGGCCAACTCTGTCAAAAACTTCGTAAGCCCGGCGAGATTCAGCCAGATGATGGAGAAATCCGGATATTCAAATGTACGTGCATTCAGGCTTGGGGCAGGTTCAGTTTATATTCACAGGGGAGTGAAGGCATAGCTTGGCATTTTGCCGGTGGGAATAAATAATACTGTTAGATATTATATTAATGTAAATAGATTATAAGCATTAATGTATAAATATGAACATTGCATTACTGGTTTATGTACGAAAAGGCAGAAGAGGAGATTATACCAAGAAAATGGTATAATATCGTCCCAGATCTTCCGGAACCACTTTCACCGCCAAGAGATCACGATCCTGAGAACTCTTCAATAAATCTTCTGAATAAAATACTTCCAAAGGAAATCCTGAGGCAGGAATTCACATCCAGCAGATATGAGAATATACCAGATGAAGTTGTTGAGCAGTATTTGCAGATTGGGCGCCCCACACCACTCATCAGGGCCATTAATATGGAGCGGTTGCTGAATTTTAAAGGAAAAATATTCTTCAAGAATGAGGGTGCCACTGCAACAGGATCCCACAAGATAAACACTGCACTGCCCCAGGCGTATTATGCGGGCAGGGAGGGAGTTGAGGAAGTTGTAACAGAAACCGGTGCAGGCCAGTGGGGAACGGCAACTGCACTTGCAGCAACTCTTAACAGGATAAAATCCACTGTCTTCATGGTCCGGGTAAGTTATGAGCAGAAGCCGTTGCGCAAAAAGATAATAAAGCTGTATGGTGGATCAACATACCCCAGCCCCAGCAATATGACCGAATATGGAAGAAGCATTCTTTCAGGGAATCCGGATCACCCTGGCACATTAGGGATTGCAATAAGTGAAGCAGTCCAGTATGCCCTTGATCACGGATTGAAATATATGATGGGCAGTGTTGAGAATTCTGTAATAACCCACCAGAGCATTATAGGGCAGGAAACAAAGAAGCAACTGGAGGCAATTGGTGAAAATGCAGACACACTGATAGGGTGTGTTGGTGGTGGAAGTAACTTTTCCGGTTTCACTTTCCCCTTTGTTGAAAGCAGCTCTGAAATGATTGCGACGGCAGCCAGCGAAGTGCCAAAATTCAGCAAGGGAAACTACGGGTACGATCTCATAGATACTGCTGGAATAATGCCGGAACTGAAAATGCTGTCACTTGGGGCAGATTTTGTCCCGCCATCAATATACGCGGGAGGGTTGAGGTATCATGGCGCTGCGCCTGCGCTGTCACTTCTTATCAGGAATGGAAGAATAAAAACAGATGAGGTTACAGAGGAAAGGAGCATGCAGGCAATGGAACTTTTCTCCAGGACCCAGGGAATTGTCCCTGCGCCGGAATCTTCCCATGCAATTGCAACTGTAATAGATTACTGCAGAAAACCTGAAAATCAGGGAAAAACTGTTGTATTCAACCTGAGCGGGCATGGATTGCTCGATCTTTCGGTGGTCAGGGATTAGAATGAAACTTGCGCTTTATTTCACATTTCCATATCCTGACAGGGAGACTTTCAGGAAATTCTTCGATGAAACACTGAAGTTTAATTTTGAATATCTAGAGCTGGGCATCCCCACAGATCATCCGTATTATGACGGGCCTGTAATCAGGAAAACACATGGAAAGGCAAAAGAGAATTATTCTGAGGATATGCTTGAGGAAATTGTCAAAGAGGCTAATTCGAGAAATATCAGGGTTTACACTCTCGTTTATTACAACCACTTCGTTGGGAGGGAAGGGGAATTCCTTGGAAAGCTCAAATCCATGGGATTCAGTGGAGCGATTGTCCCTGACCTGTTGACCGATTATTTTTCCGAAAGAAACCAGCTGATAAGCAAAATGGATAAATTTGGAATGGCATTAATTCCATTCTTCACGTCATCAACACCAGACAGTGTAATCAGGGATATTGCCGGAAAGACAAACGGCTGGATATACCATGGGCTGCAGCCATCCACCGGCATAAAAGTTCCGGTCAGCACTGATCTTATTGTCAGCAGGATAAAGGAGTTGTGCCCGGGAAGGGAAGTCATTTTTGGTTTTGGAATCAACAGCAAAGATGAGATAATTGATTTAAAAAAATCAGGTGCAGATGGAATTGCAATAGGCTCCACCCTTGTTCCCTGCATGGAATCAATGGACCTGGATTGTTTCAGGTCTAAAATAAGAATGCTGGAGGAAGGTGTAAATGGCATCTGAAACAATTCTCAACATAATAGGCGGCAAACACATAAGTGAAAGCCAGATGGAAGATCTTCCAGAATATCTGATCAGGCCTGAAATAACCGATGCTGAAAGAGCGGCTTTTCTCTCTGCACTTCATGTAAGGGGGGAAGACATTAACGAAATATCCGGTTTCTCAAAGGGATTGAGAAGGCTTGCCTCTGTTGGGGAATACCCTGAATGCACGGACATAGTAGGAACAGGGGGAGACATGAAGGGAACAATAAACGTCAGCACTGCCGCTTCGATCCTGTGCAGTTCACTTGGAATCACAATTGGAAAGCATGGAAACGGAAATATAACAGGAAAATCAGGGGGGGCAGATTTCATGGAGAGGGCAGGTTATGCTTTCAACCGTTCTGAAGATCAGATCAGGAAAGAACTGGAATCAAAGAAATTTGCCTTCCTTCTTGCTTCATATTACAACGATGCATTCAGGAAATTCTCACCCGTCAGGAAGAAACTTGGGCACAGAACTATTTTCAACCTTATGGGGCCACTGACAAACCCGCTCTATCCGGAGAAGATGGTCATTGGATGCACGAACACTGAAACAATGGAGATCTTCTCAAAAGTAATCCGGATGCAAAAGAGGAAAGGTGTGGTGCTGATGGGAAACGATGGAATGGATGAGATATCATACAGTGGAAAATCTACATTATCATTTGTTGGCAGCAACATTTCAACGAAAGAAATTGAAGCAGAAGTGATAACGGGAATGAGGATAAATGAAGAGGATGTGACAGGCCAGACAAAGGACGAAATATTCATGAAAACCATTAACGGGCTCAGCGGAAAGAATGAATCCGCGTCCAGGTTCATAGCCATCAATGCGGCACCCTGCCTGCTTATAAATGGTGTATCACACACACTGGATGAGGCATACAAAATTGCATATAAAAGCATTAAAAATGGAAATGGCATGAATAAGCTGGACGAAATAACAGGAGGAAAAACGCGGGAGGTGGTATCGTCTGTTTTTTAAGGTATGCGGGATCACGAACATTGAGGATGCCATAGTTGCAAGGGATTCAGGTGCAGCCATAATCGGAGTTGTTTTATCCAGCCTGTCGCCAAGAAGGGGAAGCAGGGAGCTTGTAAAAGAGCTAAAAGAGTGCGGAATGAATGTTGCTTCAGTATATACCGATATTGAAACCTGCCTGATGTGTGATTCAGGAGAGGACTACGCACAGATGCATTTTCCAGGCACAGCAGCAGAGATGGGCAAAGTCAGGGAGGATGGCCGGAAGATAATTTCCGTTATAGATATTGATAAGGAAGATGTGGAATCCATCAAAACAAAGGAAAAGATTGATGAATCAGATCTTGTGCTCCTTGAAAGCAGGAATGGCATTGCTGAAAAAATGGAGGATATACGTTTTCTATTAAGTGGGAAAGTGGGTGTTGCGGGAAAGATAAGCAAGGGAAACATAAGGGAGATCTTGAAGTATAACCCCGGTTTCGTGGACGTCAGCAGCAGCCTTGAAATTCAACCGGGAAAAAAGAATGTTGCAAAGGTCAAGGAATTTTTCAGGGAGGCAGGATATGGCAACTGAAATTACAGAGGCCCTTGAAAAACTGGTCCATCAGGGCAAAAACTTTGCATATTTCTGCAAATTCACAGATGAAGATCGGATAATGGGAGAGGAGACCCTGATCACCGGCAAAGACATCTTAACAGGAGATAACACCTCAATTTTGAAAAATATACAGGATGAAACACCCGTAATTCTTTCATTTTCCCTTGTAAACAGCATCTTCAAGGCAAGGGCAAAAGAGGGTTTGTTTCCACCGGTGATGATGCTTATTCCCGAAAGCAAAGTAAACGGCTTTTTTAAGAGGCCACTGAAAGAATCCCATTCCCCAATGGGGAACCATTCACCGGATAAGGAAATGGAAAAATGCATCAAGGAGGCAAGAGAGAGGATCAGGAGCGGGGAAGCGTTGCAGATTGTGATATCAAGGGAATTTGGGCCTTTTGCAATGGACCCGCTTGAAAGGGTAACATCATTCCTGGCCAATGACCGTTCCCTATACGTTTTTTACTTCAAATTTGGCAAATTTGAAATATTTGGCAGTTCACCTGAAAATCTTGTGACCAGAGAAAAAGACAGCCTGATGATAGAGCCAATCGCCGGCACCAGGAAAGTATCCAGCAGTGAAGTTGAGAATGAGGAAATTGAAAAGGATCTCCTTTCAGATCCGAAAGAACTTCTGGAACATAGAATGTTAGTTGACCTTGCCAGAAATGATCTGGGAAAGATCTCAGAATACGGCTCTGTGCATGTTACAAGGTCAATGCAGGCCAGGAGGTTTGCATCAGTAATGCATATTGTGAGCCAGGTAAGGTCAACGTTAAAAAAAGGGATAGAAAACGATGCAATAATAAATTCCGTATTTCCAGCAGGAACTGTAAGCGGAGCACCGAAGGACAGGGCCATAAGAATAATAAACGAACTGGAAACCACACCAAGAGGGCCTTATGCCGGCAGCGTTGGGCTCATTGGCAGGGATAAAATGGATCTTGCCCTTGCAATCCGCACTGTATACGGAAATGGCAACGGATATTACGTGAGATCAGGTGCAGGCATTGTAAAGGATTCAGATCCTGAAAAGGAAGTAAACGAGATAAGAATGAAATCATATTCTGCAGTTGGAGGGATGCTCAATGAAGACATTGTTAATTGACAATTATGACTCTTTTGTTTATAACATAGAGCAGATGCTGGGGGAGATTGGCGTGGATATAACTGTGGCAAAGAATGATGAACTGAAGGGCATCAATGCA
>JAKAVO010000029.1 GCA_021817255.1 Thermoplasmata archaeon
ATGTCGTCTGTTCCTATCCTGGTGCTGAACAAGGTGCCAAGGGTGGGGCTGTTCGCCCATTAAAAGGGATCCTGAGATGGGTTCACTACGTCGCGAGACAGTAGGGTTGCTTCTCTGTGGGAGTGTTCGATGTCTGAAGGGAAGGAGCCTTTAGTACGAGAGGAACGGGGGTTCGTGGCTTCTGGTTTACCGATTGTCCGACAGGGCATCGTCGGGTAGCCACGCCATACACGGATAAAAGCTGAAGGCATCTAAGCTTGAAGCCGACCCTGAAAAGAGACATCGTTTGAGGCCACTCATAAAAGATGAGATTGATAGAACTGGGATGTAAGTGCCAAGGTTCGCCGAGGCATTCAGTCCACAGTCACTAACTGGCCAAATGTACAATCCATGCTAAAGAAATTAACTGGTTAATCATACCAAGTGCCTATTTTTTTGTTTATATTTTTTTAAAAATGAGAAATAGTTCTGTAATTTTATTATTAATACACTTTCATTTAGTGTTAGCTAAATTGATATATAGTGCATTTTAAACGAGGAGTTTTGTTATGAATAGAGTATAACAAGAATAGAAAAACAGTATAGTATATGCGTGAGCTTTCATATTTATCCAGTTGATCCGATTTGAAAAAATTTTAAGAGTTTTTAAGCCAACTGATTTTCAAGTGTTTAGTGAACACATGAAAAGGAATTCGTTATTTTTTATTAATTTGCTGTAGCAATTTGCCTGCAATCTGTTCATAGACTGCCTTAACATCGCCGGAAGATTCCACTGCAGGAATTCCATCATCTCCATTTTGCACTATTTCTGGAAATATGGGTATTTTCCCTAAAAATGCAATGTTCATTTCTTTGGCCAGTGCTTCTGCCCCGCCAGATCTGAAAATATCGGTTATTTTTCCGCAGTGGGGGCATGCGAAGCCACTCATGTTTTCAACTATTCCGAGTACCTTGATATGCATCTGTTCTGCGAAATTAATAGCTTTCTTTGCATCTAGCAGCGCGAGATCCTGCGGTGTTACAACAATAACAACCCCATCTGTTTGTGGAACAAGTTGAGATACAGTAAGAGCCTCATCACCTGTGCCTGGCGGAAAGTCAAGGATGCCATATTCAATATTATCCCATACGGTGTCTTCCAGAAATTGCTGCACTGCCTTATGCCTCAGCGCCCCCCTCCAGATAACTGCCGTGTTTTCATCAGGAAGCAAAAATGCCATTGAAATCACTTTAACCCCATAGGGGGTCTCTATTGGAATAATCCCGCCTTCGGAGGTGTATAGTTTCTCTTTTGTAACACCCAGAAGTTTGGGATCATCTGGCCCGTTTATGTCTGCATCAATTAAGCCGACTTTGTATTTCTTGGCCAGAGTGACTGCAATATTAACAGAAAACGTGCTCTTTCCAACACCTCCTTTACCACTCATTACCATTATTGTATGCTTCACTCCTTTGTACTTGGTTGAAGCCTGAGGAGCAGTCTGCACTGGTGGAGGAGGAGTATTTATCTTAATCTTTCCCTTTGGTTGATAATTTGGATTCTGATTGCCGGTTTCTGCCATATGATGTAATTTAAGTTGCTTATTTATGATTATTGTAAATTTTCTAAATAACAATCCGGAAAAAATAAAACGATATTTGCCGCAGATATTTGATTGAAATTTTTTAGAAAAATCGTTATTTAATGCAAGTTTTAAAACTATGTATAAATAGGAAAAAAAATATACATGCACATAGTGGAAAAAATGAATGCTTCTGAGATGAAAAGAAAATTCAGGCTATTGCGGAAGTTTAACCTAAAGGATGCCTATCAAACGCTTTCCACAGTAATAGAGGAAAATGGAGCGGCATTTTATGCTTATTTGCCCGGGAGCAAAGAGGCCTGGATAGAATTGGCTGGTGAAAGAATTAATCCCGAATCAGAGGAAGATGGCATATACAAATTTTCGCTTCCATCAAAGAATAACCTGAAATCCGCCATGATATGCTACAGCGACGGTTCAGGGTATATTGACAGGAAGCACAACCCATATTTTTATGAACCGCCCATAAGCAAGGAAGATGTAGATTCTTACATTTCCGGTGAAAATTCCAGGGCCTATGAATTCATGGGTTCCCATTTTCTGAAATATCCTGAATGCGAAGGCGCAATGTTCACAGTCTATGCCCCAAATGCGGTTTGTGCCTCGGTAATTGGAAACTTTAACCACTGGCAGTCAGGATCACATGCAATGAAAAATATGGAAGACAGTGGAATCTGGTCAATATTCATTCCTGATATTCACGAGGGTGAAATCTATAAATATGCCATAAAAACCCCAAGTGGAGAAACATTGGAAAAAAGTGATCCATACGCATTCAAAACAGAACTGAGGCCAAGAACAGGTTCTGTAACCAATGCCGGCAAATTCAAATGGACTGATAGGGACTGGATGAAAAAAAGATCCACATGGAATTTTGAAAAAGAGCCGATTGTGGTTTACGAGATGCATCTCAGTTCGTGGTTAAGGGAAGACGAATCACTTTATGCTTCATACCTGGATATTGAAAACAGGTTGATACCCTACCTCAGGGAAAACAAATTCAATTTTGTGGAATTTCTCCCTGTAATGGAACATCCACTGGATGATTCATGGGGATACCAGGTTGTCAATTATTATGCTCCAACATCAAGGCATGGGAATCCTGAAGGGTTTAAGCATCTGATCAACGCTCTGCACAGGAACAACATTGGAGTCTACCTGGACTGGGTTCCTGCGCATTTTCCCATGGACTCCTATGGATTGGGCTTGTATGACGGAACACATCTTTATGAATATGAAAACCCAAAAAGGGGCATTCAGCCTGACTGGGGGACATATGTTTTTGATGTGGGAAGAAGGCACGTCATCAACTTCCTGGTATCAAACGCCGTATTCTGGATCAAGGAATTTCACTGTGACGGGTTAAGAATCGATGCTGTTTCATCAATGCTTTATCTTGACTATTCCCGAAATGATGGAGAGTGGGAGCCAAATATTTATGGTGGGCACGAGAACCTTGAATCAATAGCATTTTTCAGGGAATTGAATTCCCATATGCACAGATCTTTTCCAGGCGTTGTGCTGATTGCCGAAGAATCAACATCATGGCCCGGTGTGACTTCAAAAGTGGAATCTGGAGGCCTCGGGTTCGACATGAAATGGAACATGGGAAGGATGCATGATACCCTCGAATATTTCTCATATGATCCGGTCCACCGTAAATACCATCAGGACAGAATCACATTTTCCTTCTGGTACTCCTTTTCTGAAAAATTCATCCTGCCATTTTCCCACGATGAGGTTGTTTATGGAAAAGGCTCAATTTTTCAAAAAATGCCAGGCGATGAATGGCAGAAATATGCAAATGTCAGGTTGCTATACTCTTATATGTTCTCCTTCCCGGGAAAGAAGATGATTTTTATGGGAGACGAATTTGCTACTGGCTCAGAGTGGAATTTTTCTAATGGGCTAATAAACAACACTGTCCTGAATCATTCTATGCTGGGCATAAGGGAAGTTGTAAAGGATCTGAGCGAAATTTATAGAACAAACGATTTTCTCGCCCGGGGGGACTTTAATGGCGGTGCATTCCAATGGATAGATTATTCTGACAGAGAAAGCAGCATTTTCTCCTTCGTAAGAAGAGATCAACATTCAGATCACTTCTTATTCTTTATTTTCAACTGTACTCCTGTTATACGCAGGGGATACAGATTTGGAGTGCCAAGGGCTGGTGAATGGAAAGAATTATTTAACTCAGATTCCCAGTATTATGGAGGATCAGGCGTTGGAAATGAAGGAAAGGCAATCTCCGAACAGAAGTGGTGGCATAACCTGGAGAATTCCATAGAAATTACATTGCCACCCCTTGGATGCTTAATATTTGAATGGAGGCCGCAGGATGAAATATAGGGACATTTACATTGAAAATGTGATGCCGGCAGTGGATTCCGGCACTCTGGCTGCAAGAGGAAAAGCAGGTGACAGTATTCCCGTGGAAGCCGTTATTTATTCAACTTCACACCAGTCCATAAGGGCTATGGCAATAATAAGATCAATGAGCGGGAAAATAATCCTAAGATCTGAAATGAATAACACGGGAACAAATGATGTGTTCAGAACCATTGCAACAATCCCAGAAAAAGGGTTATACAGCATAACAGTAAGTGCGTGGATAGATAAGACATCAACAATAATCAAAGGAATATCATCATGGCTGGAGGCAGGTGAAAGCGTAGAAAGTGATATGCTTGAACTGAAACAGAGAATATCAGACATGGAAATGAGGGCCAGGGGAAAGAATAAAAGAGATTTCAAGAACATCTGGAATATACTTAATTCGAAGGATATGGACAGGGAGATCCTGGCATCTATTCCGGAAAGGTTCTCTTTCATTCTGAATAAATACGATCAGAAAGAATCTAAAGCAACTTCCGATAAATTCAGGCTGGAAATCCTTGGCGATGAACTTTCTAAATCATGGTACGAAGTTTTTCCCAGGTCCCAACCCTCAACAAATGGCAAATCCGGCACTTTCAATGATCTTGCGCACAGGCTTGATTATATAAGCAAAATGGGGTTTGACGTTATTTATCTGCCTCCAATACACCCAATCGGCAAGACCAGCAGAAGAGGAAAAAATGGCATTTTACCCTGCAAAAAGGGAGATCCTGGCAGCCCATGGGCTATTGGGAGTGAAAAGGGCGGATTCAAATCAATTGAACCTGATCTTGGTACGCTTGAAGATTTCAAGTCATTAATAAAAGAAGCAAGATCCAAAAATATGGAAATTGCACTGGATATAGCATTTCAGTGTTCACCTGACCATCCCTATGTAATGGAGCACCCGGAGTGGTTTTACAGAAGGCCGGATGGCACAATAAGATACGCTGAAAATCCACCAAAGAAATATTATGATATCTACCCGTTTAATTTCTATTGTGAAAAAAAGGAAGAATTATGGGAAGAGCTGAGGGATGTTGTCATGTACTGGGCTGGTGTGGGAGTGAGAATGTTCAGAATGGACAATCCGCATACAAAACCCATAGGATTCTGGGAATGGATGATACAATCTGTCAGGAGTGCGTATCCGGATGTGGTCTTTCTGAGTGAATCATTCACGACTGAGAATCTTATGTACAGGCTGAGCAAGGTTGGTTTCCAGCTTTCGTACAGCTATTTCACATGGAAAAACCTGGACTGGGAAATAAAGAGCTATTTCAATGAGTTGAACAGCCCAGCCATAAATTCATTTTTTACACCGGTTCTTTTCACGAACACACCAGATATTCTGTCATATACATTACAGTCCGGAGGAAGGGCCCAGTTTATTATAAGGGCAATTCTTGCAGCCACTCTTTCTTCCTCCTGGGGGATATACAGTGGATATGAGATCTGTGAAAACACTCCCATTCCAGGAAGGGAAGAGTATCTTGATTCGGAAAAATATGAGATAAAATCAAGAGATTTCGACGATCCGCTGAATATAAGAGACGAAATCAGCAAATTGAATAAAATAAGAAACAAAAACCCGGTTTTCAGGGAGAGGGGCAATTTAAAATTTCTTGAAACAAACAACCCTTCCCTGATTGCATATACAAGGGGCTTTGGCCAGAACAAAATAATGGTAATCGTGAACCTTAACCCGGAACTTGTGGAAGAAGGGATGGTAGACCTGCCGGACGAGTGGAGGGGAGTTTCCAAGGTCAAAGTGATTGATATTTATAATCTGGAGAGTTACTCATGGGTGGATGGAAGGAATTTTGTGCGTTTAACCCCTGAATTTAAGCCTGTCCATATTTTCAGGAGGGTATTGAAATGATGCCGGAAACAAAGGAAAACCTGTGGTATAAGGATGCGATTTTTTATGAGGTGGCGGTAAGGGCATTCTATGATTCCAACGGGGACGGAGTTGGAGATTTTGCAGGCCTAACACAGAAGCTTGAATATATCAAAAGTATAGGGATAGACTGCATATGGCTGCTTCCATTCTACGATTCGCCATTGAAAGATGACGGATACGATATAAGGGATTATTACTCAATCCTCCCGGAATACGGCACCCTGAAGGATTTTGACAATTTCATGCTGGAAGCGCACAGGCTTGGGCTCAGGGTAATTGCTGACCTGGTGCTGAACCACGTTTCAGATCAGACCAGTTGGTTTCAGGAGGCAAGGAAAGATAAAACAAACCCAAAGAGGGACTGGTTTGTCTGGTCGGATACACCGGACAAATACGAAGGAGTGAGGATAATATTCATTGATACTGAAAGATCAAACTGGACACTCGATCCACAAACGGGGCAGTATTACTGGCACAGATTTTTCAGCCATCAGCCGGATCTTAATTATGACAATCCTGAAGTGCGGGAAGAGATGAAAAAAGTCATAAGATTCTGGCTGGACAAAGGGTTGGATGGTTTCAGGTGCGATGCAGTCCCGTATCTTTTCGAAAGGGAGGGCACAAGCTGTGAAAACCTCCCGGAAACACATGAATATTTCAAGGAACTGAGAAAGATGATAGACGATGAATATCCAAACAGGATACTTCTTGCTGAGGCAAACCAGTGGCCGGAAGATGCAAAGAAATATTTTGGAAACGAAGACGAGTTCCAGATGAATTTCAATTTTCCGCTAATGCCAAGGATATTTATAGCACTTGCAAAGGAGGATGCCTTCCCAATTGAAAACATTATATCGAAAACACTGCCTGTCCCTGAAAAATGTTCATGGGGGCTTTTTCTGAGGAATCACGACGAATTGACGCTTGAAATGGTATCCGATGAAGAGAGGGATATCATGTATAACGAGTATGCAAAAATTCCAAAAATGAGGCTGAATCTGGGCATAAGGCGAAGGCTGGCCCCCCTTGTGGATAATGACAGGTATGTGCTGGAATTTCTTCATGCGCTTATAATGTCAATGCCCGGGACCCCAATTCTCTACTACGGGGACGAGATCAACATGGGAGATAACATATACCTCGGTGACAGGAATGGAGTGAGAACGCCTATGCAGTGGTCATATGACAGGAATGCCGGCTTCTCCCGGTCAGATCCGGAACAACTGTACGCCCCCATAATAATAAACTCAAATTACCACTACGAAGTCAACAATGTTGATTCCATGGCAAGATTGCCATCATCATTCCTTAACTGGCTAAGAAAACTGATTATTACGAGGAAGAAAAGTGCGCAGGTATTTGGAAGGGGGACAATAGAATTCATACATTCTGAACAGAAAGAAATACTGGCATTCATAAGATCATATGAAGGAGAAACCATACTATGCGTTTATAACCTTTCAAGAAAACCATCATACATAACCATGGACCTGAGAAAGTACTCCGGATGGCATGTAAGAGAGATGCTCAGCCTTTCAAGATTCCCTGATATTGGTGATTTGCCATATTTCTTCACATTGCAGAGGAACTCATTTTTCTGGATGAGCCTGGAGAAGCCTGAACTCTCATGAAAACAGAAGAAATCATTCTAAAGAATAAAGGCAGAATATTCAAGGATATGGCTAACGAGAGGTGGTATCCACTTAAAGGGAATGATCCAGAGTCAATGAAAATTGTAGACATCTACCCTGAATATGTGGAAGATGGCAGCCCATTCCTTGTAAAGCTCAGGTCTGAAGATGCTGGAATGGCCATAAATCTGCTGCTGAATCCAACTGATTCCAAAAATGAAGTTGAGGACTCCATAAGATCAGGAAAAGTAGTTGTGATGATAAAGAAATTGCTTGAGGGAAGATCAGATCAGGCAATGAGGTTCACAGGAAACAGCGATGAAATAATCCGCAACCTGAATCCATACCACGCGTTCAATGGAAATCAGAGCAATTCCTCCTTCATAATGAATGGAGAAGTAATAGGAAAATTCTTCAGGGCTTTCTCAGACATTGATAACCCAGACTATACAATTCCATTAAGCCTCTGGAAAAAAACGGGCTTCAGAAACACACCAGAACCTCTCGGAATGATAACATATCAAGAGAAAGAATGCCTGATGGCATTCTCCAGATATGTTCCAAACCGTGGGGACTACTGGAGTTATTTAAATAATATCCCAGAAGATCAAAACTTTGCTGAAATCCTGTTGGGAAGTGCAGAGAACATAGCCAGGATAACAGCAAGAATGCACAACGCACTTTCAAAGATCGGGGATGAAAGCTATGAAAAGGAACCATTCAATTCCACGGATATCCAGTTGCTGAAGGATTCTTACGCTTCATATGAAGAAAGTGTTGCAGAAATATGCAGAAACAGTAGCAGATCAGGCATGTTTGGTGAAATTTACCGGGGATTGCCTGTAATACGTGAAGCAGGCAGTGTTTTTGGCAAATTGAAAGAGGAAGGTTTTTTCAAGCAGAGGATCCACGGGGATTTCCATCTTGGCCAGATACTTAACGCGGAACAGGGACCCCAGATTATTGATTTTGAGGGAGAACCCATGAGATCAATACAGGAAAAATCAGCGAAGCAGTGCACAATGAAGGATATTGCAGGCTTGATAAGATCCTACGATTATCTTTGCAGGGGAAGAATGAAGGATCCGGACAGGTTGTCCAGAATGCTTGAAAACACTATCCTTTCCACATACACAGATGAAATGGCACACCTTGATCCAGGTTTCAGTGAAAGGATACCGGCCTTCTCGTCTGTTTTGAGGGTATTTATTCTCGAGAAGGCACTATATGAAACGATCTATGAGCATAGAAACAGGCCAGGCTGGATTCATATACCGCTGGGTTTTATTCTCTCATTTATAAAAGATCAAAAAAGCAAATGAAATATTAAAAAAATTTATGGGAGTTCCCGCAGATAGAAAATTCTCTCCTCTATTCCAAGCCTCTTATTTGAAACTATTGCGTGGAAGAATAATACAGAAGAAAGCCTGTTTACATATTCCTCCAGGATCGCTGGCAACTCAAACTCATCCTTTGATCTTACAAGGTCTCTCTCCAATCTTCTGCACACTGTCCTCGCCATATGAAGAGTTGTTGCCTCTGCACTGCCTCCCGGAATGACAAACAACTTAATTTTTCCGTATTCTTTCCTGTAATAAGTAACCCTGTCTTCCAGCCACTTCACCCTTTCTGGCGTAATTGTTCTTCTAGCGCCCTGTGCTGTTATATGTTCTCCAAGAGTGAAAAGATCAAACTGAATCTGCTGAAGATCTTCCTTTATATCGTTCCACTTCGTATTTACAAGGGCAAAGCCTATGAATGAGTTAACTTCGTCTATATCTCCTTCTGTATCAATTATTGCCGATCCTTTGTTGACCCTCATCCCCGTTCCTGTGTCTGTTTCTCCCTTATCTCCCCTTTTCGTATACATAGAATAGTATTATTAAGCGATTATTAAGGTTTAACAGGACGCCTGTGTTGGCACATATGCCCCGGAAACCGAGAAGCTTGGCTGGCACATGGTTATTAAATGAAATTGCATTAAGAAATGATGCTGCCATTGGGGGATAAAGATTTTTTATTCCTAAGAAAGATTACAAAGATCACTCTTGCACTCCTTGCGATGGAACTTGTTACGGGAATAATCTCAATTTTTACGCTTAAATCCCCCCCAAATACCATATGCAGAACCAGGGGGTTTGCAAATACCCTATCCTACGTTTTCTCTGCAAACAGCATCTCTCTTCTGCTACATGCAATCTTAGGCATAACACTCATATCTTCCAGTGTTTATCTGGCTTTAACATCAATCAGGTTTGGATTGATTTTTTCTATCCTTTCTTTCATGGCTCTAGTTTCCCAGATCGGTGCTGTTGCAGTAGGATTATTCATGGTAGATGTTTATTTTCACAACATCACCTTTTCCCTTGTAATGTTAGCAGCAGCACTTCTCTCAACTGTACTATATTCGTTGATGATTTTTGTCGCCAGGAATTATAAGAGGCTTAATCTGTAATATTCTTGCAATTTCAAAATAGCTGGTTGCAGACTGTGGATAAAAGAACTGGGAAATCAACTTTATTTAAGTTTTCTACCTATGGCAGGCAACCTGATTCTATTGAAATCGTTTGCGAGTTCTCACAATTATGCAATGTCCGGCCAAGAAACCCTCCATTTGAGTAGTATGTCGTGTTGCCGATGCTCATTATTTGTCCGGATATTACAGAATTTGGCGTATATCGCTCTGCAATAACAGTAGTA
>JAKAVO010000030.1 GCA_021817255.1 Thermoplasmata archaeon
CAATTATACCATATCTTGGGCTTCAGGATGAAAAAGCTGTTAAGGAATACATAGCCGACAAAAATGATCCCGCATGGGAAAAAGGTGTTAGAAAAGGCCTCGAATACCTGAATATATATAAAAAAGTGAACAGCGTCTGAACAAACTTAAAAGGCTTTTGTAACGTGCAGATCACTGACAATGGCAGAAGCCATAATTGAAGGGAACACCTCTTCCCAGAACTTCACATTTTTAAGCTCCTTTGAAACATCTGTTATATTATTTATTATCTTTCCAAATGAATCGCTGATTCTTACGCCTGATATCCTCCCCTTTATTTCGCCATTCTCAACTTTAAAAATGCCATCTCTTGGGACGGTAGAAAAAACTGCATTCCTGTTGTCCTGAAATCTGGTATACCATGCATTTTTTATATAGAGCCCTTTATCTATGGACTGAATCATGCTGTCAACTGCCTTGTTTCCATTTTCCATTGAAAGCTGAATCGGTTGTGGATTGATGATGCCGGCGTTTCCCGTTGTCTTGGTTTTGGCCGCAACAGCGGTGGAATAAGAATGGACAAAACTTTCGAGAACGCCTTTATTTATAAGTTTTTTATCAAAACATGGCGTGCCCTCGTCATCGAATGCGCTGTAGCTGGAGCCAGATAAATTCATGGGAGAATCCATCAGGGACAGGGAGGAAGAGGCAACCTTTTTTCCAAGGCTTTCTTCAAGATAGCTCATTCCCATCTCCACAGAATAGGCAGAAAAAAGGGATGAACAGTATGAGAATATGTTGCCGATGACATAAGGAGAGAGCAGTGTCTCATAATCTCCAGGCTCGAACCCGATCATTGGCACCTTAAGCGAAGAGGTTTTCCCTGCTTCATATCCAGCATTTCTTGCTATCTCCACTGGGTTCTTTTCAACCGATGAAAAGTGTATGCCTTCCTGGCCGGTATTCTGCCCGTTAAAGGCCCTCACGTCAAAATTGAAATCGTCGTATGTAACATGATGTTCGTTAAAGGTTGTCACTATCCGATCATCTGTAAATGTCCTGTAAGCAAGGCCGGTGGTCCTTTCTGACCCACCATCTCTTGCTCCTTCTACGCACCCTGCTACAATATCATCCAGTTCAACGGACTTCTCTCTTTCTCTGGCCCTTTCAATAGAATTGTATTTTTCAGGATTTATCCCGTTAAAGGTGTTGGAATCCTCGCCGCCCATCATTGACCTGTAAGCCCTGTCAATTTTCTCTTCTATATCTGAATCATTGTCCAGGCTTATGTCAGTTAATTTCTTCCCTGAATTCAGGAAGATTGAAATCCCTTCCTTTACCCAGAAATTTCTCAGGTCCACATTATTATTGGAAAATCTGATCTGTTCCACTTCAGACTTTATAATTCTGATCACGAATGAATCAAGCCCCAGTTTACCCACTTTTCTCTTAATTAAATCTATATCTGCCATAATACCGCCTTTAAGAAATGTATATATTCCTCAATCTTACGCTGGGCCCGCCCATCCATGTTTCCACTCCCTGTTCAGGATCACCTTTTCCGCAGGTCCCAGCAGAAAACTCAAGTTCATTGGAAACAGCATCAATGGAGGAATAGAAATTTACGGTAGTTGTTTCAATAGCTGGTTTCCGCACCCTGCCTTTGAGTTTTCCGTTTTCAATGAGGAAGGCTTCGCTTCCAACATATTTTTCATTGAATCTGATGTCATCAATATTCCATTCAGTATAGGTTTTGATATAAATCCCGTTCTTGACATCTTCAATAAGTTCTTCAAACGTCTGGTCTCCAGGCTCAATATATGTTGTGCTCATCCTCGCGAGTGGTTCCATGTCCCAGTCTGATGCCCGTCCGCCGCCATTTGGCTCTACACCGTAATTTGATGCGCTTTCCCTGCTGTGGATGAACTCGTCTGTCATTCCGTTCCTGTAAAGATACCTTTTTCTTGCCTTTATTCCCTCATCATCATACTTATAGTACCCGTAGCTTCCCTTAATTGTAGGATCATCAATCACACTAACAACAGGTGAACCAATCTTGTACGGATATTTTTTGCCGGTAAGGAATGATTCTCCTGCAAGAGACCCTTCTCTCCCTGAAATCCTGTCCCACTCAGTAGGATGCCCGCAGGATTCGTGTGCAACTATTCCTGCTATTTCCGGGCTGATTACCACATCATACCTTCCGGGCTTTGCAGAAGGGGAAGCTGATATCTCTTTTAAATTCTTTACGGTATCTTCAATCTTCTGGTAAACATTCAGGTCTTTGAAATTATCCATTCCTCCTGTCGTCCCAAACTGCCTGTAAATCTCTTCAAAGGAATTGCCATCTTTGTATCCACCTACCATAAAATATCCAATCCTGGAAAATTTTGACTCTATAAGGCTGCCTGATGTGTTTTGATATATCTGTTTTGACTTCCTGTGGTAAATGGCGTTTATTCTCACAGAAAGGCTGTGGGATTTCATCATTTCGTCTATGCTTTTCATCAATTCAATTCTGTCTGAACTCTGTATGTCCTCAACTTTATGTTTCCCCAGGGCATCCCATCTGTCTTTCACTCCGCCTGAAGTGAACAACCCATTTCTTCCATTTCTGTGGCTGTTTCTTAAAACTTTGTCCACAACTTCTTCTATTTTTCCAAGGTCAAATGAGGAGATAAAGCCCATCCCTATGGACTCATTCAGTGCCCGAACTGCAATTCCCTCTCCAGAGGAGGTAGCCTCTCCCTGAAACTCGGAATTTCGCATTGAAGACTGGGTGCCTTCACCTGACATGTAGCGCACTTCACCGTACTTTGAACCCTTTTCGAGTTTCTCAAGTATCCTGTCCATCAACTCAATCATGGTGAATTCTTCTCCCTCTCCCTTTTCGATCTTGTTTCATAATTATCAAAAACATTGGAAAGGACCCTGCCAAAATTCCATCCTGAAGAACTTTCCGTCATATTGATTTTTCTGCCCATGAGCCTTGTTCTTACGGAGTACTTGATTCTCCCCTCTTCTCCGTGGTGCTTAACCACGTGAATGTTCAGCGTGCCGTTTTTTATATTCTCAATCTTGGAAAACCTGTCGGTGAACTTTTCCACCATGGAATATATTGTCGAATACAGATCGGTATCTCCAGCACCAAGCCCTGAGACATTTACAAGTATACCCTCTGTGCTTTCCTTCGACCTTATTGAACTTATTATATCATCAACGGTCAGAACACCAACAATTCTCTTGCCCCTGTCGCAGATTGCTATGTTATGAAGATGATTTTTAGCCAGTTCTTCAGAAGCGTCCAGGAGGCTATCATTCTCAAAACAGAAAACAGCAGGCTCCATGAGTGATTTTATATCTATATCAGGATGGTTTCTTTCACCTGTAAAGTCGCCTTTCCTGACTCTTTCCTTCGTTTTCATCTCATAATCAAGAACATTTTCGATTCTGAGGAGGCCCAAAAGATTCGATTTCTCATCAGCCACATTTATTGTATCAGCATCATGAGACCTGACCTTTTCCATCACGTTTTCCATATCTTCATCCGGATTTGCAAAATAGGCGTCCTGCATCAGATCAAACGTTTGAAAATTCTTCATGTCCTTGAAATCTTCAAGATTTTTTATAATATCCGTTCTTGATACCAGTCCTATAATTTTCCTTTTTTCTACAACCGGCAGCGCACCTATGGCGCTGTCCGTCAGGAGGTTTACTGCTTTTTCAAGGGTATCTTCCTTCTTAAGTTCAGGAGCCCTTACCACGAAATTTTTTATTTTTGAGTTAAGGTGCAAACTTTTTCTCCTCAGTATATCTCTGTGGCTGATCATGCCCACATATTTTTTTTCTGATTCAACCGGAAGCTGGGCAACTTTGTTGTCCCGCATCCTTGTCAGGGCAAGAGATACTGTCGTTTCCTCATCAATTGTCAACGGATTTTCGGTCATTATTTCTTCAACAGTTTTCATATTTTCACCTGCAAAATTTTATATTTGAGTTTCTAAGGAACTCTGTAATTCTGCTCCTCACATCTTTTCCTTTTATGGCATCTGCCACAATTTCACCTAGCGTCACCATATCAGTCAGCCCAAGTCTTGTGATCTCGGCTGTTCCCAGTCTTCCTTCTGTGTCCGCTATAATTCTGTTGTTTCCCAACTTTGTGCTGATTGTTCTGAAATCTCCGTATTTGGAAAAGTTGTCTTTAGAAAGAAGGATCTGGTGGCTTTCAGAATACCATGGCCCATATTTTATTCCAATTCCCGCGTCATTCAAGGTCCTGGCAAGGGAGTACGTATTTGAAACAATCCATCCTGCATAACTCTCCCCAAATGTTATCAGGTCCTGTGCCGCTATGCCAAGGGCTGCAACTCTGTTTGGATGGTAATTGTCCATTGTTTTCCACACCACGTTTTCTTTCAATTTTTCGTATAGTTCCACGTCATTCGTAAGGGCTATGCCTCCCTGTGGCCCAAAGAATGTTTTATGTGTGGATCCAAGCAGGATGTCAGAATATTTCAAAGCATCCGGCTGAAACTTTTTGCCTGCAATTAGCCCCATGACGTGGGAGCCATCATAAATCAGCTTTGAACCTGCCTTATCGCATATTTCTCTTATCCTTGCGAGATCGTAATGTTTGACTATAAAAGATTGGCCAAGAACAACCGCAGCCGGTTTAACCTCAAGTGCTTTCTTTTCAAATAAATCATACTCTATTTCCTGCTTTTCCTCGTTATAAGGAATCAATTCTGTCTTAAAGCCAAACATCTGCGGCAGGTAATTCTCCATGTAACCGGTGTACCCGCCATTTTCCTCCGCGATTGCCATTATTGTATCATTCTTTTTCACAGTGCTGAGAAGTGCAACTTCGGCGGCTATATGGCCTCCCACAGGCCTGATCTCAGCAAATTTTGAATTATATAGCGTTTTTATTGTCTTTTCTGTTTCATTGAAAATATTTTCAATCATTTCAGTGCCGCCATAAGCATTTCGCCCATCTGGCATCACGTGGGAATATCTGCCGCCAAGATCTGTTCCAAGTGCCATTTTCACGTGCGAGCAGAGGAAATTTTCAGATGCCTGAAGATTCAGCACATCTCTTCTGTACCTTCCATAATTATCTACCATTTCTATAATCGATGCCATTAATCTTCACACATAGTAATTTACATGCTGTTATTATAAAATTTGGATTGTTTCCCTGTGTTAAAATATGGAAAAAATTTAGAAAGGCAAAATTTTTTGATTTTATGGTTAAAAATAAAAAGAAAGAATCAGCTTTCGGCTGAAAGATAGTCTATATTTACATTTTTAGTTTCGATCCCATGGTAAAACCAGTATATGGAGGCAACAAGGCCAATCGTCCACAGAATGACATTCACGAGAAGAAAATCATAGAGGTTAAGGCTGCTGGTATAGTAAGTGAAAATTGGGTAGGCAATCATTGGCCACAACCTTGTTAGCCCTATAAGGGTAGATCTGTTTTTGGTTCCGTATAGTTCTGGCTCCAGTACAGATCTTGATGCATATGCAAATTCACTCATGAACATATTCGCAAAGAGAAGTGGGAGAAAAATTAACATGTTTTGCAGGTAAGGGACCATGATAAATATCGCAACCATTGTAATCGTTCCAAAAAGAAATGAAAGCAGGGTATAATTTTTCCTTCCTCTCATTATTAGTGGGGCTGCGATAAACCCTGCAACCGAAGATCCAAGAAGGGCTATGAATATTATGGCATCGTCTTCAGAACTGTTTGGAAATTCCACGGGGGCAAGAACATACGCCATAAGCCCAAATGTCAGGTACTGGGAAACAGCGATAACTCCCAGAAATATAAAAGAGGTAAGGAGATTGGGTTGCGAAACTCTGTCTCCATCGTCTCCCAGCTGAATTCTTTCTCTCTCCATTTCTGATTCTTTCTTATTTCCGGATTCCTTCAGCCACATCTGTGACTCTGGGATTATTCTTCTGAGCGCAACTATGAAGGCTATGAGCAACAGCGATCCTATCAGGAGGACAGCCCTGTCCTGGAAGTCATTTACAACAATAAAGAAAAGCCCTGCCATTATTGCACTTCCTATGTTATCCATGTTCGTTAGAATGGTCAGCCAGAATGGCCTTTTGTCAGCGTCAGTATTTTCTGATACCAGGGAGAGAGAGGATGGTTCCTCCCCACCAACGCCGAATTGTGCCAGCAAAAGCCCAATAAGCAATGGAGTAAAAGTATAACTGACGCTGATCACTATTACGCCAATTGTATAGAAAGACATTGTAATGAGAAAAACCTTCTTTCTCCCGATTGCATCTGCAAGAAGGCCCATTGAAAGGTTTCCTGCGGGTACAACAAGTGGCCCAACCAGGAGAAATATAAGTTTCCCTGTATGATTCATGTTGCCAATAATTGAACCGGAAGCAGCAAGTGGGCCTATGGTTCCAATAATTCCCCAGAAGATAAATGAAAACGATGTTGAGGCCATTAAGGAGAACCTGTATTTATTCATAAAATACCCCCTCTATTTGATCAATGTGACAAGCAATTACTACTTCTATTTCTGTATACGATATTTCCATCTTCTCCCTCCGCCGGCATTATCCGGGTCAGGTTCAAAGGGTCGATCCGTAGATCCTCTCAGCCAAAGGCTCCCCTGAACATGGGCATATTTTTCCAGAATATTAAAACGTTGTGTTCCAAAATAACGGTGCAACTCTTGGGAAAAAGAAGAATCTTCCCCGAATAAAAGTTCACTTCATTGCAGATGGATCTAATTGGCATGTATATTGCCCTAAACAATCCAGTCATTATATTCACGCTGATGTTGATCTTATTTGACTATTTTCAATTTTCAAAATAATGGATATTCTTTTAAGCCGGGTTTACATCTTTAATCGATGAAAATAAGGCTTAGAATCATTTCATCCTCTTACAGGACATCTGACACCGTAGTAGAGATTTTTGGAAGAACTCCTGATGGCGCATCAGCAACTGTGCTGTGCCCGGGGTTTGATCCATATTTTGATGTAATAGATCCAAGGGAACAGGAAGTTGAGGGGATTAAGAAAAATCCGGAATTCAAGAGAATGGAGGAACTGGAACTGTGGGTGAAGGGTGAGACGAGGAGAGCCATAAGAATTTACGTGAACCACCCATATAAAGTCCCGGAGTTAAGATCCCTGTTCGTTTCAACGGTCATGGCAGCAGACATACCATTTCATCACAGGTTCGTTTACGATCTCGATCTTGGCGCCTGTATATTGGTAGAAGGTGAAGAAGTCCTGGATAAAGGGAGGTACAACACAGATATTGTGGTAAAATCAGATATCAATAATATTAAGGCAACTGATGATTTCACTCCCGATGTGAAGGTTTTAAGCTTTGATATTGAAAATGCATTTCCTCCTGAAGATGGTGATACCTATGGCCAGATTATAGTTATTGGATACTCCATCAGAAGCAATAAAAATGCTGACGCAGAGAAGGGTGCAATAACAGGCGGAGAGAAAGAAATCCTGTCAAATTTCAACAAACTTGTCCTGGAAAAGGACCCGGATATAATAATTGGGTACAACATTGATGGTTACGATCTTCCCGTTATAGAATACAGGATGGAAAAATACGGATTAAACCTGGAAATTGGCAGGGATGGGTCGAAGGCAAGAAGGATAAACGGCCAATTCTGGAGGGTTAAGGGCAGAATAATCAGTGATGTGTGGTGGAATGTAAAGAAAATACTCAGGCCAAAACATGAAACTCTCAATTATGTTGCAATGGAGCTTTTAAATGAAGGAAAGGACGATGTGGACCGGCTTAATATAATGGAAGAGTACAGAAGAAGGCCCAGGGAAGTAATAGAATACTGCATAAAGGATGCAGATCTGACTCTGAGGATAATGGAGAAAATAAGGGTTGTGGATAGAAACATGTTCATGTCAACCGTAACAAAACTTCCACTTGAGGACACTACAAACGGCGGAACAAGCAATTATGTGGACTCGCTTCTTATAAGGCTTGCAACACAGAGAAATATAGCAGTGCCAATGACGGCCAGCCAAATGCTGAAAGACAGGGCAATCGAAGGGGGGCACGTTGAGTCAATTGGAGCCGGATTATATGATATGGTGATTGTGCTGGACTTCAAGAGCATGTATCCTTCCATTATCATGAAATACAATATTTGTTTCACAACTTTAAATGAAAAAGGAACTATCGTGTCACCAACAGGTGCAAGATTCCTGGAGCCAACAACCAGGAAAGGGCTGATACCGGAATTGCTTCAAACACTGATGGATCGAAGAGATCAGGTAAAGAAGCAGATGAAACAGGCGACTGGAGATGAAAGGGAATATCTTGATGGTGTCCAAAACGCAATAAAAATTCTCATGAATACCTTTTACGGAGTTCTGGCATCCGCATTCTACAGATTCACTAACCCAGAACTCGGAAGTTCAGTCACGTCTTTTGCAAGAACCACTATAATTGGCCTTATAGATCAACTGAAGAAGAAAAATCTCAAGGTAATCTATGGCGATACTGACAGTGTGTTCATCGAATCCGGGAAAGAAGAACTGAGTGAAGCAATAAAAATGGGAAAAGACCTGAGCAGGGAAATCTCAAGCAATCTCGACATTCTCATAGAATTTGAGAAAATAATGGATCCATTTTTCTCTCATGGGGCAAAGAAAAGATATGTTGGAATGATTGTCTATCCACAGGACGGTGCCGGAGAAATGCTCGTAAGGGGTTACGAAGTCAGGAGAACAGATTCATTCGATTTGCAGAGTGAACTTCTGCAGTCTGTATTTGATTCATTGATGAAGAAAGATACAGAAGGTGCAAGAAAAAATTCGGAAGATGTGATCGAAAAACTGATGAGAGGAGATAAGGCAATAGACATCTCGAAACTTGTCATTTCAAGGTCTGTAAAAGATTCATCATCTTATGCAAACGCTGATTCAATGGCAAATGTGAGGGCGGCAAGAAAGTTAAAAGAAATGGGTGAAAGATTCATTCCCGGAATGAAAGTATCATGGATTGTAACCAATAGCAAGGTGACACCCCAGGAAGTTGAGCCATTTATAGATGGCAATAAATTCGAATTTGCTCCAGACTGGCTGTATTATGCAAAGAGGGTAGAAGAAACAGTAAACAGGGTTTTTGAAAGCCTTGGCATGCCAATTCACTTAGCTGAGCAGGCATCAAAAAGTGGAAAGAAGGCCCAACGCTCTCCAAATGGCAGAAATATGACACTAGACAGTTTTATGGAGGGCTCATTTGATTGATTTTCTGGTCATAGGAGGTGGACCAAGCGGTTCCTACTGTGCACAGCATCTTGCAGGAAAAGGGTTTAAGGTAACCCAGCTGGAGGAGCACCAGTCCATTGGAAAGCCAGTTGAATGCACAGGGCTTGTGTCACAAAGAGTGACATCAATGGTCAAAACGGATTCTGTCGTTAACAGGGTGCACGGTGCGAACGTATACTTCCCCAATGGAAACCATATAAAAATAAGCAAGGATGAGGAGACGGTTGTGCTTGAAAGAGACCGTTTTGACCAGGACGCAGCAGCAATGGCTATTGGAAAGGGAGTTGACCTGAGGCTTAATGCAAGGGTAATTGATATAAAGAAACAGGAAGGAAAAGTTTCAGTAATATTCAGGGAAAATTCAAATATCCAGAATTTGGATGCAATGGCAGTAATTGGTGCGGACGGGGCGAATAGCATAACGAGAAAATTGCTCTTTCCAGGCCAGAGGTTCAGGAGAGTTGTTTCTGCATACCAGGTTGATGCTGCGAACAGGTTTGAAGATCAGGATAACGTTAATGTATATCTGGGATCGAAATTCAGCAGGGGGTACTTTGCATGGGGCACTCCTGCAGGAGATCTTTCAAGAATTGGAACTGCTGGATTTGGCCTTTCAAGGGAGAAATTCAACAA